>CAZKIM010000049.1:5705-9735 GCA_964552855.1 uncultured Solibacteraceae bacterium | reverse complement strand
CCGTAGAGCGCGCCGAGGGGCTTGCGGGTGAGCGCGATCACCGCCCCGCGCTTCTGGAGCAGGGCGGCGAGCGTCGCTTCCGAAGGCTTGGCGGCGGGTTGCTGGAGGGCGGGCGGGATCAACATGGCGGCTCCAAGCATAGATGGAGCGAGGGCCGTGAAGGTTCGCTTATTCCTTCGCGCCGCCCGCGGCCGCCCACTTTTCCAGCATGTCGGTGGTGACGGACTTGGGGCGCTCTAGGGGGTAGCCCAGGGCGCGATCCCACACGAGATTGGCGAGCACGCCGATGGCGCGGCCCACGCCGAAGAGGACGGTGTAGAAGTCGTATTCGCGCAGCCCGTAATGCCACTGGATCATGCCGCTGGCCGCGTCCACATTGGGCCAGGGGTTCTTGGTCTTGCCCTGCTCGGTGAGCACGCCGGGCGCCACCTTGTAGATGGTCTTCACGAGCTTGAAGAGCGCGTCATCCGGCAGATGCTTCTCGGCGAACTGGAACTGGGCCTCGAAGCGCGGATCCGTGCGGCGCAGCACCGCGTGGCCGTAGCCCGGGATGACCTGGCCGGAATTGAGCGTGTCCCACAGCGCGGCCTTCACATTGTCCTCGGTGGGCTCGGCGCCGCCGAGCTTCTCCTTGAACTTCTGGATCCAGTCCAGGACTTCCTGGTTGGCGAGGCCGTGGAGCGGTCCCGCGAGGGCGCACAGGCCCGCGCCCAGCGAATAGTAGGCGTCGCTCAGCGTGGACCCGACGAGGTGCGTCGTGTGCGCGGAGGCGTTGCCCACCTCGTGATCGCTGTGGAGGATGAAGTACATGCGCGCCACATCGTCGTAGGGCTTGGCGAAGCCCATCATGTGCGCGAAGTTGCCGCCGAAGTCGAGCTTGGTGTCCGGCGCGATGATGTTGCCGTTCCGGTACTTCCAGCGGTAGATGAAGGCCGCGATCTCCGGCAGGCGCGCGACGAGGTCGGAGGCGTCCTCGTACATCGTCTCCCAGGCGCGGTCCTTCTTGAAGCCGTGGTGGTAAAAGTGCGTGAACTTGCTCTCGCGCTGCATGGAGAGCACGGCCGCGGACAGCATCACCATCGGGTGCGTGTCCTTGGGCAGAGCGCGGATCACATCGAACACATAGGGCGGAACTTTCGCGCGGTACTTGAAGTCGGCCTCGATCTCCTCCACCTCGTCCGCGTTCGGCGCCTCGCCGGTGAGGATGAAATGCCAGAAGGATTCCACCGACGGGTACTCCGCGCCCGCGCCCTTGGGCAGGCTGGCGAAGGTTTCGGGGATGTTCTTGCCGCGGATGCGGATGCCTTCCTGCGGGTCCAGGTAGGAGATGTCCGTCACGAGGCACTTCACATCCCGCGCGCCGCCGAGGGCTTGGCCGATGGTCACCTGATCAATGACGACTTGGCCGAACTCCTTGTTGAGCCGCGCGGCCCGGGGGCGCTCGGCCTCGATCCGCTCCTGGAGCCTCTGCTTCAACTTCGTCATGACGGTCCCCCGGCTGGGGCCCCGCGCCACGCGCGGCCGGCCTCATGCCCAACTCTACCAGCAAGGGCCGCTACTCTAAGGTGATGAACGCCACCTTCCCCCTGCTTCTCCTGGACGCCGCCGCCCGGCCCTTCGACCGCGGCCTGCTCGTGGTGGTGATCGCGCTGATCTTCACGGCGATCCTGGCGCACCGCTTCTGGCGCAAGACCATCCGCCTCGAGGACGAGTTGGAGACGACCCGGAAGGATCTCACCTTCCACTACGGCCGCTACCGCCGCGCGTGGCGCACGATGCGGGGCGCGGCCGCGCTGGCCGAGCGTGTCACGGGACTCGTGACAGAGGCGACACCGGGATGGGAAGCGGTCGGCCTGCCCGCGAAGGGCGCGGTCATCCATGGCGGCGAGGCGGAGGCTCAAGCCGCGTGGAGCGCCATTCCCGCCCCCGCCGCCGACGGCGCGGTGGGCGCGGCCTTCACCTTCTCGGTGGGGGGGCGGACGCTGAAGGCCACGCCCCTGGCCGAGGAGTCCTTGGGCCTCCTGCTCGTGGAGCCCGCGTAGCTCCCCGCTAGACTGGGAGTTCGGCCCGGAGGCGCGAATGGAATCCAACCAGTACCGGCAGGCGCGGGAGGAGAAGCTTTCCAAGCTCCGCGCCCTGGGCGTGGAAGCCTATCCGGCGAAAGCCGCGCGCACCCACGGGCTGGAACAGGTGCTGGCGACGCACGCCAACGCCACGGCCGAGGAGCTGGAAGCCGCCGCGCCCAAGGTGTCGGTCATGGGCCGCATCGTCTCCTACCGGGATCAGGGCAAGACCGCCTTCCTCCACCTCTTCGAGAACGGCGCCAAGCTCCAGGCCTACCTCCGCAAGGACGCATTGACGGAAACCGAGTGGGAGATCGTGCGCCTGCTCGATCTCGGCGACTTCCTCAGCGTGACGGGCTCGGTCATGCGCACGCGCACGGGCGAGCTCACCGTGAAGGGCGAGGCGATCCAGTTCCTCACCAAGGCGCTGCTGCCCCTGCCCGAGAAGTGGCATGGCCTCCAGGACAAGGAGCTGCGCTACCGCCAGCGTTACCTGGACACGATCTCGAACCCCGAGGTGCTGAAGGTCTTCCGCGTGCGCTCGAAGATCCTCTCCGCCACGCGCCGCTTCATGGAAGGGCGCGGGTACCTCGAAGTCGAGACGCCGATGATGCAGCCCATTCCCGGCGGCGCGACGGCGCGGCCCTTCGTCACGCACCACAACGCCCTCGACATTCCGCTCTACCTCCGCATCGCGCCGGAGCTCTATCTGAAGCGCCTCATCGTCGGCGGCTTCGACAAGGTCTTCGAGATCAATCGCAACTTCCGCAACGAAGGCCTCTCGGTCCGCCACAATCCCGAGTTCACGATGATGGAGTTCTACTCCGCGGGCGAGGATCTGCGGGACATGATGGCCATCACCGAAAGCCTTTGCTCCACGCTGGCCAAGGACATCCTAGGCACCACCGAGTTGCCCTGGGGCGGGGCGATGATCAGCTGGCAGGCGCCCTTCCGCCGTCTCACGCTCAAAGACGCCATCGCCGAATACGGCAAGGTGGACCGCGCCGCGCTGGAATCCGAGCCGGGCATCCGCACCCTGGCGAAGCAGGCCCACATCGAGGACGCGGACACGAAGACGGCCGGGGTGCTGCTCGGCGATCTCTTCGAGCACCACGCGGAAAAGCAGCTGCTCCAGCCCACCTTCATCACCGACTACCCCATCGAGCTGAGCCCGCTCACCAAGACGCTGCCCAACGACGACCGCTTCGTGGACCGCTTCGAGCTCTTCGTGGGCGGCATGGAACTGGCGAACGCCTACTCCGAGTTGAACGATCCCATCGAACAGCTGGGCCGCTTCCAGGCCCAGATGGACGAGCGCGACAGCGGCAACGACGAGGCCATGATGCTGGACCAGGACTTCGTCACCTCGCTCGAGCACGGCTTCCCCCCCACCGGAGGCGAAGGCATTGGCATGGACCGCCTCGTCATGCTGCTCACCAACAGCGCGAGCATCCGCGATGTGATCCTCTTCCCGCTCATGCGGCCGGTGAAGACGGGCGAAGTCCGCGAGCCCGACGAAGCGGACGAGGAGGCCTGAGATGTCCGTCCCGATGCTCGATCTCGCGCCGCAGAACGCCGCCGTGAAGGCCCAGGTGCTTGATGGCCTCGCGGGGCTCATTGATCGCTCCTCCTTCATCCTCGGCGAGCATGTGAAGGGCCTGGAAGCGGAGCTGGCGGCCTACGCGGGCGCGTCCTTCGCGGTGGGCATGAGCAGCGGGACCGATGCCCAGTTGGTCGCCCTCATGGCGCTCGGCATCGGCGCGGGCGATGAAGTGATCGTGCCCACCTTCACCTTCTTCGCCACCGCGGGCGTCGTCTCCCGCCTGGGCGCCAAGCCGGTCTTCGTGGATCTGGACCCGGCCACCTTCAACACGACCGGCGCGCTGGTGGAAGCCGCCATCACGCCGCGCACCAAGGCCATCATGCCTGTCCACCTCTTCGGCCAGCTGGCGGAGATGCCCGCCATC
>CAZKIM010000049.1:0-5605 GCA_964552855.1 uncultured Solibacteraceae bacterium | reverse complement strand
GAAGGCCGCCGCAAGCACGCGAGCTGGTATCACGGCCGCCTCGCCAAACTGGACGGCGGCCCCATCCTCTTGCCCAAGGAAGTGGTGCCCGAAGGCCGCCACATCTACAACCAGTTCACGCTCCGCGTGAAGGATGGCCAGCGCGACGCGCTGCAGGCCCACCTCAAGCAGCGCGGCGTCGGATCGGCCATCTACTACCCCATCTGCCTCCACGAGCAGCCCTGCTTCGCGGATCTCGGTTTCAAGAAGGGCCAGTTCCCCGAAAGCGAACGCGCCGCCGCCGAAGTGCTGAGCATCCCCGTCTTCCCCGAGATGACCGAAGCCATGCTCGAAGAAGTGGCGAAGGGGATCGAGAGCTTCTACTGAGGCGTCAGCGCCGCGCGCTTTCCAGGATCGCGGAATCCACCACGGCGACGAGGGCGATGCGGGTGTCGCTGGCCATCTCATGGAACTGGAAGCCCACGGCCACCTGGTCGCCTTCGGCGTGGGCCATGGTCCAGGCCACCCGGGCGGTGATGGGGTTGGCGGTGAGGCCGGGGTGGAAGAGCACCAGCTCGGTGATGGGCATATCCAGGCAGAGGGAGCCGGCTTCCTGGAAGGGCACCATGGCGAGGCAGCCGCCGTGGCTGAGGTTGGCCAGGGGAATGCGGTCGAAGAGCTGGCCCGCCGCGCGGAAGCGCACCTGGGGGTTTCCGGGCAGGACCACGCGGCGGCTGTCACGCTTCTCGGGCTGGCTCATGGGCGCTCCGGCATTCGTGCTGGCGGTTGGGTGCCGATAGGATAGACTGAATGTTCCGGCCTAACCCACCTGGGGACAAGGCTCATGCCCTGACGGCGCCCTGATTTCAGCGCCGCCTAACCAGACAGGGGAACGCGATTCCCGCTGGCCGGATCCAACCCATAAGGGAAACCCATGGAAATCCTCCTGGTCGAAAATGTCCTCAACCTCGGCAGCCGCGGCGATGTGGTGAGCGTGAAGGACGGCTACGCCCGCAACTTCCTGCTCCCCAAGAAGCTGGCCCTGCCCGTCACCGCCGGCAACAAGCGCCAGATCGAGCTGGAGAAGGAGCGCGCGCAGAAGCTCCGTGTCCAGGAGCACGCCGCGGCCCTCGAGCTCAAGGCGAAGCTGGACGAGACCGTCCTCAAGTCCGTCAAGAAGGTGGGCGACAACGGCCACCTCTTCGGTTCCGTCACCAACGCCGAAGTGGCCGACCTGCTCCGCCAGAAGGGCTTCACCGTGGACAAGCAGGCCATCAGCCTGCCCCACATCAAGGATCTGGGCGCCTTCACGGCCCATGTGAAGCTCTACAGCGGCGTCGCCGCCGATGTGAAGCTCGAGGTCGTGGCCGAATCGGCCGAATGACCTTCAGCCGCTTCCAGGAAGCGCCCCGCACGGGGCGCTTTCCATTTGGGTCCAAATAATCCTGGCCATTCCCCGCCTTCCGAGGCAAGCTGGAGGATGGTCCGCCTTGCGAAAGGCGGCTTCCTGGAGCATTGACATGGCCAAGACCACCAAGCCCGCCACCATCGGCCTCATGGAGCTGTCCGCCCGGATCGCCGACCGCCACGACCTTTCCAAGGCCCGCGCGAAGGCCATCCTGGATGATCTGCGGGACCATGTGGTGGAGACGCTGCTCGCGGAGGAGCGGGTGAACCTCTTCGGCCTGGGCACCTTCGAGGTCCGCGCCACCAAGGCCAAGATGGGCCGCAACCCCAAGACCGGCGAAAGCATCGCCATCCCCGCGGGCCGCAAGGTCGTGTTCAAGGTTGCCAAGGGCCTCAAAGACCAGATGTAGGGCCTACCCCCATCCGCCCAAGGGCCGCCGCCGTGCGGCCCTTTGTTTTTGGTAGCCGGTGGTCGGAAGCCGGTAGCCGTAGAATGAACAGTCCTGGAGCCCCCATGTCCCTCGGCATCTACAAAGTCCCCACGCCCGTCAACGAGCCGGTGAAGGGCTACACGCCCGGGTCGCCGGAGCGGAAGAGCCTCCAGGCCACGCTGAAGGTCCTCGCGGATCAGCGGATGGACCTGCCCTGCGTCATCAACGGGCATGAGGTCCACACGGGCAAGGTCTCCCAGGCCGTCATGCCGCACAACCACCGCCATGTGCTCGCGGATTTCCACCTGGGCGCGGAAGCCGAGGTGAAGCAGGCCATCCACGCCGCCATGCACGCGCGGAAGGAATGGTCGTCGCTGCCCTGGGAGGCCCGCGTGGCCGTCTTCCTCAAGGCCGCCGACCTGCTGGCCGGGCCTTATCGCGATGCCCTCAACGCCGCGACCATGCTGGGCCAGAGCAAGACCGCCCACCAGGCCGAGATTGACAGCGCCGCCGAGCTCATTGATTTCTTCCGCTTCAACGCGCACTACTACGAGCAGCTCATGAAGGAGCAGCCCATCAGCGGCCCCGGCATGTGGAACCGCCTGGAGCACCGCGCGCTGGATGGCTTCGTCTTCGCCGTCACGCCCTTCAACTTCACGAGCATCGCGGGCAACCTGCCCACCGCGCCCGCCCTCTGTGGCAACACGGTCGTGTGGAAGCCCGCCTCCACGGCGGCCTACAGCGCCCACTTCATCATGCGCATCCTCAAGGCCGCGGGCCTGCCGGATGGCGTCATCAACCTCGTCTACGGGTCGGGCCGGGCGGTGGGCGACCCGGTGCTCGCCGACAGCCACCTCGCGGGCATCCACTTCACGGGCTCCACGGGTGTCTTCAACGGCATGTGGCGCACGGTGGCCAACAACATGGATCACTACAAGTGCTACCCGCGCCTCGTGGGCGAGACGGGCGGCAAGGACTTCATCCTCGCGCACCCTTCCGCGGATGCCGAAGCGCTCACCACCGCCATCGTGCGCGGCGCCTTCGAGTACCAGGGCCAGAAATGCTCCGCCGCGAGCCGCGTCTACATCCCCAGCAACCTCTGGCCGAAGATCAAGGATTCGCTGATCGCCCAGGTCGAGGGCCTCACCATGGGCGACATCGCGGACTTCAAGAACTTCATGGGCGCGGTCATTGACAAGGCCAGCTTCGACACCCAGAAGAACGCCATCGAAGGCGCGCGCGCGAGCAACGACGCGCGGATCCTCGTGGGTGGGCAGTGCGACGACCTCACCGGCTACTTCGTGCGGCCCACGATCATCGAGGCGCTAGATCCCAAATACAAGACCATGTGCGATGAGCTCTTCGGGCCTGTGCTGACGCTCCATGTCTACGATGAGAAGAAGTGGAACGAGGTGCTCCACACCGTGGACAGCACGAGCCCCTACGCCCTCACCGGCGCCGTCTTCGCCCAGGACCGCTACGCCATCCAGCAGGCCTTCGAGGCCCTGCGCCACGCGGCCGGCAACTTCTACATCAACGACAAGCCCACGGGCGCCGTCGTGGGCCAGCAGCCCTTCGGCGGCTCCCGCGCCAGCGGCACCAACGACAAGGCGGGCTCCATCCTCAATCTCCTGCGCTGGATCAGCCCCCGATCCATCAAGGAGACCTTCGTCCCGCCCACGGACTATCGGTATCCCTTCATGGCGGAGTGAACAAGGGGCCACGGACCTCGGGCCACGGGCCTCGGGGTTGGTCGCCGCGCCCGTGATCATCGTCACGCCGCGCTACGCCGAGACTGACTGATTGACGAGGTTTCCCCATGAAGATCAGCAACGAGACGCCCCTCTTCCCGCTGCGCAAGGGCACGCACAGCCGTCAGGCCCATGTGGACCTGCCGCCGGGCACCTTCGAGGAGGAGCATGGCCGCCAGGGCTTCTACGGCAAGGTGAGCCACCTCTACCGCCTCCACCCGCCCACGGACTGGACGCGCATCGAGGGGCCGCTCAAACCCCACAGCTACGACTTGAACCAGATCTTCCCCGATGCCGCCAAGGCGGGGGACGAGGGCGTTCAGGAATCGCGCGCCGGGGCCATCGAGGCCTCCATGTTCGGGTCCAAGGATCCGGCCTTCGCGCCCGTCTGCATCCTCCACAACGACGATGTGGCGATGCACTTCGTCGCCCCCACGACGATGGACTTCTTCTACCGCAACACGGATGGCGACGATGTCTACTACATCCACGCCGGCGCGGGTCGCCTGGAGACGGACTTCGGCGCGCTGGACTACGCGAAGGGCGATTACCTCGTCATTCCCAGGGGCACGACCTACCGCTTCCTGCCCGGCCATGAGGCGCAGCGCTACCTGCTCGTCGAGGCGCACAGCGAAGTGACCATCCCCGACCGCGGCGCGCTGGGGCCCAACGCGCTCTTCGACCCCGCGATGATTGATACGCCTGAGATTCCGCCCTACGACGAGGGCAAGGGCCGTGAGTGGGCCGTCCACATCAAGCGCGAGAACCAGATCACGAAGGTGTTCTACCCCTTCCACCCGCTGGACGCCATCGGGTGGAAGGGCGACCTCACCGTGTGGCGCATCAATGTGAAGGACATCCGCCCCATCGTGAGCGCACGCTACCACCTGCCGCCCAGCATCCACACGACCTTCCTCATGAAGAACGCGGTCATCTGCTCCTTCCTGCCGCGGCCCTTCGAGGAGGAGGAAGGCGCCATGCGCGTGCCCTTCTACCACCGCAACATTGACTACGATGAAGTCCTCTTCTACTCCGACGGCCACTTCTTCAGCCGCGATGGCATCGGCGCGGGCATGGTCACCTGGCATCCCACGGGCATCCACCATGGGCCGCACCCGAAGGCCATCCCCCTCAGCCGCCAGAAGGACGCCACGGACGAGGTCGCCGTCATGGTGGACACCGCCCGCTACCTCAAGGCCACGCCCGCCGCAGGGCTGGTGGAGAACCAGAACTACTGGGCCAGCTGGAAGTGACCTGGACCGCCCCCGCGCCGAAGCTCGCCGCCTTTGATCCGGTGGTGGCGGACGCGCGGCGCTTCGACCACTTCCTCCACTGGATGGATCAGCACGGCTGGACCATGCTCCAGCACCTCGGCATGGTGCTGGTGGTCTGTGTGCTCTTCCTATGGGCGGTGAAGCTCATCACGCGCCTCATCCGCCGGGCGGTGGACGATGGGAACGAGACGGTCACCAGCGACGCCGAACGCCGGGCCGAGACGCTCGGCGCCGTGTTGATGAACGCCGCGTGGGTGCTCGTCGTCATCTTCTTCCTGCTGATGGCGATGGAGGAGCTGGGCATCAACATCGCGCCGCTGCTGGCGGGCGCGGGCATCGCGGGTCTCGCCATCGGCTTCGGCGGCCAGGCGCTGGTGAAGGATGTGATCACCGGCTTCTTCATGCTCATGGAGAACCAGTACGGCGTCGGCGACATCATCAGCGTGGATGACGCCCACACCGGGGAAGTGGAGAAGATGACGCTCCGCATCACCGTGCTGCGGGATGGCGAAGGCCGCGCCCACTTCATCCCCAACGGCACCATCACCCGCGTCGTCGTGCTGTCCAAGTCCTACGCCAAGGCCCTCGTGGACATCGGCGTGAGCTACGACGCCGACATTGACCAGGCCATGGCCGAGCTGCGGGCCCTGGGCGAACAGCTGGCGAAGGACTGGCCGGACCGCGTCACCGAGCCCACCCAGGTGCAGGGCGTGCAAGCCCTCGGCGACAGCGCCGTCACGATCCGCACCCTCACCCGCACCGC
>CAZKIM010000048.1:0-13721 GCA_964552855.1 uncultured Solibacteraceae bacterium | reverse complement strand
TCGCCGTAGCTGGTCTCGATCTGGGCGAGCTGGAGCTTGCCGCTGGCGTCGTCGTTGACGGCGTGCCACTTGGTGTAGGCGTCAATGACCCAGATGCCGCTCTCGCGGGTGCCGTTGCCGCTCCAGCCGTTGCCGCCGAAGGGCAGGTGGGCCTCGGCGCCGGTGGTGGAGTTGTTGATGGAGCTCATGCCCGCGCTGATGCGGTTCTTGAACTGGTCCACCCACTGGCGGTTCTCGGTGTAGATGGAGCTGGAGAGGCCGTAGGGCGTGCCGTTGGCGGCCTTCATGGCTTCTTCGAAATCAGGGACCGTCACGAAGTTCACGGTGGGGCCGAAGGTCTCGTTCTGGAACAGGGCCATGTCCGTCGTCACGCCGTCCCACAGCGCGGGCTGCATGTAGGTCCCGTGTTGAATCGTGCCCTTCACGCGGGCGTCGCGGTTCTTCTCGTCCCAGGCCGCGCCGCCGCTGAGGAGTTTGGCGCCGTCCTTCTTGCCCATCTCGAAGTGCTCCAGGAAGCGCTGGCCGAAGCGGGCGTTCATCATGGGGCCGTAGGTGACGCCGTTGCCCTCTTCGACGGGGTTGCCCATGGGCAGCTTGGCGAGGCCTTCCAGGAACTTCGCCTTGAACTTCTCGGCGATGGGCTTGTGGAGGATGAGGTTGCCGAGCGAGGTGCAGCGCTGACCGGCGGTGCCATAGGCGGCCCAGAGCGCGCCGCTCACGGCGTTGTCAATGTCCGCGTCCTCCATGACGATCATGGGGTTCTTGCCGCCCAGCTCCAGGCTGGGGATCTGGAGCTGGCGGCCGCAGGCCTCGCCGATGAGGCGGCCGACGGTGGTGGAGCCGGTGAAGCTGAACTTCTGGAAGAGGCCCTTATCAATGCCCTCGATCATGAACTGGCCCGCGCCGTTCGCGCCGCCGCCGTGGACGAGGTTCACGACGCCGTCCGGCAGGCCCGCATCCATCATGGCGCGCACGAAGAGATCGGCGATGACCGGCGCGTCTTCCGAAGGCTTCCACACCACCGTGTTGCCCGCGAGGATCGCGGGGAGGATCTTCCAGCTGGGCACGGCCATGGGGAAGTTGCCGGCGGTGATCATGCCGACGACCCCGATGGGGCGGCGGTAGGTGAAGAGCTCCTTGCGGGGCATCTCGCTGGGTACGGTCTGGCCGTAGAGGCGGCGGCCTTCGCTCTGGAAGAACTGCGCGGTGTCAATGGCCTCCTGCACTTCGCCTTCGGACTCCCGGGGCGTCTTGCCGATCTCGCGGGTGACGATGTGGGAGAGCTTGGCCTTCTGGTCTTCGAGGATGCGGCCGATGCGGCCCACGATGGCGCCGCGGATGGGGGCGGGCGTGTTCTTCCACTTCTCGAACGCGTCGCGCGCGGCCTTGGCGGCGGCTTCGATGTCCTTGGCGGAGGAGTCGGGGAAGGTGCCGACGAGGTCGCGGCGGTCCACGGCGGAGCGGGCCTCGAAGGTGCGGCCGGTCTCGGAAGGAACTTCCTTGCCGCCGATCCAGTTGGAGCCTACAAGAGTCTTTCCGACCTTGGCCATCTCGGGCGCGTTGGGCTTGAGCTGCATGGTTCCTCCGTCCAGGACCTTCCAGGATACCGCTCCGGGCGGCCTTCTTCCATGGAAGAGGGCGCGGTCCAGGGGTAAACTGCTTCTTTGCGCGGAGGACTTGCGTGCGTAGGTTCGATCTGGTGGTGGTGGGCGCGGGCATCGGCGCCGGTTCGCTGGTCTACAACCTGCTGAAGCAGGGCTTCACGGGCTCCATCCTCGTGGTGGATCGCGGCGACAAGATCGCCTTCGGCGCCACGGCCTTCAGCGCCGGCGGCTTCCGCAACCTCTGGACGACGGAGATCAACCAACAGCTCTGCACGCTGGGCATCGCCAAGCTGAAGAGCTTCCAGGCCGACATGGGCGTGAGCTGCGGCTACGACCAGAGCGGCTACCTCTTCACTTACTACGCGGCGGCCTGGGAGAAGATCCCGGCGGCCGCCGAGATCTGGGCGCGCAACGGCGTGAACTTCGAGCTGCTCACGCCGGAGCAGATCGAGGCCAAGATCCCCGGCCTGAAGTGCGGCGTGGACCACATGGACGAGGAGGTCCGCGAGTTCCTCGGCTTCGAGCCCATCGTCGGCGGCGTCTTCGGCAAGGACTGCGGCGCGTTTGACCCATCGCAGGCCGCTGTCGGCTACTTCGAGCGCGCCGCGGATTTCGCCAACAAGCCGAAGGTCGAGCTGCACACCGAAGTGGTGAAGGTGCTCTTCGACACGAAGGGCAAGGCCACGGGCGTGGTCCTGAAGGCGGAAGGCGGTGCGGAAGAGACGGTGGAGGCTGGCATCGTGGCGCTCTGCAACGGCTCCCATGTGAACCAGCTGTTGAAGCGCTCGGGCCTGCCCGATTCCGATCTCTGCCCGATCATCGCCCAGAAGCGGATGATGTTCATCACCGACTTCCCGGGCCACCCCAATGAGGACGAGCGCTGGCACAAGATCCCGCTCACCATCATGGATCAGGGCATCTACTTCAAGCACGAGAGCGGCAATCTGATGATCGGCAAGGCGCGGCCCGACGAGCCGGACAGCTTCGACACCACCTTCGAGCCCGACTACTACCGCGACGAGGTGAACCTGCCCATGCAGGAGCGCATTCCATCTACGGCGGTGTGCAAGCTCAAGAGCGGATGGGGCGGCCTCTACGACACGAACACGGCGGACCACAACGCCATCGTCGGCTGGCACGCCGAGCACGAGGGCCTGATGCTCCAGGTGGGCTACAGCGGCCACGGCGCCATGGAAAGCCCCGCGGTGGGCATCTGCCTCGCGGAGCTGATCCTGCACGGCGAATACCGCACCATTGATTGTTCGCCCCTGCGTTGGAGCCGCTTCCGCGAAGGCGCGCTCGTCAAAGAGACCATCGTCATCTGATCGGAACGCGATGAGCCTGATTGATAAACTGCCGCTCGTCCTCATCCTCTATGTGGCGTTGCTCTTCAGCCTCAGCGTCCATGAGGCCAGCCACGCCACGGCGGCCTACCTGCTGAAGGACGACACCGCCAAGCGCCAGGGGCGCATGACGCTGAATCCGGCCGCGCACATCTCGATCTGGGGCACGGTGGTCTTCCCGTTGATGGGCTTGATGACCGGCTGGCCTTTCATCGGTTGGGCGAAGCCCGTGCCCGTGGACGCGCGGAACCTTTCCACCAAGAGCAAGCGCTTCGGTTACGCCCTCGTGAGCGCGGCGGGACCGGCGTCGAACCTGATCCAGGCTTTGATCTTCCTGCCCATCGCCGCGCTGGTGGCGAGGAGCTTGTCGCAGGGCTCGTCCCAAATGGGCCTCGCGATTCTCGACGCGAGCCTCAATGCCGACCTGCAACGCCTCCACGGGCTCGGCCTGGGGCCGGGCCAGGTGGTCCTGATGGCCCTCGCGGGATCCCTCTTCCTCATCAACCTGATGCTCGCCTTCTTCAACATGATTCCCGTGGGGCCGCTGGACGGCGGCGGCGTGATCCGAGGCCTGCTGCCCGTGAGGCTGCTGCCCAAGTGGGACAAGCTCCAACCGGCGATGGTGATCGTGTTGCTCATCCTCGTGCTGACGCCCCTCGGCAACTATGTCTTCGCGCCGGTCTTCTGGGTCGCGAACCAGATCATCCACCCCGTCGCGCATCTGATCCTCGGAGCCTAGGCATGTCCACGCGCATCCTTTCGGGCATCCAGCCTTCGGGCTCGCTGCACATCGGTCACCTCATAGGCGTGCTGGACAATTTCGCGCGGCTGCAGGGGCAGGGCGAGGCCTTCTACATGATCGCGGACTGGCACGCGCTCACCTCGAAGTACGAGAAGGTCGAAGAGATCTGGCCCGCGACGCTGGAAGTGACGGCGACCTACCTCGCGGCCGGGCTCGATCCCGCGAGCTCCACCCTCTTCGTGCAGAGCCTCGTGAAGGAGCACGCGGAACTGTATCTGCTCTTCTCGATGACGACGCCGCTGTCCTGGTTGGAGCGCGTGCCCACCTACAAGGAGAAGCTCCAGAACGCCGTCGCCGATCTCGGCAGCTACGGCTTCCTGGGCTATCCGCTGCTGCAGGCCGCGGACATCCTCATCTACAAGGCGGCGAAAGTCCCTGTGGGCGAGGACCAGCTCTTCCACCTGGAGCTGACCCGCGAAGTGCTTCGCCGCTTCCACTTCCTCTACCAAGCCGAGCTCTTCCCCGAGCCGCAGGCCGTCCTCACGCAGACCCCCAAAGTGCCCGGTCTCGATGGCAAGAAGATGAGCAAGAGCTACGGCAACTGCATCTTCCTGCGGGACACGCCGGAGCAGATCCTGCACAAGTGCACCCGCGAAATGGCCAGCGACCCCGCCCGCGTGAAGCGGACCGATCCCGGCAATCCGGACATCTGCCCCGTCTTCGAATTCCACAAGCTCTTCTCGCCGAAGGAGACCGTGGACATGGTCAACACCGAGTGCCGTCGCGCCGGCATCGGCTGTTTTGACTGCAAGAAGAAGGTGGCGGAGGCGATCATCGCCCGCGTCGAGCCCGTGCGGGAGAAGATCGAAGCGAACCTCGCCACGCCCGACCGGATCGAAGGCATCCTCCAGGACGGCAGCGCCCGCGCCCGCGCCGTCGCCGCCGCCACCATGAAGGAAGTGCGGACGGCCATGAAGTTGCCCTGAAGCCGGAACCTTCCCCTTGCCTTCGCCCCGGACTCGGATAGACTGGATTCCTTGAGGTTCCTTAGCTCAGTTGGTTAGAGCAGCTGACTCTTAATCAGCGGGTCCTCGGTTCGAGTCCGAGAGGAACCACCAGATCAGGCCCGCCACCACGGCGGGCTTTTTCGTGAGTGGTTCTGATCGCAAAGTTCACAGGTCTGTGACTGGAACCGGGGCAACCTATTTCGGGCACGGGGCATCCAAGGAGGTAGAACCCAACGACGCTTGGAGGCTGCCATGCCCAGGGGACTCGCCCGCACGGAACCCATCGGTCTCTGGCGCGTCGGCGCTTCGGCGGCGGAGCGCGTGAAGGCCGCACGACGGTGGGCGGCGAAATTCCTGGCGGAGGTCACGACGCTGCCGCCCTTCCACGGGGACGCTCGCACGGAGCCCGGGCGGACGCTCTGAAGTTTTCCTAACCCGGGGAGAGGAAAGTCCGTAGGCTGGGGGCCGATCCTCTGAATCCGGAGCCCCCGCATGCGAACCCGCGCCTTGCTCGCCCTGCCTCTGGTCCTTTCGCTTTCCGCTGGCGCGCCGCCGCTGCTGATCCAGCACCCGACGCTCTCCAAGTCCCGCATCGCCTTCGAGTACGCGGGGAAGATCTGGGACATCCCGCGGGAAGGCGGCACCGCGCGCCTGCTGGTCTCCGGCGCGGGAGCGTGCAGTTCGCCCATCTATTCTCCGGATGGCAGTCGCCTGGCTTTCACCTCGCGGTTGGATGGCAACACGGATGTCTATGTGGTTTCGGCTTCGGGCGGCGAGCCCCAGCGATTGACCTACTATCCGGGACCCGATCTCACACTGGGGTGGACGCCGGATGGAACGAAGGTGATCCTCGCTTCCACCCGCGCCACCGTTCGCGATCTGCCGAAACTCTTCACCGTCTCCGTGACGGGCGGCAATCCGGAGCAGCTTCCGCTTCCATCCGGCGTGGAAGCCAGCTTCTCGCCGGATGGAAGCCATCTCGCCTACTCGCCCATCCCGCAGTGGCAGCCTGCCTGGAAGAAGTACAAGGGCGGCCAGACGGCGCGGATCTGGATCGCGGATCTCTCTGACTCCAGCATCGTGAAGATCCCGAGGGAGAACTCCAACGACCGGGATCCCATGTGGATGGGTGATTCCGTCTACTTCCTTTCCGATCGTAACGGCCCCATCACGCTCTTCGCCTATGACTCCAAATCGGGCGCGGTGCGGGAGGTGGTGAAGAACGAACGCGGCTTTGATATCAAGAGCGCGAGCGCGGGCCCTGGCGGCATCGTCTACAGCCAGTTCGGGTCGCTGCACTTGTACGACACGGGTACCGGACAAGACGCCAAGATTCCGGTGGCCATCGCCGCGGATCTTCCGGAGCTGCGGCCCCATTACGAAAAGATGGATCCGCGCCAGATCCTGCACGCGGCGCTGTCGCCCAGCGGCAAGCGGGCGCTCTTCGAAACGCGTGGCGAGATCCTGTCCGTCCCGGCGGAGAAGGGCGATGCGCGGAACCTCACTCGGAGTCCCGGCGTGGCCGACCGGGATCCTTCCTGGTCGCCGGATGGCAAGCAGATCGCCTGGTTCTCAGATGAGTCCGGCGAGTACGCGCTTCATCTGCGCGCGCCGGATGGGCTCGGCCCCGTGCGCAAGATCGCGCTGGGTGCGCCGCCGTCCTATTTCTACGGCCCACGCTGGTCGCCGGACAGCCGCAAGATCGCCTACACGGACAAGCGCCTGAACCTGTGGGTGCTGGATCTGGACCACCCGACTCCCATGAAGGTGGACACGGACCTCTACGACACGCCGACGGCCTATATGGATCCGGCTTGGTCGCCGGATAGCCGGTGGCTGACCTATGCGAAGCAATTGCCGAACCACATGCATCAGGTGTTCGTCCACGACCTCGTCGGCAAGGCGTCCCATCCCATCACCGATGGCATGAGCGACGCGACTTCGCCGCGCTTCGACAAGAGCGGCAAGTACCTCTACTTCCTCGCCAGCACCGATGGCGGGCTCGGCAATGGATGGCTCGACATGAGCAGCGACGGGCGGCCCTCCAGCAGCGCGCCGTATGCCGTCGTGCTCCGCAAGGACTTGCCATCACCCCTCGCGCCCGAAAGCGACGAGGAGGCCGCGAAGGCGGATGAGACCCCCAAGGCGGACGCGAAGAAAGAAGACGGCAAGAAGGACGCGGCCAAGCCAGCCCTTTCCGTGAGCATTGATTTCGAGGGACTGGACCAACGCGTTGTCAGCCTGCCCATCCCGGCATCCGGCTTCGCGGATCTGGAAACGGGCGCGGAAGGCATCCTGTTCCTCGCCTCCGGTCCCATCGCGTCCACGGATGAGGATCGCGTTTCCGGAAAACCCGCGCCCTTCGAGATCACCCGGTTCGATCTCAAGACCCGCAAGGCGGAGAAGGTTCTGGATGGCGTGGATGCCTACAGCGGCGCCTACGGGGGCCTGGTGGCCTTCCAGGTTTCCGCTGACGGCTCCAAGCTGCTTTACGGATCGGAAGGCAAGTGGGCCATCGTGGATTCGGCCAAACCCGCCAAGCCCGGCGAGGGCGCACTGAATTTGGCCACGGTGAAGCTCGCCGTGGATCCCCGGGCCGAATGGAAGCAGATGTACCGCGAGGTCTGGCGCATCGAGCGGGATTTCTTCTACGACCCGGCCTACCACGGCCTCGATCTGGCGAAGGCGGAGAAGCTCTATGAGCCGTACCTCGCGGGTCTCGGCAGCCGGGAGGAGCTCAACGACCTCTTCGAGGAGATGACGGGCTGGCTCGTGGTCGGCCACACCTTCGTCGGCGGCGGCGATATGCCCAAGCAGGACGCGGTGAGTGTCGGTCTTCTGGGCGCGGATTACCGCGTGAAGGAGGGGCGCTACCAGTTCGCGAAGGTCTACCGGGGCGAGAACTGGAACCCTGGCCTGCAGGCGCCCCTCACCGCGCCGGGCGTGAATGTGAAGGAAGGCGACTTCCTCCTGGCTGTGAACGGAGAGCCCTTGATCGGAACCGACGAGGTCTATCGCCTGTTCCAAAACACCGCCGGCAAACAGACCGTTCTCACCGTCGGCCCGCGCGCGGATGGTTCGGGTTCCCGGCAGGTGACCGTGGTGCCCACGGGATCCGAAGGGCCGCTCCGGCTCCGTGAATGGATGGATTCCAATCGCAAGAAGGTGGACGCGCTTTCCGGCGGCAAGCTCGCCTATGTGTTCATCCCCGATACCCAATCCGGCGGCTTCGCGAACTTCAACCGCTACTACTTTTCGCAGGTCGGGAAGGAAGGCGCGATCCTCGATGAGCGCTTCAACCACGGCGGCCAGATCGCGGACTTCATCATTGATAATTTGAAGCGCACCCCTCAGATGATCAACGAAACACGGGAAGGCGCTCCGGTGATCGAACCGGCTCAGGCGATCTTCGGGCCGAAGGTCATGATCGCGAATGAGATGTCCGGATCCGGTGGCGACGCGCTGCCCTGGCTCTTCAAGAAGAACGGCATCGGCACCCTGGTCGGCGTCCGCACCTGGGGTGGTCTCGTGGGCATCGGCGGCTATCCGACGCTCATGGATGGTGGAACCATCACCGCGCCGCGGTGGGCGCTCTACGGGACCAAGGGCGAGTGGGAGGTGGAGAACATCGGCATCGCCCCGGATATCGAGGTGGAGCAGGATCCAGCCTTGGTGCGCCAGGGCCACGACCCTCAACTTGAACGGGCGGTCCAGGTGGCGCTGGAGCAGCTCGCGAAGAATCCTCCGCCGGTCTTCAAACGGCCAGCGAATCCGGACTATCACCAGCAGCTTCCGGAAGCACAGCCTTGAATTGAAAAGGGCCCTTCGGGGTCCTTTTCAATTCAGTCGGCCGCGTTGAGCTTCGGGAAGAGCGGGCCTGCCAGGACGAAGAGCCAGACCACGATCACGAAGGGAGATGTGAGCGCGGGCATGCCGAGGGGTTCCAGGGCCGCCGAGACCCCGGCAAAGACGACGGCGGTCGTCAGCGTGGCGAGGGCGGCGTAGGCGAGGGAGGCGCGGTTCAGGGCGAAGAAGACGCCGCCGAGCGCGATGGCGGTGAGCGCGGGGTTGAAGCCGAAGGCGCCCGCGCGGAGGGCGGGTTCCGCCGCACCCAGACCCCATCCCATCAGAAGGCCGAGGAGGGAGCCGAGCAGCGCGGCGGCGAAGGCCTTGCGGGAGTGGATGAACAGGCCAACGGCGAAGCAGACGCCGGTGACCACGCTGCCTTGAAAGAAGACCTGGCCGAGTCCGTTGAAGAGGCCTTGAAGCACGGTCGCGCCGGTCACGACGCCTTCCACGCTGGCCGCTTTGGGCAGCCCGGCCGTGGGCAGGACGCCGGTGGCGTGGAGTCGTCCGAAGCGCGCGCAGGCCAGCAGGAAGAGTAGGGCGGTGAGTACGAACGGCGCGGTGAGCGCCGGGGCCTTCCACACGCTCAAGGCGCGCATCAGGGCGGCCATGAGCACGGTGGAGCAGATCGCGGCCAGGAGCACATAGCCCCAGGCCAGCGCGTCGGGCCGGAGGAAGGTGAGCAGGGCGATGGCGACGAGGACGCCGTTGAAGCCGAAGAGGCCTTCCCGCACCTGGGCGCGCGCGGCGCCCAGGGCGATGGCGGTCGCCGTGCTCGCCACCGCGCCGACCAAGGCCGCGAGGCCGAAGAGGCGCGAATTCCAGAAGATTCCGATCAGGAAGATCGCGCCAGTGTAGCTGTTGTTCTGGAGCATCACCTGGCCAATGCCGCGCAGGACGGAATCCGTGAAGGCGAGCGCGGCGGGCGCCGCGTCATCCAGCGGGAGTCCGGTCGAGGTGAGCTTCATGGCTTCACCGGGGACGGTCAGACGCGGTAGTCATCCGGTCGCCAGCTTTGGATGCGCGTCTTGATCCGCTCACCGTCGAGCTTCTCGTCCAGCGCCTCGCGGACGCGATCCGCCAGCTCGGCATCCGACGCGAAACGGAGCGCGACGAGCTGGGCCTCGCTCAAATCACCGATGCGCGCCTTGAGCGGTTCCGGGAGAAGGGTCTGCATGCGCAGGCGTTCTTCCAGGCGGATGAGGCGGTTCTGGGCCATGAGCGGATAGGAGCGGAGCTTCCAGGCCATGAGCCCGAAGGCGAAGGCCATCATGATGAGCCAGCACCCGGTGGCGATCTCGCCCCAGCCGTGGTGATGCCGGGCCAGGTGGACGACGGAGGCGACGAGGTTCACGCCCAGCATGGCGGCGAGCCAGAGGTGATAGCCGGGATCCACGCGTCGGTGGGTCGCATAGGTCTGCATGAAGGCTCCAGTTCCTGCTCAGCTTAATCGAAGCCGCCCTTTCGGCCGCGCTTCACCTCGGCGTTCCGTTTCTTGGATTCGAGCCGCCGCTCCTTGCTGGCCCTCGTCGGGCGGCTCTTCACGCGGGCTTTCGGAACGATCAGAGCTTCCCGCACCACGGCGGCGGCCTTGAAGCGCGCGTCCTCCAGGTTGAAGCGCTGGTCGCGGGAGCGCTCGCTGACGAGGATCCAGAGCCCTTCGGCGTCCAGACGGTTCCTCACGGCCTGGCGCAGGCGCGCGAGGGCGCCCTCGTTGAGACCCTCGATGCGCGTGAGGTCAATGCGAAGCTCCACCTTGCTCGCGACCTTGTTCACATTCTGGCCCCCGGGTCCGCCGCTCCGCGACGCGCGGAACTGGATCGCGTCGCCGGGAATGAGGACGGTGTCCGTGACGAGGATGGCTTCCATCAGGATTCCGTGGCGTAGACGCCCTGCGTGAGCGTGGCGGGGTCGGGCCAGGGCGCGGCGAGGGCGCGGTCGGCCATGGCGGAGGTGTCGGATTCGAGCCGCTGGCGCAGACCGGGTTCCGGCGTCCAGCCCTTCGCCGCCATCCAGGCCTCGAAGCGGGGCAGGGGATCCTTGGCCGCCCAGACTTCCAGCAGCGCCTTGTCCACATAGCGTTGATCGTCGTGCTCGGCATGGCCCTTCATGCGGAAGGTTTCACAGACCAGAAAGACAGGCCCTTCGCCCGCGAGGCACCGGGCGCGGGCCTCGGTGGCGGCGTCGAAGACCGCGGCGGCGTCGTTGCCATCCACCTCCAGCGTGAAAGCGCCTTGGCCCCGCTCGGCGAGGCGACCCTTCATCTGCTTCGCGGGCGGCGTGGAGTAGGCGTAGCCGTTGGATTCGCCGACGACGATGAGCGGAAGCTTCTGCACCACGGCGAAGTTCAGCCCTTCGTAGAAGGCGCCGGTGCTGCTGCCGCCATCGCCGATCCAGGTCATGGCCACCCGGAGCTGGTTCGTCTGGCGGAAGCTGAGCGCCACGCCCGCCATCACCGGGATGAGCGCGCCGAGCATGGAGGTGGGCGCGATGAGCCCGCGGGCGATGCTGCCGAAGTGGTTGTTGTGCTCGCGCCCGCGGCTCGGGCCCGTGGCGCGGCCGAGGTACTGGAGGAAGATCTCCTCCGGCGTGACGCCTCGGACGAGCATGGAGCCGAGGTTTCGGATGAGCGGCGCGATGACATCATCCGGACCGAGCGCCATCGCCGTGGCGCAGGCCGTGGCTTCCTGACCCAGCGAGCGGTAGACGCTACCTAGCGTCGCGCCTTGCCGATAGAGCGTCACGAGCCGCTCTTCCGTCACGCGGGTGAGCAGCATGGCTTCGTGAAGGCGCGAGGCCGTGGCGCGGTCCATGAAATCCATGAAACCACCGATGGACGGGGATGAACACCGATGAGGTGAGGAACTTCGTTCTGTGGTGAACTTGTCATCATGCTGACGATCCGCACGGCCACGCCCGGGGACAACGCCCTCATCCGCGCCTACATCGCGGAATTGGCGGAGTACGAGCGCGCGCCGGAAAAGGCGGTGGCGACGGAAGGCGACATCGCGCGCCATGTGTTCGGGGCGCGCCCGATCATGCACGCGGAGCTGGCGGAGTGGGAGGGCCGACCCGCGGGCTTCGCCTTCTGGTACTTCAATTTTTCGAGCTGGGAAGGCAAGCCGGGGCTCTATCTGGAAGACCTTTGGGTGCGCCCTGAATTCCGGGGCAAGGGGCTCGGCAAGGCGCTGCTCCAGCATCTGGCGAAGATCGCGGTGCGCGAAGGCTGCACGCGCTATGTGTGGCAGGTCCTCGACTGGAACACGCCGAGCCTCGAGTTCTACAAGGCCATGGGCGCGGAGACGATGGACGAATGGATCACCTGTCGCGTGTCCGGCGAGGCGCTCCGGAAGCTCGCGGACGGCGCGCCGTGACGCCTTCGCTCACGCGGCTCGGTGACGCGCTCGGGGCCACGCACCTCTTCCTCGTCGGCGGCGCGGTGCGGGATGAACTGCTGGGACGGCCCCACGCGGACTGGGATCTCGCGACGGACCTGATGCCCGAAGCGGTGATGGACAAGGCCCGTCGCGCGGGCTTGAAAGTCTTTCCGACCGGCCTCCAGCACGGCACGGTGACGGTGCTATCGGAGGGCGTCCCCTTCGAGCTCACGACCTTTCGGAGCGATGGCGATTACCGGGATGGGCGTCGGCCCGATTCCGTCCGCCTCGGCGTCACGCTCGAAGAGGATCTGTCCCGCCGCGACTTCACCATCAACGCGATGGCGCTGCCGCTGGTCGGCGGGAAGCTGGTGGATCCCTTCGGCGGGCGCGAGGATCTCGCGAAGGGGCTGATCCGCGCGGTGGGCGACCCGTTGCAGCGGTTCGCGGAAGACGGCCTGCGCCCCTTGCGGGCCTGCCGCTTCGCGGCGCAGCTCGGCTTCGACCTCGACGCGGAGACGCGAGCGGCGATTCCGCGACGGTTGGAAGTGGCCCGCAAGGTCGCGGTGGAGCGCGTCTTCCAGGAAATGCAGAAGCTGCTGCAGGGGCTCCACGCGCGGCGCGGTATGGAGCTGCTGGCGGAGACCGGTCTCATGGATCTCTGGATGCCGGAGCTGCGGCCCATGATCGGCTGCGGCCAGAACCGCCATCACCGCTTTCCCGTGTGGGAGCACACGCTGGGCGTGCTCGCCCTCGCGCCGCGCGAATCCTCCCAGCGCTGGGCCGCGCTGCTGCACGACCTCGGCAAGCCGCCGACGCGAAGCGTCGAGAAGGGCGAAGTCCACTTCTACGGCCACGAAGCGGTGTCGCTGAAGTTCGGGGAAGCCATCCTGCGCCGACTCAAGGCGCCCCACGACCTGATGGCCCGTGTGCTCGCGCTCGTGAAGCACCACGGCACCTATCCGGGGCCGGACTGGGGCGACGCCGCCTGCCGACGCTTCCTTCGGCACCTCGCCGAAGATGGTCTGCCCCTCGCCGAATGGGGCGCCTTCCGTCTCGCGGACATGCTGGGCAAGGGTTTCGGCGAAGAGCCCTACCGCACGGATCACGCCGCCATCATGGAACGGCTTCAGGCGATCCAGGCCGCGAAACCGCCGCTGGCCGCGAAGGATCTCGCGCTCGATGGCCGCGCGCTCATGGCGCTCGCGGGGCGGCCCGGCGGCCCCTGGCTCGGCGCGCTTCAGAAGCAGTTGCTGGAGGTCGTGATCGAAGACCCCGCGAAGAACACGGTGGGCATTCTCAAGTGCATCGCTTCGATGGCGTTGAAGCGGGCGGATCAGCCGTCCAGGTCCACCTGATCCGGCAGTTCGTCCGGATTCCCGCCTTCGCCGACGGGGAAGTGGGTCGCGAGCTGCTTTCCCACTTCGGCGAGGCCATGTTCGAGCCCCCCGGTGAAGTCGCCGGCTTTGAACCGCTCGGAAAGCGCCGCCGCGACCGCATCCCAGAAGGCCTGGCCCACGGCGGCGTGGATGCCGGTGTCGCCAAGGATCGCGAAACGCCTGCGGCGCGGCATGAGGTAGATGAGGACGCCGTTGCGATGTTCCGTCTCCGCCATGCCGAGCCTCTGGAAGGCCTTCTCGGCCCGCTTGCGCGGATCGCCCCAGAGGGCGCCGGACACGCTCACGCGGATCTCCGCAGTGCAGGCGGATTCCGCGGCGCGGATGGCGGCCACGACCCGCTCAGGGTCGAGGATGCGCGTGAGGCCGGATCGGGTCAGGAACATCGCCACCTCACCATCCGCC
>CAZKIM010000047.1:6360-13837 GCA_964552855.1 uncultured Solibacteraceae bacterium | reverse complement strand
TTCCAGGGCTGGCAGCGCCAAGGCGAGGCCCAGACCAAGGCGGGCGTCCGCACCGTCATGGGCAGCCTGGAACACTGCCTGCGCCAAGCCGACCTCCGCGTGATCGCGCTCATGGGCTCCGGCCGGACCGATGCGGGCGTGCATGCGCTGGATCAGTGCGCGCACCTCCATCTCGACGCCGCGAAGGCGCCCTCCCCCGCCCAGCTTCAACGGATCTTCGACGAAGGCCTGCCCAGCGATGTAGCGGTGCGGGAGGTGAAGGCGTGCAGCCCATCCTTCCACGCGCGGCACGACGCGGAGGAGCGCAGCTACCTCTACCAGATCAGCCGCCGCCGCAGCGGCCTCGCCAAGCCCTTCGTCTGGTGGGTGAAGAAGCCGCTGGACCTGGATCGCCTCGCCGCGGCGTGGTCCGCCTTCGAAGGCTTCCACACCGTCACGGCCTTCGCGGACCTGGACCAGGGCGACGAGCCCCGCTGCGAGATCCGGCGCTGCGAATGGATGGAGCACGGCAGCCTCATCCTGCTGCGCGCCACCGCGAGCCATTTCAAGCGAAGCCAGGTCCGCCGCATGGTGGGCGCCGCCGTCTCCTGCGCCTTTGGCGAGGCCGACCCCGCCCGCGTGAAGAAGGATCTCGCCCAGCCCACGCGGGACGCGGCCCTCTTCTGGTCCGAGCGCGCCGCGCCCTCCGCGGGTCTCTTCCTCGAACGCGTTAAGTACAAAGGCGAATCGGCCGCGGGTTCCCTGACCCCCTTCATCCTGGTGCCTTGATGGAAACGCGCGAGGCCAGCCGAACCGCGCTGGGCGTGGCCGCGCTGCGGGCGGTCCATCAAGCGCTGGATTCCGAACCCCGCATCCTCGAAGACCCCATCGCGCTTCGGATCATGGGCGCGGAGTTGCTGGAACGCATCCAGCAGGACCCGACCCGCTTCCAGACTCCTGGCTCCCGCGGACTGCGCGCCCATGTGGTGCTCCGCAGCCGCTTCACCGAAGACCGCTTGGCGGAATCCGTGGCGACGGGCCTTCGGCAGTTCGTGATGCTGGGCGCGGGTCTGGACACCTTCGCCTACCGCCAGCCCGAATGGGCGCGCGGCTTGCGGATCCTTGAGGTGGACCACCCCGGAAGCCAGCAGGCCAAGCGCGACCGGCTGTCTCGCGTCGGCGTTCCCTTGCCGAAGAACCTCGAATTCGCGCCCGTGGACTTCGAGCACGAGTCCCTCGCGGAGGGCTTGGCCCGCAGCGGCTTTCGCGTGGACGAACCCGGATTCTTCTCCTGGCTGGGTGTGACCATGTACCTCACGGAAGCGGCCGTGGACGCGGTCTTCCGCTTCGTGGGCGCGCTCCCCGCCGGGAGCCGGATGGTACTCACCTTCGCGCAACCGGAGGATGGCGGCACCTCGAACCTCGCAGACCTGGCCGCTTCCGTCGGCGAGCCCTGGATCACTCGCTTCACGCCGGAGGATCTCACGGCGGCCTTGCGCCGCGCGGGCTTCGCCACTGTGAAAATCCTGGATGCCGAGGAGGCCCGGGAGCGCTACTTCAGGAATCGCGCCGATGGCCTACCCGCGCCAAGACGAGCCTCCATCGCCTACGCCGAGGTCTGAGATGCTGACACGCCATGAAGCCTGGTCTTTGCTCTGCGAATGGACGCCTTCGCCCAAGCTGCGCGTCCACGCCCGCGCAGTGGAGCTGGTGATGCGCGATCTGGCGAAGCGTCTTGGAGAAGACGAGGAAGCCTTCGGCCTCGCGGGCCTGCTCCACGACGCGGACTACGATCAATGGCCGGAGGAGCACCCCACGCGCATCGTGGCTTGGTTGCGGGAGCGCGGCGAGAAGGAGCTGGCCCACGCCATCAGCGCCCACTACACCCGCTGGGGTGTTCCTTACCAGAGCTTGCTGGACAAGGCCCTGCTCGCATCAGACGAGATCACGGGCTTCTGCATGGCCTGCGCGCTCGTGCGTCCGACGCGCACGGAAGGGCTCGAGCCGAAATCGGTAAAGAAGAAACTCAAGGACAAGGCCTTTGCCGCCGGTGTGGATCGCCAGGAGGTCGCTGAAGGCTTCCGCCTGCTCAGCGAGGCCACGGGCGCGAGCGACGAAGAACATCTGGCCCGCATCCTCGCCGCGCTGCACGAGAACCGAGAGGAACTGGGACTGCTTCCATCCTGAGCTGTCAGGCGTCCTTCGCAGGTTCCTTGACCTCGTCCTTGGCGGGCGCGGGATTCTTCAGCAGGCTCAAGCCGAACAGGATCGCCCCACACACGATGGCGCTGTCCGCGAGGTTGAAGGTCCAGTAGTGCCAGCCGCCGAAGACAAAATCCAGGAAGTCCACCACATGGCCGTGGATCAGGCGATCCAGTCCGTTCCCGAGGGCGCCGCCCAGGATGAGGCCCAGCGCCGCTCGCTCCAAGGTGGGCGTGCCTTCTTTGATGAACAGGCCCCCGAAGTAGACCAGGGCCGCGATCCCGGCGACCGTGAAGATGATTGTGCGCACCCATTCCGGCAAGCTTTGGAGGCTGCCGAAGATCGCCCCGGTGTTGAATCCCAAAGAGAGGTTGAAGAAGTGGGGGATCACGGTGAGCGACTCGCCTTCGCGAAGCCGGGAGAGGATCCAGGCCTTGGATAGGAAATCCACGCCCAGCACGGAAAGGGGGAGAAGCAGCCAGCTGGACCGCTTCATGCGCCCACCACGCGGGCGCAGCGGGCGCAAAGGGCCGCATCTTCACCATGGCCATAGCCGCCTTTGTGATTCCAGCACCGCGGGCATTTGGTCCCAGCGTGGGCCGACACTTCCACCGCGTCGCCCTCGTGGATCTCGAGGCCGGAGACCACGAGCAGATCCTCCAGCGCATCCGCCCCAGGAAGGGCTTCCAGGGCGCGGAGCGCGGCAAGGCCAGTGGGGCTGAGGCCAAGGCGCACCTGCGCATCGAGGCTCGTGCCCACCACCTTCGCCGCCCGGAGCGGTTCCAGCGCCGCCTGCATGGCCTCCCGGATGGGCCAGAAGGCGGCCCATTCGGGCGCTTCGGCGGAAGCCGGAAGCGCCTCGAACTGGGCGAGGAACACGCTTCCCTCCGCGCCGGGAAGATGCTCCCAGGCTTCATCCGCCGAGAAACTGAGAACAGGCGCGAGCAACCGGATGAGGGTGGAAGCGACCATGTGCAGCGTGGCCAGGCAGGACTGACGGCGCGGAGCCTCAGCTGCGTCGCAGTAAAGGCGGTCCTTCACGATCTCAAAATAGCGACCCGAAAGCTCCAGCTGGCAGAAGCCCAGCAACGCCTGGGCGGCGCCATGGAAGTCGAACGCTGCATAGGCGCGACGGACTTCCTCGGAAAGCCGCGCGAGCGCGCCAAGCAGCCACTGGTCGAGCGCGGAAGGCGCGGGCGCGGGCTTGGACGGATCGTAATCCGCCAGCGCGCCCAGCATGAAGCGCAGCGTGTTGCGGATCTTGCGGTAGGCGTCCGCGCTGCGCTCCAGGATCTCCTTGGAGATGCGCACATCCTCGCTGTAGTCGCAGGAGGCCGCCCAGAACCTCAGAATGTCCGCGCCGTAGGTCTTGAGGATCTCCTCGGGCGTGATGACATTGCCGAGGCTCTTGCTCATCTTCTGGCCGCGGCCATCCAACACGAATCCATGGGTCACGACCGTCGTGTAGGGCTTGGTGCCGCTGGCCGCCAGGTTGAACAGCAGGGAACTGTGGAACCAACCGCGATGCTGGTCGCTACCCTCCAGGTAGATGAACTGGCCGTAGTCCGCGCGGGAGAGGTCTGGATGCGTGTCGCAGACGACGCCCGCGCTGACGCCGGAATCAATCCACACATCGAGGATGTCCGTCTCCTTCTGAAAGGCCGTCCCGCCACACTTGGCACAGGTGGAGCCCGCGGGAACGAGGCTTTCGACGGACAGATCCGCCCAGGCTTCGATGCCGCCCTTCTCGATGGCGGCGGCGGCCTTCTCGAAGATGGAGGGATGCACGAGCGGCTCTTCGCAAGTCGCGCAGCGCAGCACCGTGATGGGCGTGCCCCAGGCGCGCTGGCGGCTGATGCACCAGTCAGGACGGCCCGCGATCATCGCGTGGATGCGGTTGCGGCCGATGGCGGGCACCCAGGTGGTGGCGTCCACGCCTTCCAGGCCCAGTTCGCGGAGGCTCTGCCCGCCTTCGATGGCGTCATCCATGGTGATGAACCACTGCTCCGTCGCGCGGAAGAGGATGGGCGTCTTGGTGCGCCAGCAATGGGGATAGCTGTGAGTGAGGCTCGCCTCATGCAGCAGCGCGCCCGCGGTTTTGAGTTTGGCGATGACGATCGGATTCGCATCGAAGATGTTGACGCCTTCGAGTTCGGCATCGTTCACCGCCGGGAGGAATTTGCCATCCGGCCCGACCAGCTGGAAGAGGCCCAGGTGCTGGGCGAGGCGGAAGTCATCCACGCCGTGATCCGGCGCGGTATGGACGAGGCCCGTGCCCGCATCCGCCGTCACATGGTCTCCCAGCAGCACCGGCGCGTCGCGGTCAATCCAGGGATGCCGCGCGACGAGAGTCTGGAATTCGGAGCCCTTCATCACCTTCACGGTATGCAGAGCTTCGCCGAGTTTCTTCCCGAAGTCGTCCAGAAGAGGGACGGCGACGGCGAAATGCCGATCACCCGCCTTCACGATGGCGTATTCGAGATCCGGGTGCATCGCGATGGCGCGGTTGCTGGGAAGGGTCCAGGGCGTCGTCGTCCAGATGGGCAGGAAGAGGTTGGCGGGCAGGCCCAACCGCCCACCTTCACCATCGGAAACGGGGAAGGAGACCGTGATGGCCGGACTGGTCTTGTCCGCGTATTCGACCTCGGCTTCGGCCAAGGCGGTGCGCGCGCCGTAGCTCCAGTGGACGACCTTGAGGCGGCGCGTCACGCAGCCGCGCTCGAAGAGCTTGCCGAGCTGCCGCACCACCGCGGCTTCAAACACGGGCTCCATCGTCACATAGGGCCGGTCCCAATCGCCCATGACGCCGAGGCGCTGGAATCCCGCGCGCTGGGTATCAATCCATTTCTGGGCATAGGTGCGGCAGCGCTGAAGGAATTCCGCGCGGGAAAGTTCGCGGCGCTTGGGGCCGAGATCCTTCTCCACCGCGTGCTCGATGGGCAGACCGTGGCAATCCCACCCCGGGATGTAGGGGCTTTCGAAGCCTTCCATCCAGCTCGACTTCACGACGAGGTCCTTGAGGATCTTATTGAGCGCGTGGCCCATGTGGATGCCGCCATTGGCGTAGGGCGGGCCATCGTGGAGCACTCGCCGCCCCCTGCCCTTGCCCGCCGCGTTGGCGGCCTTGCGCGAGGCCTCGATGCGCGCGTACAGGCCTTCGGCCTTCCACCGTTCGAGCCGCTTGGGCTCCCGCTGGGGAAGATCCGCTTTCATGGGGAAATCGGTCCGTGGAAGGAAGACGGGGTACTTCTTCTTCCCGCCCTGCTGCGTCTCATCCGCCATGAAAGACCTCCGCGCCGTCGTGCGCTGAATCTCCAAGTCTAACGGGAAGAAGGCGTTTCCAGAAACGGGGAAGCCGCCCGAGGGGCGGCTTCCGTCACGCGTCTCCAGCTCAGAGCTGGCTGGTGCAGTGCTTGCAGCGGGTGGCCTTGAGAGGCACCTGCTCCAGGCACGCGGGGCATTCCTTGGTGGTCGGATCGGCGGGAGCTTCGGGCTTCTTGGTCATCGCGCCGAGCAGCTTCACCAGGACGATGAAGACCGTGGCGGCAATGATGAGGAAATCCACCGAAGCGCCGAGCACCTGGCCGATCTGGAACTTGCCCAGAGCCCAATGCTGCCAATCCCCGCCGGGCATCACATAGCTCACCAACGGCATGATGATGCCGCTGACGAAGGCGGACACGATCTTGCCGAAGGCCGCGCCGATGACCACCGCGATGGCCAGGTCAACGACATTGCCCTTCATGATGAAGGCCTTGAATTCGTCTTTCATGGACATGGATCGCTCCGAAAAGTGGAAGGGGCCCGGTTGGGCCCCTTCCGAGTGAACCGGTCAGTTGGAGGCCGGAGCCTTCTTGTGGCGCCGTGCCGGCTTCTTGGCCGGGGCCGCGTCCTGCTTCACTTCGGTCTTGACCTGGTTGGTCTCGACATTGGCGTCGGAGGTCTTGATGTTCACCTCCACGCGGCGGTTGCGGTCACGGCCTTCGGCGGTCTTGTTGTCGCCGATGGGATCCGCCGGGCCTTTGCCCTCCGAGCTGACGCGGTCCGCGGCGATGCCATCGGCCACGAGCGCATCGGCGACGGCCTGGGCGCGGCGCTTGCTCAGTTTCTCGTTGAGCGCCTTGCTGCCTCGGCTGTCGGTGTAGCCATCCACGACGACCTTGTAATCGCCGCTGTAGGCCTTGAGCTTGTCGGCCACTTCCTGGACGGCCTGCTTGCCCTGGTCATCCAGATCCGCCTTGTTGGTGGCGAAGTGGAGACGGGCTTCATCCAGCACGATCTTCGCCGGGGGCGGCGGAGGCGCGGGCTTGGCCTCTTCCACAGGCGCCGGAGGCGGCGGGGGAGGCGGCGGCGGGGGAGGCGCGACCGGCTCGGGAGCTGGCGGCGGGGGAGGCGGCGGCGGGGGAGGCGGAGGCAGCGGCTTGGAGGCGCCCCAGGTGTAGCCCAGGCCCAAGGTGGCGAGGATCACGCTGTGGTTGTCCACGGGCAGGTCGGCGCGCACATACTTCGCGTCGCCCTGGACGGTGAAGCCGTTCTCGGTGTGGCCGATGATGCCGACGCCCGCGTGGTAGTTGAGCTTGGTGGCGTCGTTGGTCATGGGCTGGGGCAGTTTGGACCCGCCCACGCCCGCAGCGAGGTAGGGATACCAGTTCCCGCCGGGCGCGAGGTTGAAGAGCACGGAGCCGAGGGCCATCTGCTCGTGGTCATCCTTCAGGCCCGTTATGCCGGACTTGATCTTGAGGTCGCTCTGGAGCGCCTTCACATCGAAACCCCAGCGGTCCGACCACCAGTGGCCGAAGCCGATGCCGTAGTGGAGGCCGTCCTTGTAGAGATCCTTGCTGACGCCCTGCTGGAAGGTTCCGCCGGCCTGTCCGACGAGCCAGGTCTGTCCATCCTGGGCCGCCAAAGTCAGCGATGCGCCGAGAAGGAGCATGCCAAGTACTTTCTTCATCTTGCCTCCTAAGAAAGGGGAAGGAACGACAACGCGGCCAGTGTAAGGAGAAGGCGGTCATCAGGCAAGTTGACCTGGAGTAATTAGAGTCCTTACGGATCCTTCACCGATGCCTCCCTAGTTGAGGCTAGTTCGAATCGGAGCCTTTGACCTCGATCAGCTTCGCCCGGTTTCGACGGTCGAGCCTCCTCGACATGGAGCTTGGCCACGGTTCCCGCGCTTGGGCTCTTGAGCTCATTTTGCATCTTCTCGGTATGCCTTCGGCATACGCGAGGCCTCTCGCTAATTTGCGTCGAGGGCTTTGACCTCGATCAGCTTCGCGCCAGTCTCGACGGTCGCGCCCTC
>CAZKIM010000047.1:0-6260 GCA_964552855.1 uncultured Solibacteraceae bacterium | reverse complement strand
CGTCGAGGGCTTTGACCTCGATCAGCTTCGCGCCAGTCTCGACGGTCGCGCCCTCCTCGACATGGAGCTTGGCCACGGTTCCCGCGCTTGGGCTCTTGAGCTCATTTTGCATCTTCTCGGTATGCCTTCGGCATACGCGAGGCCTCTCGCTAATTTGCGTCGAGGGCTTTGACCTCGATCAGCTTCGCGCCAGTCTCGACGGTCGCGCCCTCTTCGACATGGAGCTTGGCCACGGTTCCCGCGCTTGGGCTCTTGAGCTCGTTCTGCATCTTCATCGCTTCCATGACGAGCAGGGTCTGACCTTCGGCGACGGTCTCGCCTGCCTTCACGAGCACCTTCACGATCTTGCCCGGCATGGGGGAAGCGAGAAGCCCGCCGCCTGCCGACGCGCCACCCGCCGCGGCCAACATCGCCTTCATCGGATCCTGGAGGGCGAATTCATAGGCGCCGTCGTAAAGGCTGGCCCGGAAGGCCCGCACATCAGGATCAGGATGTTTGGCGGCATCGAGTCGCACATCCACGCTATGCCCGCCGAGGATCACCGAATAGCAGCCAGGCTCCACTTCCAGGATGTCCGCGGGCTGCGGCTCGCCGTTCCAGATGAACGAAAGGGCTCCATCCCTGCGGACGAGCTCGACTTCGTGCTGTTCTTTGCCAAGGATGAGGGTGCGCTTCATCGAATGATCCGATCTCAAAGCTGGTTGAACCTGCCCCAATGCTTCCACGCATCGGGCTTGCCATCGGAACCAGCGGGCTGCGCGGCGCGGCGCTCCTCGGCGTCCATTTCCTGCAGCAGGGCCGCGGCCACGGCGAACTTGAGGTTGGGGCCCTGCTCCTTCTTCTTCCAGAAGGGCTTGTCCAACATGCCGGTGTGCAGCGCACCCTCGCGGAAGGGGCCGTGCTCCATGAGCACTTCGTGGAAGGCGATGTTGTGGCGGATGCCGCCGATGCGGTACTCGCCCAGGGCGGCGCGCATGCGATCAATGGCCTCCAGCCGGGTCGGTCCCCAGGTGCTGAGCTTGGAGATCATGGGGTCATAGAACAGAGGCACATCCGCGCCTTCGTAGACGCCCGAATCGTCGCGCACATTCCGGCCCGCGGGCGTGCGCAGGAAGGTGATCTTCCCAGGGCTCGGCATGAAGTTCTTGTCGGGATCCTCGGCGTAGACGCGGCATTCCATGGCCCAGCCGGTGAGCGGAATCTCCTCCTGCTTCATGGGCAGTTTCTCGCCGCGAGCGACGAGGATCTGCCACTTCACGAGATCCAGCCCCGTGATCCATTCCGTCACGGGATGCTCCACCTGGAGGCGCGTGTTCATCTCCAGGAAGTAGAAGTTGCGGTCGGCGTCCGCCAGGAATTCCACCGTGCCCGCGCCCACATAGTTCACGGCGCGCGCGACCTTCAGCGCCGCCTCGCCCATGGCTTTGCGCATCTCCGGCGTCACATGGGGCGACGGGGCCTCCTCGATGACTTTCTGGTGGCGGCGCTGCACGGAGCATTCGCGTTCCCAGAGGTAGACATGGTTGCCGTGGGTGTCGCTGAAGACCTGGATTTCGATGTGGCGCGGCTGGAGGATCGCCTTCTCCACATAGACCGAATCGTCCCCGAAGGAAGAAAGCGCCTCGCCCCGCGCGCGGGCCAGCGAGGAGGCGAACTCTTCGGGCTTCGTCACGAGGCGCATGCCCTTGCCGCCACCGCCCATGGCGGCCTTGAGCATGACGGGGAAGCCCATCTTCGTGGACTCCGCCAGAAGCTCCTCGTCACTCATGGTCTTCTGGATGCCGGGCACCACGGGGCAACCGGCGGCGATCGCCACTTCGCGAGCGGCGGTCTTGGAGCCCATGCTCACGATGGCTTCGGGGTTGGGGCCGATGAAGGTGATGCCCTCCGCCTTGAAGCGCTTGGCGGCTTCGGCGTTCTCGCTGAGGAACCCGTAGCCGGGATGGACGGCGTCGGCGCCGGACTTCTTGCAGACCTCCAGGATCTTGTCCACGACGAGGTAGCTCTCCCGGGCCGCGGCGGGGCCGATGAAATAGGCCTCGTCCGCCATGCGCACATGCAGCGCGCCGCGGTCGGCCTCGGAATACACCGCCACCGTGGGAATCCCCATCTCCCGGCAGGTGCGGATGACGCGGCAGGCGATTTCCCCGCGGTTGGCTATAAGGACTTTGGTGACGGGCATGGGCTTCCTGCGGGCAGAATGGTTTCGATGCGAACCCCCAGTCTAGCCATGCCCGTGGCGTTGATCCTCTGTGTGGTCTGCGGCTGCGCGCGCAAGGGCGATCCCGTGCCCGCACCGCCCGTACCGCCTGCGGCGCCTGAGGCAAGCTGGTCCTCGCTTCGGCAGCTTGCCGTGACCCTGCCCTCCCAGGATCTGAAGGGTGACACCCTGCGCGGGCTGGATGCCATTCGGGTTCTCTACCTTCCCTTGGGCCTTGCCCGACCGACGCCCCAGGAGGTCTTCACCCATGGGGAAGTGGTGATGGAACAGCGTCGCCCAGGGCTTCCGCACCCCGGGGAGGTCGCCCATCTCGACATGACAGGGCTTTCACGACCGGCCGGATGGATGGTGGTGGTGGTTGTCCGGGCCGGTCAGGTTCCAAGCAAGCCAAGCCAAGTGATGGCATGGTTAAGCTCCTCGATTTGATTTCCTTTCATTTTCTTAACATTTCTTAATCCCGTATCCCGGCCCGTGACATTACCCTGACATATCTACAGGGGCGACCCTGCCTGGAGGTATGTCCTTATGTCCCGTTTCCGTCTGACACCCTTCGCGTTGGCGCTGGTCACCGGCACCCTCGCCGCGGGCCTTCCCACGCTCCCTCAAGCGCGCCTCGCCACGCTCCGCGCCCAGCAAGAGGGCCGTGCGGGCCTCGCGATGCAGCAGCTTCGCTCCGCCGGTGTTTCGCTCGGCCTGAGCGCGGATAGTTCCTTCCTATCCCAACGGGTCAGCACGGATGCCTTCGGCATCCTCCATGTCCATGTGCGCCAGACCTACAAGGGCGTGCCCGTCTGGGGCGGTGACGCGATCCTCCACTCGGATGCCGAGAACCAGGCCCTGCCCATGACGGACAAGCTCGTGCGTGGGCTCGATCTCGCCGTCGCGCCGGCCTTGCAGGCCTCCGAGGCGCTGGCCATCGCCTCCCGCGACATGGATCCTAAGGGCGCCTTCGCCTATGCCCCCACCCAGGATCTCGTCGTCCTTCCCCGGATCCAGCGTTCGCTCCGCGCCGGCGTCACCATGGCCCGCGCCAACGCCAGCGATGTGGTCACCACGGTCACCGGGGCGGACCTCGCCTGGCACCTGCACCTGGAAGTCCAGTCCCAGAACGACACCCGCGCCATGGACTACCTCATCAGCGCCGCCAACGGCGCCGTCCTCAAGAAGTGGTCCACGCTCGAAACCGCAGGCAGCCCCGCGGTGGGCACGGGCAACAGCCAGTACAACGGCACCGTGAGCATTGGCACCACGCAGCTCTCCGCCAGCAGCTTCACGATGCAGGACAGTCTGCGTGGCAACACCCAGGTGAAGGACCTGGCCAACGGCACCAGCGGCGGCACCCTCTACTCGGACACCGACAACACCTGGGGCGATGGCAATAATTACTACGACAGCGCCCCCGCCGCAGGCGGAACGAGCGGCGTGACGGGTCAGACCGCCGCGGTGGACGCCAAATACGGCTTCGACATGACCTGGGACTACTACAAGAATGTCCACGGCCGGAACGGCATTGACGGGCTCGGCACCGCCACCAGCCTCCGCATGCACTACAGCACGAACTACGACAACGCCTTCTGGAGCGACAGCTGCTTCTGCATGACCTTCGGCGATGGCAGCGCGACCACGGGCGGCGGGGGGAGCTTCAAGAACCTCACGGCCATTGATGTCATCGGTCACGAGCTGAGCCACGGCGTCATCGCCAACAGCGTGTCCGGCGGCCTCACCTACTCCGATGAAAGCGGCGGCCTCAACGAAGCCGATTCGGACATCAACGGCACCTTCGTCACCTACTACGCCTACAACGGCGGCACCGGCACCACCGTGCCCAATACGATCCCCGCGGGCAATTTGCACGGCTATGTGCCCTGGCAGATCGGACCCCAGATCGCGAACCCTCCTCTGCGCTACATGTACAAGCCCAGCCTCGATGGCGGCTCGCCCGACGCCTGGTCCTTCAACATCGGCCAGCTGGATGTGCACTACTCCTCCGGCCCCATGAACCGAGCCATGTATTTCCTCGCTCAAGGCGCCAGTTCGACCTCGACGGACAATACCTATTCCAGCTACCTGCCCGGCGGCATGACGGGCATCGGCAACGACAAGGCCAGCAAGATCTGGTACCGGGTGATGACCACCGGCCTGACCAGCAACGCCACCTACCACGACGCGCGCATCGCCTGCGAAGCGGCTGCATCTGCCCTGTACACTCCCACCGAACTGGCCGCCGTCCAGAACGCCTTTCACGCGATCAATGTGGGTCCCGTGGCGGGGCAGCCGGATGACACCATCGCGCCCACCGGCGTGACCGTCAGTGCGACCGGCACGAGCGGGACCATCAGCCTGGGCGCCACGGCCACGGATGATGTGGGCGTCGCCAACATTGATTTCGTCATTGATGGATCGGTCATGGCGAGCGCCACCCCGGCGACCCCGCCCCTTTCCTATTCGGGCACCACGCTCTTCGACTCCCATCTCCTGCCCAACGGCAGCCACACCCTCGTCGCCACGGCCTACGACGCCTACCGGAGCAGCACGAGTTCATCCCAGATTTCCTTCACGACGCTGAACAGCTATGCCCAGTTCCTTTCTGATCCGAGCTTTGAGCTTGGCGGCGTGTGGGGCTTCGGCGGCGCCTACTCTGGAATCTCGAACAGTCCCACCTACGCTCACACGGGGTCGCGCTACGCGATCATCGGCGCTTCGGGTGTCACCGGCGAAAGCTATGGCTACCAGGTCTTCACCCTTCCCGCGGGCGTGCCCAGCGCCAAGCTGACGCTCTGGACCCGGATCACGAACACCGGCTACCCGACCACCTCCACCAGCGACGCCATGGAGATCGCCGTCTACAAGCCTGACCTAAGCGCCAAGTTGGCTTCGCTCGGAAGCGTTACCGGCAAGGACGCCACCGGAACCGGCGTGGCCAGCGCTTCCTGGAAGCAGGTCGGCCCCTTCGACCTCTCCGCCTACAAGGGCCAGACCATCGCCCTCGTCTTCGACAGCACCTGCTCCGCCGGCGCCACCGGCTTCCGGGTAGATGATGTGGCCGTCGGCACCCAGTACGCCCAACCCGATGAAGACGGCAACGGCTCCGTGGATGGCATTGACCTCGGACTCTTCGCCAAGGATTTCGGGGTCGCGGCTCCGCTCTCCGACTTCAACAACGATGGTGGGGTGGATGGCTCTGACGCCACCATCCTGCTCAACGCCTTCGGCCAGTGAGGTGAAGACCATGCGCAACGGAATCCACATGAAGACCGCTCTCAAGCTCGCCTCGGCCACCGCTCTCACCGCCCTTGTCGCCTGCGGCGGCGGGGGTGGCAGCGACTCCAGCTCAACTCCATCCGGAGGCGGCGGCACCTCGAGCGCCGCCACCAAGATTGTCTACACGGACCCCACGCCTTCGTCGGGCCAGTGGGCGCTGATGAGGGACACGGCGACGAGCACCGACACACACCTCGTCCTGAAGCTCGTTCCGCCCTCCGACGCGGCCTCCGGCTTCGGGGTCGGCTTCACCCTCGCCGCCCCCTCGAGCCTGACCTGGTCCAAGGTGAGCAGCGGCGATGCCCAGATGATCCACAACATTGCCTACACCCTTTCTGGCCCAGGCCCAGACCTCATCAAAGCCGTATCGAAGAGCGGCAGCTTGATTAGCGGCATCTACCAGCAGGGACTCGGCACGGCGGCCGTGGCGCACAACACCGGCGCGGTGGCCAGCATCGCCGTGGATCTGACCGGAGGCGCCTCCAAGACCACCAGCGCCATCATCCCCACGGTGAGCGTCTCCAAGGAACTCCAGGTCAGCGGCATGCAGACCATCACCATCGCCGTCGGCCAGATCGCCTTGCAGTAGTCCTTCGCGGGTTTCCGCCTGAGGCCGGTCTTTGGACCGGCCTCAGCGTTGATGCGCGGCCCACCACGCGATCACGGCGGCGGCGAGCTGATCCTTGGGCATGGGACCGATGGGAGCCTGCGGTCCCTCCCTCGTGACCGGCGTGAGGGTATTGGCCACGGCGCCGAAACCCCGACCCGCCTGGACATC
>CAZKIM010000046.1:7932-14174 GCA_964552855.1 uncultured Solibacteraceae bacterium | reverse complement strand
AAGTCTGGGTGCTCCGCAAGATCCTCAGCGGCAGCGGCCCCGTGGAATCCATGGAACTGCTCGTGGATCGTCTCGGCAAGACCAAGACCAACGACGAGTTCCTGGCCGGGCTGCAGGAACCGGCGGGACGGCGCTAAGGCGCGAACCGGTCGTTTAAACCTTCATGGCGTGGTCGGGTCCATCCAGCATGGAGAACCCCACTATGTCCAAAACTTACAAGCTCTTAATCGCCAGCGCCCTGCTGGTGGTCGGCACCATCGCGTGCGCCACGCCCCGTCCCGTTCCGCCTCCTGCGCCCGTGCAGTCTGGCGCTGAAGTCGGCATGGAGATGTGGGCCCAGAACCATCCCGATGCCAGCCGCGAGCTGGGCGAATGGGTGAAGCGCCATCCCCACGCCGCGCGCCTCTTCTTCGACTGGGATGGTCACCACCACGACCGCGCGAAGCACTTCGTCACTTGGACCATCAAGCATCCCAACCAGAACCTGGATGACTTCGCGCTGGAGCACAACGAGCGCTGGGAGTACCTGGACCAGATCATGGCCAGCCACCGCCCGGCCGCGAACGAGTTCATGAACTGGTGCCGCCAGCATCCCGGCGCCGCCGAATCGCTCATGAACCACCCCGGCGGGCTGGAGTGGGCGGGCCACCACCTCTACCAGGACGCCTGGATGATGAAGCACGGCTGATAAAGCGTCAGCGGCTCGGAAGGGCGGGGCTCCGGCTCCGCCCTTTTGCATGGCCTTCAGGCCTCTCAGGCCCTAAAATCAAGGGTTCGGCGAGACCCATGACCTTCCCCTTCACCCCATTCAGCATCGGTCCCATCGAGGTGCCCAACAGCCTCGTCATGGCCCCGCTGCACGAGATCACGGACCAGCCTTTCCGGAAGTTCATCCGGGAGATCGGCGGGCCGGGCCTCGTCGTGTCGGAGATGATCAGCAGCGAAGGCCTCATCCGCCACGCCCGCAAGGCCGAGAAGATGATGGCCAGCAGCGGCGAGCACCCCTACGCCATGCAGCTCTCCGGCGGCAATCCGGTGTCGCTCGCGGAAGGGGCGCGCCTCTGCGAAGCCGCTGGCGCGGACATGGTGGACCTCAACATGGGTTGCCCGGCCAGCAATGTGACCAAGGGTGGTGCGGGTTCGGCGCTGCTCAAGGATGTGAAGCTGGCCGAGGCCTGCGTCAGCGCCATGGTGAAGGCCGTGAAGGTGCCCGTCACCGTGAAGATGCGCGCGGGCTGGGACGAGTCCCAGAAGGAGCGCGGCGAGTTCCTGGACTTCCTGCGCATGTTCGAGGCCGTGGGCGTGCAGAGCCTCGCCATCCATCCCCGCACCCGCGCCCAGCACTACGAGGGCAGCGCCGACTGGAGCATCATCGCCCGCGCGGCGGACGCGAACACGGCCTATCCCATCATCGGCAACGGCGATGTGAACACGCCCGAGGACGCCTTCCGCATGGCGAAGGAGACGGGCTGCGACGCCGTCATGATCGGCCGCGGCGCCCTCACGAACCCCTTCATCTTCCGCCAGATCCTCGACCCGTCCATGGAAGTGGATGTGGAGATGCGCATTGACGCCACCCTGCGCTACTTCCGCATCCTCGTGGAGCTGCTGGACGAAAGGGAAGCGCTTCACAAGATCAAGAAGATCGGCTCCTGGTTCACCAAGGGCGTGCCCAACGGCGTGGCCTTCCGACAGAAGCTTCAGCAGATGAACGAGCCGGCGGTGTTGATGGCCGAACTCGAAGCGCTAAAGCATGGGGCTGCGGCTTAGACTCATCAAAAGTTTTTTAATGATCTGTATTCAATCTAGAAATGCTAAATTTTCTAACATTTCAATAGTGCTCGCTAAGAGGGCTGTAAAGTGTCCAGCAAGAAGAAGCTGATTTTCAAGCCCGCTTGATGGGTCTAGATCAAGGTTTTTCATGTACAGAAAAGAGAGCCCAATTCCAGGCTGGTTACCACGTAAGACTTTGTAGTATGTTTCAATATGGGAGGGGTATTTTTTGTTAAAAGTAGGATCTTTTTCTTCAATCCAAGCAAAGATTGGAGTTTTACAAGCCAAGAGAAAATAATCAATTACAGGCTTGGCATCTTTGGGTGGTAAAACATGGTTAACTGCTTGAATGATTATTGCGCAGTTTACTATTAATGTTTCACCTATAATTTTCAATTTCCTTTTCTTTGCTCCAAAAAATGGATTGTCTCTATATCCAGCTTTTTTCGCCATCTCCTTAACTACCGCAGCAGAGCCCTGTTTCTCAAGCCAAACCGAGAGAAGCCCGCCGCACTCCATCTTGGTTATTGGAAGCATTACTAACTCCTCTCGTATGGCACATGAATGACATGTGCTTGAGCCCAATACTGATGCATCAAAGGAGTCCCCATTACCAACTGCTCCTCCGGCTTCCGCCTCCCAGCAACCCACCTAGCAACCCTCTAACCAACTGCCTCCCCACGCTACTCGCCGCAGCCCTCGCCAGGGACTTGCCCATGGTTTCGAGCATGGAGTCGCTCTGGCGGCCTTTGGCGGCTTGGCGTTCGGCGTGCACATCGGGGAGGTTCTGGGCGGCCTGGTCCTGGCGCTGGGCGGTGTCGGCGGCGCGGGCGGTGAGTTTTTCGTAGGCGCTTTCGCGGTCCACGGCCTGCTCGTAGTGGCCGTAGAGGACGGAGGCCTTCACGATGGCGGCGCGCTCGTCGGCGCTGAGGGGCGCGAGGCGGCTGCTGGGCGGGTAGACCAGCGCGCGCTCGACGGGAAGCGGCGCGCCCTTCTTGTCCAGGAAGCTGACGAGGGCCTCGCCCACGGCGAGCTGGGTGATGGCCTCGGCCACATCCAGGCCGGGTTTGGCGCGGAAGGTCTCGGCGGCGGTCTTCACGGCCTTCTGGTCCTTGGGCGTGAAGGCGCGCAGGGCGTGCTGAACGCGGTTGCCCAGCTGGCCCAGCACATTCTCGGGGATGTCCAGCGGGCTCTGGGAGCAGAAGTAGACGCCCACGCCCTTGGAGCGGATGAGGCGGATGGTCTGCTCCACCTTCTGCAGCAGCGCGTCCGGCGCGTCGTCGAAGAGCAGGTGGGCCTCGTCGAAGAAGAAGACGAGCTTGGGCTTGTCCGGATCGCCCACCTCCGGCAGCCGCTCGAAGAGTTCGCTGAGCATCCACAGGAGGAAGGTCGCGTAGAGCTTGGGGCTCTGCAGGAGCTTGTCGGCGGCGAGGATGTTCACCATGCCGCGACCGTGATCGCCCGTCTGGATGAGGTCATCCAAGTCCAGCGCGGGCTCGCCGAAGAACTTGTCCGCGCCCTGGTTCTCCAGCTCCAGCAGGCCGCGCTGGATGGCGCCCACGCTGGCCGCGCTCACATTGCCGTACTGGGTCTTGTAGGCGCTCGCGTTGTCCGCCACATGCTGGAGCATGGCGCGGAGGTCCTTGAGGTCCAGCAGCAGCAGGCCGTGATCGTCGGCGATCTTGAAGACCATGGAGAGCACGCCTTCCTGCGTGTCGTTCAGGTCCAGCAGTCGAGCCAGCAATAACGGGCCCATGTCGGAGACGGTGGCGCGCACGGGGTGGCCCTGCTCGCCGAACACATCCCAGAAGGTGACGGGCGCGGCGTCGTATTTGAGGTCATAGCCCAGCTGTTTGGCGCGCTCTTCCAGCTTCGGATTGCCGCCGCCCGCCATGGCGAGGCCGGAAAGGTCGCCCTTCACATCTGCCATGAAGACGGGCACGCCGATGCGGCTGAAGGCTTCCGCCATGACGCGCAAGCTGACCGTCTTCCCTGTGCCCGTCGCGCCCGCGACCAGCCCGTGCCGGTTGGCGAGGCCGGGCAGCAGCAGGAGGTCGTCGGCGGCTTTGGCGATGCGCAACGGCTCGGTCATGGGGACTCCGTTTGAGTGTTAAGGAATTTTCACCACGAAGACACGAAGGCACAAAGTTTTCTTAGTGCCTTCGTGCCTTCGTGTCTTCGTGGTGAAGCGATCACATCCCTTCGAACAGGCTCGGCGTCGCGCCGCCACTGGGGTCGGCGGGGAAGGGGTAGGCGCTCGCCTCGGCCCAGGGGCGGTCGGGATCGAAGGGGCCGGGCGGCGGCAGATGGGGCGGCAGCCAGCGCAGGGCGGGCGCGGGGTGCAGTTCCTTGAGCACCGCCAGCGCGCCGGCTTCCGGCGGGACCGAAGGCACGCGCAGCATCGTCTGGGGCGGATGATCCAGGATGGCCGCGAAGGCTTCGGGCAACGCGGCGCGGGCCGCCAGGGGCGCGGCTTCGCGGGGGTCCGCGCCGAAGCTGGGGGAGAAAGTCGCGGGCGCCGGCGGCATGGACAGGCTGCCGCGCCAGGGCAGGCCTTCGCGCATGGCCTGCTGGCCCAGATCCGCGCCGCCCTCGAGGCACGCGCTCCCGCCCACGCGCACGGGCGTGCGCAAGAGGCCGGATACGCGGGTGGCGAGGTTCTTCACCGCCAGCGCGGCCTTGGCGGGTTCGCCGTGGGCGCGGGCGAACTCCCATCCGCCCAGCAGGCCGATGCGCCACGCGGCGGCGCGGCGGGCGAAGGGCAGGGGCGCGTCGGTGTCCTGGGCGAGGCGGAGCGCCATGGCCTTCTCCAACCGCGTGTGGATGGCCGATACGGCCGGCAGCAGCGCGCCGTCCACATCCAGGTGCGAGAGCGCGCTCACGGGAAGGAGGATCTCGCCCCAGATCCAGCCGGGCGCGAGTTCTTCCGCCGCGCTCGCGGAGCCGAGATCGGGGAAGCGCCAGTGACCCGCGATTTCCGGTGCCCAGCCGATCCAGCCGTTGCGCCAGGCTTCGCCCGCGCTCCCGGTCGGCGCTTCGGCGCTGTGGAGCCAACCCCGGAACGCGCCGCCGGGCAGGTCGGAGGGCAGGGCGCGGAAATGGAGGGCGAGGCCCGGAACGCCGGTGAGCGCCTCCCACCAGCCCACGCGGGCTTCGGCGGGAAGCGCTTCCATCCATCCTGGCGGGTGGTCCCACACGAGGCCGAAGCCGCCGGGCAGGCTCCCCGCGAGGCGCTGAAGCCGATGCAGCGCTCTACCCGGCGCGGCGTGGAGCGAGGCGAGGCCTTCATCCAGAAACCGCGATCCCGCCCAGCCCGCGAAGGGGCCATCCGGCGCGGTGCGGATGAGGAAGCCGCGGCCTTCGTGCTGGCGCGTGCGCGTGGCGCCCATCAGGGAGCGCCCGGCGCGAAGAGCGGGTGGCCCGCGCCGCCGGGGGCGAAGGCCTGGCCCCAGGCCGCGCGGAGCCGGTCGGCGGCCTCGATGGCGGCGTCGTGCTCGTTGCGGCCAAGCAGACGGAGCCCGAGCCAGAGCGAGGCGAGGGTGCAGCCCGTTCCACGCCGCTGGCCCGATAGGCGCGGCGCGGCGGGCAGGGCTTCGAGGCGCGTGGGCGTGATCCAGAGATCCTGCACCGTGTCGCCCGAGGCGTGGCCGCCTTTCAACCACACCGCCGCCGCGCCCAATTCCAGCAGCGGGCGCGAGAGCGCTTCCGGCGAGGCGCTTCGGATCTGATCCGGCGCGAGCCCGGCGATGGCGGCGGCTTCGCCGCGGTTGGGGCTCACCACCCACGCGCCGCCGCGCAGGAGGATGCGGGCCAGTTCGCGCAGGCCCGCGCCATCGTGCAGGCCCACGCCCGCGCTGGGGGCGAGGATGGGATCCCAGATGCGGACCTTCGGGTGGAGCGCGTCGAGCGTCGCGGCCAGGCGCTTCACCACCGCGGGCTCAAGGGCGCAAAGGCCAAGCTTCACGCCCCAGGCGCCCGTGAGGTGCGGCCCTAGATTTTCGATGCGCGCCACCGGGTCCATGCTGGGCGCGGCGATGCCCTGGCAGCCGAGGCCGTTCTGCAGCGTCTCGGCGGTGCTGACGGTCATGGCGTGGACGCCCAGCCGCGCGAGCGTCACCGCGTCCCGCGTCAGCCCCGCGCCCCCGGACGGATCCATCCCACCCAGGCAGAGCGCGACCGGCGGCGTGGATGGGGGAGGCATGGACACAAGGATGCCATGGCCGGGGCGGGTGTCAGGCTTCAGGCTTCGGGCTTCAGGCGTCGGGCCTCCATGCGATCCACCGACCCCATTTTCGCAACCTGCTCGCACCAAGGCCCGACGCCTGACGCCTGACGCCTGAAGCCTGAGGCCTGAAGCGTTCAGGCCCGTTTCTTCTTCCCCGTCTCGTTCAGTTTTTCCACCAGCAGGCGGCCGGGCTTGAAGCGGGGCACGATGCGGGCGGGGATCTCGATGACTTCGGAGGTGCGCG
>CAZKIM010000046.1:0-7832 GCA_964552855.1 uncultured Solibacteraceae bacterium | reverse complement strand
GGCTTGAAGCGGGGCACGATGCGGGCGGGGATCTCGATGACTTCGGAGGTGCGCGGATCGCGGCCCATGCGGGGCTTGCGCTCGGCGGCGTGGAAGGTGCCGAAGCCCACGAGCGTCACCTTCTCGCCCGCCTTGAGGGACGCGCTCATGGAGCTGATGAGCGTCTCCAGGGCCGCCGCGGACTGCGCTTTCGTGATCCCCACCCGCTCGGAGATGGCTTCGATGAGGTCCGCCCGGTTCATGAGGGTGCCCTTCTGGGCCGATCCAGCGAGTCCGACCCGGCCCCAAGCTAGGGCGACAAGTTCTCCCCGTCAACACTATGATGGTCTTGTGGAATATCCGCATTTCCTCCGCGTTGCCTACCTGGGCACCCCCTTCTTTGGCTGGCAGATCCAGTCCACCTTGCGCACGGTGCAAGGCGAACTGTGGGCCGCGCTGCGCAAGCTGCACCCGGAAGCGCCCATGCCGCAAGGCACGGGGCGGACGGACGCGGGCGTCCATGCGAAGGACCAGGGCGTGCTCATCCACTGCTCGCGCTCCTGGGAGGACTACCGCCTGCTCGCCGCGCTCAACGCGCACCTGCCGCCGGAAATCCGCGTCATGGAGGCCCGGCCCGCGCCGGAGGGCTTCTTCCCGCGCCATCACGCCGTCGCCAAGCGCTATGTCTACCGCGCGGCGGAAGGTCCGGCGAAATCGCCGTTCGATGAAGGCCGTCGCTGGCACAGCTTCGGCGCCGATCCGCTGGACCGTTCGGCCATGGCCGGAGCCGCCGCCCACTTCCGTGGCCGCCACGACTTCGCCGGCTTCCGCTCGCCGGAATGCGTGTCCAAGACCACCGTGCGGGTGATCCACGATCTGCGGCTGGAGGGCGCTTTTCCGCATCTGGATCTCGTGTTCGAAGGTGACCGCTTCCTCATGCATCAGGTCCGGATCATGGCCGGGACCTTGCTGGATGTGGGCCGGGGCCGCATCAGGGCGGCGGACATCCCCGGCATCCTCGCATCCCTGGATCGGGTGAAGGCGGGCCAGACCGCCCCTGCGGAGGGGCTATGGCTGGACCGGGTGTGGTTCCAGGCTCGCTTCGGCATCGGCGAACCGTGCCCCTGGGGAGAAAACGGATAAGCTGGGAGCCTCTTCCCATGACGCCCCGGAACCCCTCCTCTCTGAGTTTGACGGATCAGGCCACTCGCCTCCTTGAGGAACTGGTGGTGGTCTCGGAACTGGCGCCTGGCGCGGCCGTGACCGAACAGGAGCTGTGCGAGCGCCTCAGCCTCGGCCGCACGCCGGTGCGGGAAGCGGTGCAGCGCCTCGCCACACAGCGGCTCCTGAAGGTGCTGCCCCGGCGCGGCATCGTCGTCACCCAGGTGGAAGCCATCGAATACCTGGGGCTGCTGGAAACCCGGAGGGCGCTGAACCGCCTCATGGCTGAACTCGCGGCCGTGCGCGCCTCCCAGGATCAGCGCGCGGACCTGAGGGAATGCGTGCTCGCCATGACCGACGCCGCGAACCACCGCGCGTTGAAGGAGTATCTGCGCCAGGACCAGCGCTGCTACGACATCCTCCAGCACGCGGCCGGGAATCCCTCGCTGGTGCAGGCCATGGCGCCGATCCACGCCCATTGCCGCCGCTTCTGGTTCCTCCACCAGAACGCCTGGGATCTGGAGCAAGCGGCCCGCGGCCAGATCGCCTTGATGAAGGCCATCATCCGCGGCGACACCGTGGCCGCCATCGCCGCCGCCGACGCCCAGATGGACTACCTGGATCGCTTCGCGAGGACCGCGCTCGAATTGGAGTGAAGGCGGGCCACGGGCCTCGGACCTCGGGTAAAGCAGGGCTTCCCGAAGCCCCTCGAATTGGCGCGAATGCTCCGGATTGCCAATTCGCCCAAACTGGGTAAATTGGTGGAGGGAGATCCACCGTGGCCACCTCGATTGCCCGCCCAGCCACCTTTGAGACGGATGCCCGGCGCAGGGCGACGCTGCCGGCGCTCGTGCCCGCCAACTCCGTGTTCACCGTGGAGGACCTGCACGATGGCACCTACCGGCTGGTGCCCGTGGAGCTGGTGCCGAAGCATCAGCTTTGGGCGCTCCAGCCCCATGTCCAGAAGGCGGTCCAGAAGGCTTCCAGCGAAAAGGGCGTGACGATGGACAGCGCCAAGGGGAAGCAGTTCCTCAAGGCGCTGGAGGAGAAGTGAAGCTCGACATCCGTCCGACCTTCATCCTTTCCGCGCTTGAACAGGAACACCCGGTCCGCAAAGGGATCCGGAAGATGATCCAGGTCGCCGGAACCCATTCCCTTCGGGAGCTTCTCGCCCACAAAGGCGTTCACCTGGAGAAGATCCCGGGCATGGCGGCTCCGGATGGAGGCGATCTCTACACGCTGCGCGTGACCCTGGCCGCCCGGGCCATCGCTACGGTTCACGGCGATGTGCTCGTGCTGTTCTTTGTGGAGCCGGATCACGATGCGGCTTACGGTCGCCGGTAGGCGCGTCAGATCGTTCGCCGACCTTCCAGCGCGCGGTCCAGGGTGAGGTCGTCGGCGTATTCGAGGTCGCTGCCGATGGGCAACCCGAGGCCGATGCGCGAGATCTTCAGGCCCGCGGGTTCGAGGATGCGCGCGAGCCAGGCGGCGGTGGCTTCGCCATCCAGGGTGGGGTTGGTGGCGAGGATGAGTTCCTTCACCTGACCGCCTTCGAGGCGCTTGAGCAGTTCGCGCACCCGGAGCTGATCCGGCCCCACGCCCTTCAGCGGCGAGATGAGGCCGCCGAGCACATGGTAGCGGCCGCGGTAGTGGCCGCTGCGCTCGAAGGTGATGACATTGGAGGCCTCGGCGACCACCGTGAGCACGGCCGGATCGCGGTGCGGGTCGCGGCATACGGCGCATTCGGGCGCATCCGCGAAGGCGCCGCAGGTCTGGCAGAAGCCCACCTTCTCCGCCGCCTGATCCAGCAGGTGCCCGAGGTGCCGCATGGCCTCCGGGCCTTCCTTGAGCAGGTGCAGCGCCATGCGCTGCGCGGACTTCTGCCCCACGCCCGGTAGCGCCTGCAGCGCCTCGACGACCGCTTCGAGCGGCGCGGGGAGTTTCATTCCCGGCCACCGGCTTCCGGCCACCGACTACCGGGAAGCAGGCCTTGGCAGCCGGTAGTCAGTAGCCGGTAGCCGGATTCCATCAGAACTTGATCCCCGGCAGGTTCAGGCCGCCGCCCATGCCGCCCATCTGGTCCTTCATGGCTTCGTCCACCTTCGTCGCGGCGTCCTTGAAGGCGGCGAGGATGAGGTCTTCGAGCATGCCCGGATCCTCAGGATCCATGGCGTCCTTGGCGATCTTCACGGCGACCACCTCCTTGGCGCCGTTGAGGGTGAGCTTCACGCTCTCGCCTCCAGCGGTGCCATCCATCCGCAGATTCGCCTGGGCCTCGGCGAGCTTGGCTTGCATGGCCTGGGCCTGGCGCATGAGGAATCGCATGTCCATGGGGGACTCCGTTCAGGTGTGCTTGAGGAAATGCGCCGCGCGCATGCGGCGGACGGTGACGAGCGTGATCCAGTATCCGATGGGCAGGGCCAGCAGGCAGAGGATGAAGCCGCCCAGCAGGTAGGAATGGAGCACGGGCCGGAGCATTTCCGCCAGTTCCTGCATGCCGGACCAGGAGACGAAATTGCGCCAGGAGATCGCGCGCCACGGGATGTTGCCGAGCCCGTGGTGGAGGCCGTGGCCCCGCAGCAGGTTGCCGACGAAGACCTGCACGGTGGCGATGGGCACCATCGTCCAAGGGTTGTTGATGAAGGCGCCGAGGAACATCAGCGGCATGTGCAGGCGGCGGAACACGAAGCAGAACGCCAGCACCAGCACGGTGTGGAGCCCGACGAGCGGGTTGAAGGCGACGGAGAGCCCCAGCGCGAAGCTCCAGGCGATCTGCTCCGGATTCAACTCCGGGTGGAGGATGAAGTGCTTCAACCGCCCCATGAACCCCTTGGGCGGCGCGGGCGGGGCTTCCACAGAGTCGTCGGTCATGAGAAGTGGTCGAAGCTCAAGTCATCCAAAGGCGCGCGAATCGTTCCATCATAGAGGAAGAGCGGCGCGGCCTCTTGGGGAATTGCCCGACCCACCGGCGTCAGGGACATCCCAAGGCGGTCTTCCAAGTCGCGTTGGGGAAGGTTGGAACCGAAGCAGCGGGCGTAATCCTCGCCGCCGCGCAGCGCGTCCGCGCCCAGGCCCGCCTCCACTTCGAGGCTCACGCCGCTGGCGAGCGCCAGGCTCCGCAGATCGCGGCTGAGCCCATCGGAGAGATCCATGCACGCGTGGACCTCGGGCATGGATGCGAGCTTCACGCCCAGGCCCAGGTTGGGACGGGGGTCCAAGTGCGCCGCGATGTCGGGATCCGCGAGATCACGGGATCCCGCCTCCAGCTTGCGGAGCCCCCGCAGGCTCGCGCCCAAGGGCTGATCCACGAAGAGCGTGTCGCCCACTTGGAGCCCATCCCGTTTCAGCCAGCGGGCCGCGTGGCCGAAGGCGGTCATGCCGAGGCCGAGGCCGGATTTCCGTCCCACCGTGTCGCCCCCGAGGACGCGGACGCCCGCGGCCCGCGCCGCCACCGCGAGGCCGTGCAAGAAAGTTTCCAGCCAAGCCCGGTCCAGATCCTTCGGCAGAGCGAGGGTGAGGGTGAACGCGACCGGAACCGCGCCGCTGGCATCCAGGTCCGAGAGGTTCACCGTGAGCAGCTTGCGCGCCAGCAGCTCCGGCGGGTGCCAGTCCCGGCGGAGGTGGACGCCTTCCTCCATGAGGTCCGTGGTCGTGAGCAGGGTCTGGCCCGGCGGAGGCGGGGGCAGGGCGCCGCAGTCGTCGGTCAGCATCTCCCCGCCCGGGAAGCGGGCGCGGATGAAGGCGAGGATCTCCAGCTCGGAAAGGGGCATGGGAGACCATCTTCGCGCAAAGTCGCCTTTTGGCCCTCCCGGCCCCTGTGCTAGCCTTCAAGGGTTGCCCCGCAGGGCGTTCAAACGGAGACACTCATGGCCATCACCAAGGTCTGGATCGAGGAAGGCTGCATCGTCTGCAACGCCTGCGAGGCCGAGTGCCCCGATGTGTTCCATGTCACCGACACCACCTGCACCATCCGCGCCGAGGTCCGCGTGGACGGCGCCCAGAGCGAGAACCGCGACGAGATGAGCGAGCTGAACGGCGATGTCCAGTCCTCGCTCGAAGACAGCATCGTGGCCGCCGCCGCCGGTTGCCCGGTGGAAGTCATCAAGTACGAGAAAGCCTGAGCGCCGGGGCTTTCGATCAGGAAGGGCGCCGAAAGGCGCCCTTCCTGCATCAGGGCCTCTTGCGCGACGATGGAAGGCCACGCCCGGGAAACCACCATGCTTGAAAAACTCACCGCCGATCTGAAGACCTCCATGCTCGCCAAGGACGCCGCCCGCACGGGCGTGCTCCGCATGGCCCTCGCCGCCTACAAGAACGAGGCGGTCGCCAAGGGTCTCGGGCCTCAAGGCGAACTGCCCGAAGCGGATTCCATCGCGCTCTTCAAGCGGCTCGTGAAGTCGCGGGAGGACAGCATCGAGCAGTTCACCAAGGCGGGCTACGCCGACCGCGCCGCCTCCGAGCAGGCGGAGATCGCCGTGCTCAAGGACTACCTGCCGGCCATGCTGGAGGGAGTCCAGCTCGAGGCCGCCGTCCGTGAAGCCATCGCGAAAAGCGGCGCCACCTCGAAGAAGGATATGGGCCTCGTCATGAAAGCCCTCACCGCCCAGCACGGCGGCGCCTTCGACGGCAAAGCCGCCAGTTCGCTGGTTAACTCTCTACTCAACTGATGAACCACGGAGGCACGGAGACACAGAGCCTCCTTGCAATACCAGCTTCCTCCGTGTCTCTGTGCCTCCGTGGTTTAAGGATTTTTCGATGAAGCAATCCAAGCTCCTCCTCCAGACGCTCCGCGAGACGCCCAAGGACGCGGATGTCATCAGCCAGCAGTTGATGATGCGCGCGGGCATGATCCAGAAGCAGGCCGCCGGCATCTACAGCTACTTCCCGCTCGCGGTGCGGAGCATCAAGAAGTTCGAGCAGATCGTCCGGGAAGAACTGAATCGCGACGGCTGCCAGGAAATCCTCATGCCCATGGTGCAGCCCAAGGAATTGTGGGAGGAGAGCGGCCGCTGGACTTTCTATGGCAAGGAACTGCTGCGTTTCAAGGATCGCAAGGAGACGGAGTTCTGCCTCGGCCCCACGCACGAGGAAGTCGTGACGGACATGGTGCGCCGCACGGTGCGCAGCTACAAGCAGCTGCCCATGAATGTCTATCAGGTCCAGGCGAAGTTCCGCGACGAGATCCGTCCCCGTTTCGGCCTCATGCGTGGCCGCGAGTTCGTGATGAAGGACGCCTACTCCTTCCACGCCAGCGATGAGGATTGCGACCGCGAGTACTGGGTGATGTTCAACGCCTACAAGCGCATCTTCAGCCGCCTCGGCGTGAAGTTCCGCCCGGTGGAAGCCGATAGCGGCGCCATCGGCGGCTCCTTCACCCACGAGTTCCATGTGTTGGCAGGCTCGGGCGAGGACGGCATCCTCAGCTGCGACACCTGCGACTACACCTCCAACATCGAGAAGACCGAGGCGCCGAAGCTGCCCGCGGGCGACCACGACGCGGCCTTCGAGCTGAAGCGCGACCACTTCCGCACCCCCGGCGTGGTCGGCCAAGTCGAGCAGGCCGCCGGGATGATTGATGCGGATCATCCGAAGGGCATGCCCCTCACGCAGACGAGCAAGTTCTACCTCTTCCGCGCCGCGTACGCCGAGGGTGAGCCCAAGCTCGTCGGCGCGATCCTGCGCGGCGACCACGAGGTCAATGCCGTGAAGGTGAAGAACGCGGCGGGCGCCACGGACATGGAGATGATGCCGCTGGAAGAGGCCGAGGCCTTCACCGGCGCGAAGAGCGGCTTCATGGGCCCCGTGGGCCTCAAACTGGATCTCCTCTTCGTGGACGCGAGCCTTGATGGCGCGGTGAACCTCACCTGCGGCGCGAACAAGACCGACTTCCACCACTTCGGTCTCGACCCCAAGCGCGACCTGCCCGGCGCGAAGGTCGCGGACATCCGCATGGCTTCCGAAGGCGACGCCTGCACCCGTTGCGGCAAGGGGCACTACCAGGCCTACCGCGGCATCGAGGTGGGGCAGGTCTTCAAGCTGGGCTTGAAATATTCCAAGGCCATGGGCTGCACCTTCCTCGACGAGAACGGCAAGGACCAGCCGATGGTCATGGGCTGCTACGGCATCGGCGTCACGCGCACCGTCGCCGCGGCCATCGAGCAGAACTACGACGACGACGGCATCGTGTGGCCCTGGCCCATCGCGCCCTTCCAGGTGCATCTGCTCAGCCTCGACCCCGCCAACGAAGAGGTTTCGAAGGTGGCGAACGAGCTGGAGTCCGCGCTGGAGCAGGCGGGTTTCGAGGTGCTCCACGATGAGCGCGAAGGCCTCAGCCCCGGCGCCAAGTTCAAGGATGCGGACCTGCTCGGCTTCCCGCTGCGCCTCACCGTGGGCGCCAAGGGCCTGAAGGACGGCCTCGTGGAATTGCGCGACCGCCGCACCAAGCAGGTGGAGAAGATCGCGCCGACCGACGCGGTTTCCGCCGTAGCCGCCGCGAAGGCGCGTATCCTCGGAGAACTGGCCGAAGCGGGGGGACGATGATGAACATGCGGCTACCGGCCACCGGCCACCGGCTACCAGGGCCTGCTTTCCGGAGGCCGGAAGCCGGAAGCCAGGAGGCCGGTCGTGGCTGAAGGGCGCGTGCTGCTCACCACCTTCATCGAGGGCGTGCTCGTCCACGGGAAGGCGGAGCC
>CAZKIM010000045.1:10976-14430 GCA_964552855.1 uncultured Solibacteraceae bacterium | reverse complement strand
TCGGGCTCGGCGATCTCCACGCGCGGCAGGCGCGAGGCCCGCTGGAAGAGCGCCTCGGCGCTGATCTTGAGGCCGGGCACGATGAGGCCGCCCAAGTATTCCTTCTTCGCGTTCACCACATCGAAGGTGGTGGCGGTGCCGAAGTCCACGACGACGAGCGGCGCGCCGAAGCGCTCCAGGCCCGCGACGGCGTTCACGAGGCGATCCGCGCCCAGTTCCTGCGGGTTATCAATGGCGATCTTGAGGCCGGTGCGGATGCCCGGCTCGATCCAGAAGGGCGCGGTCTCGAAGTAGACCCTGGCCCAGGCGTCCAGCACCGGGTGCAGGGGCGGCACCACGGAGGAGATGACCACCTGCTTCACATCGGAAGCCTCCAGGCCCCGGTGGCGCAGCAGCGCGAGCGTGGAGAGGCCGTACTCGTCCACGGTCCGCTCCTTGGAAGTCGCGAGCCGCCAGGAGCAGAGCAGCGGCGAATCCTGCCCCCGCTCCAGGTCGAAGACGCCGAGGACCACATTGGTGTTGCCGACATCTACGGCGAGCAGAAGGCTCATGGGCTTGCTCCAGCTTGCAAGTCTAGCGGCTGGGCACGGGATTGTCCTTCCGGGCGCGGCCTTGGAAACGGCCTATAGTGGGGCTCCCAGCCATGAACACGCCGCAGCCGTTTTCCCCGCTCGCCCGGCCTTTCAAGGCCCCACGGGCCGGGTCCGGCGTCGAGCTGACCCATGTGCGCGGCGTGATCCAGGGCATGGTCCGCAAGATCCTGATGCGCGACCTGGATGGCGAGGCCTGGGAGGCCTACCTCGCCTCCCTGAGCCCCGCGGCCCAGGAGGCCATCCGGACGGTGGCGGGGGAATACGACTGGGTGCCCCTCGCCAGCCTCGCGGAGGCGGTGAACCACCATCCCGGAGGTCGGCAGCGCGTCCACATGGTGCTGGAAGGCAGCGCCTTCGCCGAGATGATGATGACGGACAAGCACCGGTGGATGTTGAAGGTGATGACGCCGGAACTCATGATCGGCCAGGCGCCGCGCATCTTCTCGTTCTACCACCTGGGCGGAAAGCTCGCGGTGGAGGACATCGGCCCCGGGCGGGCCTCCGCCACGCTGAGGGCCAGGGGGCCTTCTCCGGCCTGGTTCGCCACCCTCCTGCCCGCCTGGTTCAAGCGCTCGCTGGAGCTGAGCGGAGCGGAAGCCGTCACCGTGGCCCACGCGGTCGTGGAAGGCGATGCCGACCTTCACCGCTACCGGTTCACCTGGAAGTGATCAGGCGTTCGCCGCTTCCAGCGCGCTTTGGGCGGCTTCCCACTCCGCCATGGCGTAGGCGAGGTCGCCTTCCAGCGCCTTCTGCGCGTCCAGCTTGGCGCTGAAGGCCTGCCAGTCGTTGGGGTCCATGGCCGCCAGCTCCTGCTGAAGCCCTGCCAGCTTCCCTTCCAGATCCGCGACCCGGGCCTCGGCTTCGGAGACATGGCGTTCAAGGCGCTTGAGGGCCTTCTGCTTTTCCTTATCCACGGGCCGCGGGCCTCGGGCCTCGGGCCTCGGAGTGGATTCGAGCTGCTTCGTTGGCGCGGGCGCCTCCTCAGGCTCATCAGCTTGGATATCCAGGTCCACCCAGGCCTGGTTGTCCTCGTAGCCGCCTTCGCGCAGCTCGGCCTGGCCTTCGTGGATGCGCAGCAGGCTGTCGCAGACGCGGCCCAGCAGGTAGCGGTCGTGGGTGACGAGCATCACCGCGCCGGGGAAGGCGAGGATGGCGTCTTCCACCGCTTCCATGCTGGGGATGTCCATGTGGTTCGTGGGCTCGTCCAGCAGCAGGAGGTTCACGCCTTCGCGGATGAGCGTGGCGATGCTGAGCCGCGCGCGCTCGCCGCCGGAGAGCGTCGTCACGGGCTTGTCCACCTCGTCGCCCCGGAACTGGAACTTCGCGAGGAAGCCAAGCACATCCTGCTTCACCGCCTGCGGATTCACGGCGTGGATCTGCTGGAAGATCGTGTTGCGCTTGTCCAGGTTGGAATGGTGCTGGTCGAAGTAGCCGACCTTCACCTGCGAGCCCGGCCGCGCGCGCCCCGCGAGAAAGGGAATCTCGCCCATGATGGCCTTCAGCAGCGTGGACTTGCCCGTGCCGTTGAGGCCGACGATGCCGAGCTTCTGCCCGCGCTTCACCTGGAGCTGCTCCAGTGGACCCCAAAGCCGCGTTTCGCCCCAGCCCAGCTCCACCTGCTCCAGCACCATGGCCACATCGCCGCCGCGCTGGGTTTCGGGAAAGGTGAACTTCGCCTTGCGGCGATCCTTGAGCGGCTTCTCCAGCCGCTGCAGCTTGCCCAGGTGCGTGCGCCGACCCCGCGCCTGCTTGGTGTTCTGGCCCGCGATGTTGCGGCGGATGTACTCCTCCTGCTTCGCGATGTAGGCCTGCTGGTTCTGGAAGGCGCGCTCGGCGGCCTCCAACTCCGCTTCCTTCTTCTCCATGAAGGCCGTGTAATTGCCTTCGTAGACGCGGGAGCGGCCCAGTTCCACTTCGAGGATGCTCGTGGCCGTGCGATCCAAGAAGTAGCGGTCGTGACTGATGACAACGACCGTGGCGTCGGTGTCGAGCAGGAAGGATTCGAGCCAGCGCAGCGACGGCAGATCGAGGTGGTTCGTGGGCTCGTCCAGCAGCAGCAGATCCTCGCCCTGGAGGATGGCCTTGGCGAGCATGACGCGGCTCTTCTGGCCGCCGGACAGGGCTTCCACCGAATGCTCGAACTGATCCTGATGGAAGCCCAGCGCCTGCAGGATGCTTTCGGCGCGAGCGCGGATGCTGAAACCATCCAATCGCTCGAAAGCCTCGGTCACCTTTTGGTAGCGGTCCATGACGGCGTCGAGGTCCGCGCTCGCATCGGCCATGCGGTGCTCCAGGTCGCGCATCTCATGCTGCATCCGCTCGATGTCGCCGAAGGCCGCGAGCGTCTCTTCCAGCACGGTGCCGCCGGTCTCCGGCTTGAGATCCTGCGCGTAGTGGCCCAGCCGGATGCCGCGTTCCTTCGTGGGCCGGACCACCGTTCCGGAATCCGGCTCCAACGCGCCGAGCAGCATCTTGAAGACCGTCGTCTTCCCCGCGCCGTTGCGGCCGATGAGACCCCAGACCTCGCCCTCTTCGAGCGCCCAGGTGACATCCTTCAGGATCTCGTGGGGGCCGAAGCGCAGCGAGACATGGTTGAGGGAGGCGAGCATCACGGTGTCCTAGCAAGAGAAAGGGCCGCCTCGCGGCGGCCCTTGTTTGGTGGAGCTTATCGGGATCGAACCGATGACCTCTTCCATGCCATGGAAGCGCTCTCCCAGCTGAGCTAAAGCCCCATCGGGAACATCAAGAATGCCACGGCGGAGTGGACCCATCAAGCCCAAAAAATCAGCGTGGCGAGAGCCGCAACCGCTGCCCGGCGCGGATGCGGGTGGAGCGCAGGCCATTCCACCGCTTCAATTCCG
>CAZKIM010000045.1:0-10876 GCA_964552855.1 uncultured Solibacteraceae bacterium | reverse complement strand
GGAACGGACCTGCACGGTCTCGTAGACGAAGGGCGCGTCCGAGGCTTCCTGGAAGCCGTAGCGGTCCGGATTGCGGGCGATGAGGACGGCCGCGCACATTTCCGGGATGTAGTTCTTCGTCTGGTTCCGCAAGTACGGCGAGCGGTACATATCCCAGAAGTTCGAGGTGCCAAGGTTCGCCTGGGCTTTCTGCGTCGTGAGCGGCCCGGCGTTGTAACCCACCAAGGCCAGGTACCAATCGCCGCTCGTCTCATAGAGGCGGCGCAGGTAGCGGGCCGCGGCGTGGGTCGCCTTCACGGGATCCCGGCGCTCATCCACCCAGCGGTTGATCTTCAATCCGAAGAGACGGCCGGTGGAGGGCATGAACTGCCACATGCCCACCGCGCGGGCGTAGCTCTTCGCCTTGTTGATGTAGCCGGATTCCACCACGCCGAGGTAGGCGAGGTCCTGCGGGATGCCCTCTTCCGCAAAGACCTGTCGGATCATCGGGAAGTAAGCCGCCCCCCGGGACAGCGTGCGCTCCATGTAGCCGCGCTTGTCCGTGGTGAAGAGCCGCACCCAAGTGAGCACCTTGTCGTTGAGATCAATGGGGAAGTCGTAGGTGGCCCCCGACTCCGCGGCCTGCACCCGCGCCTGCTCGCTGGTGAGGTCGCTGCCTTTGAGGATGGTCACCTGACCGGGTTCCTTGAGGCCTTCCTCGGGCTCTTGGGCCTGAGGCTGAGCCTGGCCGGGGGCCTGGGGCTCGCCATCCTGCGGCACCTGGTTCTGCACGCCCTTGAGACGCTCCAAGAGGATCTGCACATCGGGCCGCTGAAGCAGCGCCTGATCCCAGTCCGCGACGAGGACTTCAGCCTCGTCCGAGCGGTCGAAGGCCGTGTCTTCGTCTTCGGCTTCGAGCGCCTTTTCGGCTTCTTCCACCAGTCCCCGGAGCTTCGCCACCCGTTCCTCATCCGTGGGCGGCGGGGTGGGCAACGGGGTCGCCTGGGCGGAGGCATCCGCTTTCGAAGGAACCGCCTGGGTGGACGGCTTGGGCGCAGGGGGCGCCTGGGACGCGAAGGCCGTCGCGCCCCAGACAAGGAGGGCCGCGAGCCGGGTCGGCTTCATGCCCGCGACGCTAGTGGCTCTCGGCGCTCACGAAGGCCTCGTAGGCCTTCGCGTCCAGGAGATCAGCGGGCAGCGCGCCCTCGACCTTCACCTTGAGCATCCAGCCCTTGCCGTAGGGGTCTTCGTTGACGAACTCGGGGTGGGCTTCCAATTCCTCGTTGGCCTCCATCACTTCGCAGGCCATGGGCATGAACAGCTCGGAGACGGTCTTCACGGATTCCACCGTGCCGAACTCATCATGCTGATCGTGGGTGGAGCTCACTTCCGGAAGCTGCACGAAGACCACATCGCCGAGCGCGTCCTGGGCGAAGTGCGTGATGCCGACGAGGGCCATGCCATCGCCGAGATCCTTCACCCATTCGTGGTCCTTGGTGTACTTGAGATCGGCGGGGTACATGGGGCCTCCGGAGAGCAGTGTAAATGAACGAGCGCTACTTGCGCTTGTAGAAGGGCGTGGGGACGACTTCGGCTTCAGCGGCCTTGCCGCGGATCTCGATGAGGATGCGCGTGCCGACCTTGGTGTCATCGCTCGGCACGAGGGCGAGGCCGATGTTCTGGCCGACGGTGGGAGAGGGCGCGCCGCTTGTGACGAAGCCCACCGGGGCGCCGCCCTTCACGACCGCCATGCCATCGCGGGCGATGTCGCGCTTTTCCAGCGTGCGGAAGCCGACGAGCTTGCGCGGCAGCCCCGCCTCCTTGGCCTTGAGCAGTGCCTCGCGGCCGATGAAGTCGCCCTTGTCGAACTTCACGATCCAGCCCAGGCCGGCTTCCAGCGCGTGAATCTCGTCGCTGATCTCGTGGCCGTACAGCGCCATCTTGGATTCCAGGCGCAGCGTGTTGCGGCAGCCGAGACCGGTGGGGATGAGGCCCTTGTCCTTGCCGGCCGCGAGGATGGCGTTCCAGATGGTTTCGCTGTCCTCGGCGCGGCAATAGACTTCAAAGCCATCCTCGCCCGTGTAACCCGTGCGGCTCACGAGGCAGGGCTTGCCGGCCACTGTCCCGCGCTTGAAGAAGTAGTAGGCGATGTCCGCGAGCTTCAGATCCGTCAGGCCTTTGAGGATCGTCTCCGCGTTCGGCCCCTGAAGCGCCACCTGCCCTGTCGCGTCGCTCTCGTTGGTGACGGCGACCTGGAAGTCAGCGGCCTTCTCCTTCACCCACGCGAAATCCTTGTCAATGTTCCCGGCGTTCACGACGAGCAGGAAGTCGTCCCCCGCCTCGCGGTAGATGAGGAGGTCATCCACGAAAGTGCCGCGTTCCGTGAGGAAGCCGGTGTAGTGGATCTGGCCGTCCACGAGCTTGGCGACGGCGTTGGGCGTGAGCCAGTCGAGGAACTTCAGGGCATCGGGGCCTTTCACGCGCAACTCGCCCATGTGGCTCACATCGAAGAGACCCGCCTGGGTGCGCACCGCCTGATGCTCGGCGAGGATGCCCGCCGGATACTGGACCGGCATGTCCCACCCGCCGAAATCCACCATCTTCGCGCCCAGGGCGCGGTGGGCGGCGTTCAGGGGGGTCTTCTTCAAGTCGGCCATGCGGATCTCCGGCAAGAGATCAGGATAAGGCCTTCCCGCTGGAATTCAGAGCGCTACACTTCGGCCATGCGCTCCCTTCCGGTTCTCCTGTGTGCCGCGCTCGCCCTGGGATGCTCGGGCCCCAAGGTTCCGGCGGGTCCCGCCCCCACCAGCCAATTCGCGGAAGCGAACCTGGTGTTTGGTCCGGCGCCCGATCCCGCCAAGCCGGAGGTGCGCCCCGGCCGCCTGACCTGCACGGTGGGCCTGATCCCCGCTTACAAGCACAAGGACGCGGCGGACCTTGAACTCTGGGTGTTCCCCCGCTCCAGTGCCGGTGGCCTGAATCCCTCTTGCGACCTCTCGGACCCGACGCTCCACGGCCAGCGCGCGCCGATCCTCGCCCAGTCCTTCACGGGCGAGGGTGTCCTGCTGCACTTCACGGCCGCGTGGCCGGGCGGCCCTGAGAATCAGATCCTCGCGCTGGATGTGTCGCGGCACGGTCGCCGGATCACGCGCATCTTCGGGACGATGCAGCCCTAGATTCGCCGCCAGGGCAGCAGACCCGCGAGGGACCAGCCGAGGGACCAGGTTCCATCCGGCGATTCTCGCGCTTCCAAGGCGACCCGGATCGGCAGGATGAGGACGCCCGCGGCGGCGGCCCGATCCAGTTCGGCCACATAGGCCGGATCCACCGCGCGGGCGGCGTCGAAGGCTTCCCCATCGCCCCGGTGGATGAAGAAGATGAGGGCCGCGCGGTGCCCGGCCTCCACCATGGCCGCCAGTTCCCGCAGGTGCTTGGCGCCGCGCGTGCTCACCGCATCTGGAAAGCGGATGATCGGCCCGTCCTTGAGCGTGGTGTTCTTCACCTCGATGAAGACTTGGCGGCCTCCGGAATCCCGCGCCAGCACATCAATGCGGCTGTTCTCGTGGCCGTATCGGACTTCCGTGCGCACCTCGCGAAGGCCCTGCAGACCTGGGACGGCATCCCGCCTCGCGGCCTCGGCCATCACGCGGTTCGCCATCCCCGTCTCCACGCCGATCCAGGTTCCGCCGCGCTCACAGGCCAGCCAGGTGAAGGCCAGCTTGCGGTCAGGATTCGCCGCCCGCTCCACCAGCACGCGATCTCCGGATTCCCAGCAGGTCGCCATCGTTCCGGTGTTCGTGCAATGCGCGGTGACCACCGCGCCATCGTCGAGCTCCACATCCGCCAGGAACCGTTTGTAGCGTTGCAGGATGCGGCCCTGAATCAGCCCCGCTTTCTGGATCAGCGGGCCCACGGCCAGCCCGCGAGGATGCGCTTCACCGCTTCCGCGAGATCCGCCGCCACCAGGTCCGCGCCGCAATCGCCTTCCTCCGCGCCGTAGCCCGTGCGGACCAGGCAGGCGCGGCAGCCCGCGCGATGGCCGGCCTCCACATCGAGCGCCTTGTCGCCCACCATCCAGGAACGGGCCAGGTCCAATCCGTGTTCTTCCGAAGCGCGGAGCAACATGCCGGGGTTCGGTTTGCGGTCCGCGTGGTCGGCGACTCCGTACTCGCCCTGCCCCTGTTCGTGGTGCGGCGCGGCGTAGACCGCGTCCACATGGGCGTTCTCCAGGGCGAGCAGCGTGCCCATGCGACTCATGACGGCGGAGAAGTCCTTCCACCCATAGTAGCCTCGCCCGATGCCGCTCTGGTTGGTCACGACGACGACGGGGACGCCTTGCGCGTTGAGCGCGGCCACCGCTGCGGCGGCGCCGGGAAGCAGGCGCAGATCCTCGGGCCGGGAGAGGTAGCCCACCTCTTCGTTGAGCGTGCCATCCCGATCCAGGAACACCGCGGGTTTCATGGAGCCAGTCTCGCATGGCAGACTGGGTTCTTGAGGTTTCCGATGATCAACAAGCGCGTGGCCAGTGCCGATGAAGCCGTGAAGGACATCCACGATGGCGCCCATCTCGCCGTGGGCGGCTTCGGGCTCTGCGGCATTCCCGAGCACCTCATCGCCGCCCTGGTGCGCCGGGGCGTGAAGGGCCTCACCTGCTATTCGAACAACGCGGGCGTGGACGACTTCGGCTTGGGCCTGTTGCTCCAGAACCGCCAGATCAAGAAGATGGTCAGTTCCTATGTGGGCGAGAACGCGGAATTCGAACGGCAGTTCCTCGCGGGCGAACTGGAAGTGGAACTCACGCCCCAGGGCACGCTGGCCGAGCGCATGCGCGCGGGCGGCGCGGGCATCCCCGCCTTCTTCACGCCCACGGGCGCGGGCACGAAGGTGGCCGAAGGCAAGGAGACGAAGGTGTTCGATGGGCAGGAATGCGTGCTGGAACGGGGCATCCGCGCGGATTTCTCGCTGGTGAAGGCCTGGAAGGCGGACCGCCTGGGCAATCTCGTCTTCCGCATGACCGCTCGGAACTTCAATCCCATGGCCGCGACCTGCGGCAAGATCTGCATCGCCGAGGTGGAGGAGATCGTCGAGGTCGGCGAATTGAAGCCCGATGAGATCCATCTCCCGGGCGTCTTCGTGCAGCGGCTGGTGTTGGGCACCGCCTACGAGAAGCGCATCGAGAAGGTCGTCACGCGGTAGGCGTCAGGACAGCGACCCCGCGCGAGGGCCTTCCTCGTAGGGGATCTCGACAGCCACCCGGGTGCCTTCGCCTTCGGACACCAGGGTCGGGTGCGCGCCGTAAGAGGCCAGATGCTGCGCCGCGGAAGGCAGACCAGCCCCGGGCTTCCGGCCTTCGGCCTCGTCTCGCAGGGCCGAAAAGGGCTGGAAGGCTTCGCCGAGGACCTGGGTGGCGATCGGACCGCCCGCATCCGTCACCTCGAGGAGCAGGCCGTCGGCACGGCTTGAAGTCCGGATGCCGACCCACGGGCTCGCCCCGTCCGCGCAGGCGTGCGCGACGATGTGGCCGAAGGCCTCCGCGAAATCGCTGTAGACCCCGAACACCTTCGGCCGTCGCGCGCCGAGTTCCAACTTCAGCCGCGTGTCCGGCTTGAGGACGCCTTCGGCCTGCAACAGCTCCAGCTCCTGGTAGATCAATTCGTGAAGGTCCACCCATTCGGGCTGACTCGTCTGCGATTGCCCGGCGCGGCGCAGCATGGAACGCATGAGATGGTCCATCTGCCCCAGCGAACCCTGGATCGCGCCAAGGCTGAGAAGGGCCTCCTCGCGTTCGGCGCAGGCTTGATTCGCGAGGGTTTCCAGGGTCTTGAGATGACCCCGGATCCCCTCCACCGGGCTCTCCAACCGCTGGGCGATTTTGAGGAACAAGTCGCCGAGCAGCACCTTCCGCTCGGTGAGTCCCAACTCGCGTTGGGCGCTTTGCAAGTCCAGGTAGGCGCCTTCCAGTCGCTCGAAGCTCTCTCCAAGCGCGCGGGAGCTTTCGTTGAGGTGGGAGATGAGCGCCGCGTTCTCCAGGCTGCCCCGCAGCATCCCCCCGTAGAGCGCCATCAATTCGGATTCGAAGGGCAGGATCGGATCGCCACCTGGCCGCGAGAACACCAGAATTCCCCACAACTGGCCCGCGTCCGTCCGGCTCCAGAGCGGCACCACGCCGGCGGCATCCCGCAATTCCCAGAAGCCGAGCGGCACCCCCTCCTCAAAAGAGGCTCCTTGGGTCAGGGCCTCCACCTTCGCCGCGGATCCCGACTCCTTGATTCGGGCGAGGAAGGGATGGTCCACCGCGAGGGAGGGAAGCGGACGGAAGCCATCCGCGCGCAGCGCGAGGCCTTCCAGAAAGCCGCCACTTTCATGCAGCCAGAGCAAGGCGATGCGCTTGAGCGCCAATTCGGAAGCCGCCCGCTGCATGGCCTTCTTCCGAATCTCCTCGGGGTCGTGGAGCGGCAGCAACGCCTGACTCAGATCGAGCAGGCCGGACAGCTGCCGGTTCCGCAGCTCCAGCGCGCTCTGGGCTTCCAGGAGCTTGCGGTTGCTCTCCTGGACTTCCTTGAGCTGATCTTCAAGGTGCTCCACCACCTGCTGACTGAATTGCCGGAGCGTGGCGCCCTCGCGTCCTTCCTCGATCACATCCTTGCGCCCCGCGAGGTAATCGCGCACCTGATCCAGGAACCGGAAGGGGTCAATGGGCTTGGCGATGAACCCATCGCACCCGGTGACCAGGGCCGTGTCCCGATCCGCCGCGAGGGTCTTGGCGGTGAGCGCGATGATCACCGTGCCTTTGAGTTCCGGCGCGTGACGGAGCTTCGTGGCGATCTCGAACCCGGATAGACCGGGCAGGTTGATGTCGAGGAGGATGAGATCGGGCTTCAACTCCAGCGCGAGGTCGTAGCCTTTCAGCCCCTCGCTCGCCCAGTGGGATTCGTAACCGCCCTGGCTGAGCAGGCGCTGGACCAGCCGCCAGTTCATGGGGTTGTCCTCGATGCAGAGGATGCGGGCCGGTGCAGACACGATCAGGCTCCCTCTTCAGGAACGAGCGGAAGCGAGACGGTGAAGACGGACCCAAGCCCCTTGGAACTCTCCACGGTGATGTCGCCTCCCATGAGTTCCATGATGCGCTGGCTGATGGCGAGGCCGAGGCCCGTGCCGCCGAATCGGCGGGTCACGCTGCCATCCACCTGCTGGAAGGGCTGGAAGAGTCGGGTCGCCTCTTCGTCCGACATGCCAATGCCCGTGTCCCGGATGCGGACCAGGAAGTACCCGGCCTCCAGCGCGGGCTCGATGGCCACCTCGCCTTCCTCCGTGAACTTGATGGCGTTGCCCACGAGGTTCGTGAACACCTGCCGGAGCCGGTCGGGATCGCCCATCACCCGCGCGTGGAAGGCGGGGCGTTCATAGACGAGATGGAGCGACCGCCCCTGGACCAGGCCCGAAGCCAGCGCCCGGACATCGTCCAGCACCGGGATCGGATCCATCTTCCGAAGTTCCACCTGCATCTTGCCCGCTTCGAACTTGGACAGGTCCAGCACCTGGTTGATCATCTCCAGCAGGTTCTGGCCGTTCTCGTAGATGATGCGCAAGTCCTCGCGAACATCCTCCGGCATTCGGCCGGAAGGATCCTGCATGAGCATCCCGGAGAAGCCGATGATGGCGTTGAGCGGCGTCCTCAGCTCATGGCTCATGTTGGCGCGGAACTCGTCCTTCAAGCGATCCACCGCCTTGAGCTTCTCGTAGCTCTGGACGAGGCTGCCGTTGGCCTCTTTCAACTCCAAGGTCTTTTCCTGGACTTTCTCTTCCAGCGTCGAAGCCCAGGCTCTCAGTTCACCGCGGCTCTGCTCCAGGCCCCGGGTGCGTTCCTGGACGAGCTGCTCCAGGTTCGAGCGAATCTCCTCCAGTTCCCAGATGGTTTCCATGAGCTGTCGGGTGCGCTCCTGGACGCGGTATTCCAGCAGCCGGTTCTGCCGCTCGATCTCATCTCGGGAGAGGCGCAGCTTCTCAGTCATCACCTGGAAGGAACGGCCCAGCTCTTCCAACTCGTCGCGGGTCCGCCCCGGTGGCACCACGACATTGTCGAGCTGCCCCGACGCCACGACCTGGGCCGCGCGCGTGAGCTGAATGACGGGCTGGAGGTAGCGGTTCGACAGGAAGATCGCCACGCCGATGCCCAGGATCAGCGTGCCGAGCCCCACCATCAGGCTGTCCCGCACATTCTGCTGGACGGCTCGCCGCGTGTCCTCGGTGGTGAAGCCGATGACCAGCGTGCCCACCTTGTCCGTATCCGGGTCTTCATAGAAGACCGGCGCCGCCACCGCCAGGACGCCTTCATGGGTGTCGTCCTTCTGGGTGACGCCGTTGTTCTTGGCATAGGCGGACACCCAGCTCGGCGTGGAAGGCGACGAATCCAGCGCCCGGCCATCCGAATCGAAGACGACGCTGAAGGCGAAATTGGGGATGTTCTGGACCCCTTGCAGCACCTTCGTCACTTCGCGCGCGTCCCGGGCCGTCACCGCGTGACTTAGGGCGTAGCTGGCCGTCTCCGCCACCTGCTGGGCGCTGTGCAGCGCCTGCTCATGGATGGTCTGCCGCACCTGGCGCGGATAGTAGAAGACATTGAAGGCCAGGAAGCTCAGCACCAGCAAGCTGATGAGGCCGGTGAGCTTGGTCTTGATCGAGAGGCGCATGGTCGGGGACGGGGTCGCCCCCAGCCTGACGGAAAGCGCGCCCCGCCGCTACTCCTCCGGTTCCAGGAGATGAAACCGCACCCGGCCATAGTCCCGGACCGAGTCCAGACGCCAGCCCGGAACCGGGGCGAGAACCAAGTCCGATTCGGTCTCCCAGATCAGCACGCCGTGCGCCGCGGTCCAGCCGCGGGCCTTCGCGGCCAGCGCCTCCCAGGCCTGGCCCGCCCGCGCATAGGGCGGATCCGCGAAAATGACCGCCTGATTCCGGAAGGCCTCCGCGCCCAAGGTCAGGGCGTCGCTCCGCAGGGCGGTCACCTCCGAACCCTCCAAATTCCGCCGCAGGCAGCTCCAGCCCGGCTCTCCCTTCTCAACGGCCGTCACCGGCCCGTAGCCCCGCGACCAGGCCTCCAGCGCGACCGCGCCCGTTCCTGAAAACAGGTCCAGAAACGCCCCTTGCGGCCAGCGCTGGAGGATGGAGAACAGCGCCTCCCGGGCGCGATCCGAGGTCGGCCGGACGCGAAGATCCGCCTCCGGTGGCGCTTCCAAGCGCCGCCCTCTCAGACTGCCCGCGATGACGCGCACGGCCCTAACAGGACCACTTCAGCAGCACGGCGCCCCAGGTGAAGCCCGCGCCGAAGGCGGAGAGGACGACGGTGTCGCCCTTCACCAGGCGGCCTTGCTCCTGCGCCTGATGGAGCGCGGTTGGGATCGTCGCGGCGGTGGTGTTGGCGAACTGGTTGATGTTCACCATCATGCGGCCCTCCGCCAGTTCCAGGCGCTTGGCGGCGGCATCCATGATGCGAAGGTTCGCTTGATGGGGCACGAAGAGCTTGAGGTCGTCGGGGCTCACGCCGTTGCGGTCCAGCATGAGGCGGCTGATCTCCGCCATCTCGCGCACGGCCTTCTTGAACACATCCTGCCCGTGCTGGACGACGAAATGCTCTTTGTTGGCCACGGTCTCCGCGCTCGCGGGGCGCGCGCTGCCGCCCGCGGGCATGAAGAGGTGGCAGCCGCCGGAGCCGTCAATGAAATGCTCGAAGTCGAGGATTCCGCCTTCGGGGACTTCTTCGAGGATCACCGCGCCCGCGCCATCGCCAAATAGCACCGCCGTCGTGCGGTCCTCCTTGTTGATGATCGCGCTCATGATGTCCACGCCCACCACGGCCACCTTCTTGTGGGTGCCGCTGGCGACGAGGGCCGCGCCCGTGGTTAGGGCGTAGAGGAAGCCCGAGCAGGCCGCCGAAAGATCAAAGCCGTAGGCCTGGGTCGCGCCCAGCTTCGCCTGCACGCGGCAGGCCGTGGACGGGAAGAAGGTGTCCGGCGTGACGGTGGCGATGATGATGGCGTCCAGCTCCTCGGCCTTCATGCCGCGCCGATCCAAGGCCATCTGCAAGGCGGGCGCGGCGAGGTCCGAGGCGCCCTGGCCCGGCTCCACCCACCGGCGTTCGCTGATGCCCGTGCGCGTGCGGATCCACTCGTCGTTCGTGTCCATGAACTGGGCGAGGTCGTCGTTGGTGTAGACGCGCTCCGGGTAGTGCTGGCCGGTGGCCGTGATGCCGACGGGGCGCGCCAAACGACGGGTCAAGGGAACCTCCTCACGCTCCGGGCTTTGGCCCATGGGCGAATCCCCGATTGTCGCCTGGGAAGGCGCTGGTTTCCAGCCGGGACGCCGGATGGCACCCTGGAGCGATGAAAACCCTCGCCGTCCTTCCCTCCCGCTACGCCGCCACGCGCTTCCCAGGCAAGCCTCTCGCGCTCATCGCGGGCAAGCCGATGATCCAGCGGGTCTTCGAGGCCGCGCAGCGCGCGAAGGGCGTGGACAAGGTCGTGGTGGCCACGGACGATGACCGCATCGCTCAGGCCGTGCGCGGATTCGGCGGCGAGGCGGTGATGACCGACTCAACCCTGCCTTCGGGCACAGACCGCACGGCCGCGGCCCTCGCGGCGCTGGAGGCGAAGGGCGAGCGCTACGACTGCGTGCTCAACATCCAAGGCGACGAACCCGCCATGCATCCGGACACCGTGGCCTCCGTCGTGGCGCTCATGGCCGCGCGCCCCGAGCTGCCCATGGGCACGGCCGCCTGCCCCTTCGCGAACTGGGATGAGATCTTCAACCCCAACGCCGTGAAAGTCGTCACCGACGACACGGGCCGCGCCCTCTACTTCAGCCGCAGCGCCCTGCCCTACATCCGCAGCTCGACGATCTT
>CAZKIM010000044.1:0-14738 GCA_964552855.1 uncultured Solibacteraceae bacterium | reverse complement strand
CGTCACCCACCTTGGTCGTTCAGGGTTCGGTCGGGCCATGCCAGGAGGCCGAGGCCTGAAAAGCAAAGGCGGGAACACAGAGATCGCAGAGGGCCGCAGAGAACACAGAGAAAACGCTTCCAATAGCAGTTCTCTGTGTTCTCTATGCTGGCTCTGTGCCCTCTGTGTTCCTGCTTTGGTCGCCATCGCAGGAAGGTTGCGGCCCTTCGCTAGGCCTTCGTCCACCGCAGGATCGGCTTGCGGGCGGCGGTCGTCTCGTCCAGGCGACGCAGGGGCGCCGTGACGGGGGCTTGGTGCAGGAGATCGGGGTTCTCCTCCGATTCCCGGGCGATCTCCTTCATGGCGTGGATGAAGGCGTCCAGCTCGTCCTTGCCCTCGCTCTCCGTCGGCTCGATCATCAGCGCGCCACTCACGACCATGGGGAAGTAGACGGTCGGGGGATGGAAGCCGTAGTCAATGAGGCGCTTGGCGATGTCCAGGGTATGCACATCCTTCTTCGCCTGGATCGCGTCGTTGAAGACGACCTCGTGCATGGAGGGGCTCGTCACCGGCAGGTGGTAGTGGCCCTCCAGCTCCTTGCGGATGTAGTTGGCGTTCACGATGGCGCGCAGCGTCGCCGTGCGCAGGCCGTCGCCGCCGTGGCTGTAGCAGTAGGTGAGCGCGCGGACCAGCATTCCGAAGTTGCCGAAGTAGGTGTGCACCTTCCCGATGCTCTGAGGCCGGTCCCAGTCCCAGCGGTAGGTGTGGTGGGGCACCTCGCCCTCGCCGATCTTGGCCGTCTCCCGCACGACGACGGGGCGCGGCAGGAAGGGCTCGAGGATCTTGCGGCAGGCCACGGGGCCTGCGCCGGGACCGCCGCCGCCGTGGGGCGTGGACATGGTCTTGTGCAGGTTCATGTGCATCACATCCACGCCGAAATCGCCGGGACGCGCCACGCCGACGAGGGCGTTCATGTTGGCGCCGTCCATGTAGACGAGGCCGCCCACCTCGTGGATCTTCGCGCAGATCTCCGCGATGCGGTGCTCGAAGATCCCCAGCGTGTTGGGGTTCGTGATCATGAGCCCCGCGATGTCCTCCTTGTACTGCGCGAGGACGGAGAGGAAGCCCGCCTTCACCTTGCCGGTGACGGGGTCGGTCACATCGTCGAAGCTCACGGTGCCATCGGCGCCCGAGGCGATGTCCACCACCTCGTAGCCCGCCATCGCCGCCGTCGCGGGGTTCGTGCCGTGGGCGGCATCGGGGATGAGGATGACTTTCCGCTTGCGGCCGTGGCTCAGGTGGTAGGCGCGGATGAGCAGCACGCCCGTGAGCTCGCCCGCGGCGCCAGCGCTGGGCTGCAGCGTGACGGCGTCGAGCCCGGTCACTTCCTTCAGCCACTCCTGCAGGGTGTAGAGCAGTTCCAGGTTGCCCTGGATGAGCGCGTCCCCCGCCATGGGGTGGCTTTCCGCGAAGCCGGGGATGGCGGCCGTCTTCTCGTTGAGTCGGGGGTTGTGCTTCATGGTGCAGGAGCCGAGGGGGTACAGCCCGTCATCCACGCCGTAGTTGTCCTTGGACAGGCGCGTGAAGTGGCGGATGACCTCCACCTCGGTGCAGCTCGGCAGCGCGTCGAAGCCACTGCGCTTGAGCTTGGCTGGGCGGGTGTCTTTGGGCTCTGGCACATCGAGCTTCGGCAGGTCCAGGCCGATCTTGCCCGGCACGCTGCGGTCGAAGATGAGGGATTCGCGGGAACGGAGGCTCATGGTCAACCCACCACGGAGGCGACGCGCGCCAGGACTTCGATGAGGTGCTCGACTTGCGTGCGCGTGTTGATCTCGGTGGCGCACCAGAGGATGTGGTTCTTGAAACCGTAGGGCGTGAGATCCAGGCCCGGCAGGATGCCTTCGGCGTGGAGCGCGGCCTCGGCGGCCTTCCAGTCGCCGGTGTATTCGAGGACGAACTCGTTGAAGAAGGGGCGGTCGTTCGCGGCCTTCCAGTCGGGCACTTCGAGCAGGCGTTCGCGGAGGTACTGGGCCTTCGCCACATTCTGCTTCGCCAGGCCCATGAGGCCTTCGGGGCCCGCGAGCTGCAAGAAGATGTTGGCGCGGAGCGCGATGAGCCCCTGGTTCGAGCAGATGTTGCTCGTGGCCTTGTCGCGGCGGATGTGCTGCTCGCGGGCCGTGAGGGTCAGCACGAAGCCCAGGCGGCCTTCGAGATCCTTGGTCTGGCCCACGACGCGGCCGGGGATCTCGCGCTTGTGGGCGTCCTTCACGGTGATGAAGCCCAGGAAGGGCCCGCCGAAGTTGGTCTTGTTGCCGAAGCTCATGGCCTCGCCGCAGGCGATATCCGCGCCCAGCTTGCCGGGGGCTTCGAGCCAGCCAAAGGCGAAAGCCTCCATCGTCACGCTCACCAGCAGCGCGCCCTTCGCGTGGACGGTCTGGGCGAGCACCTCGAGGTTCTCGACGCAGCCGAGGAAGTTGGGGTAGCCCACCAGCACGGCGGCGACGCCCTCATCCAACTTCGCGGCGAGGTCGGAAGGGTCCGTCACGCCGTCGTTGAGCGCGACCTCCACCAGTTCCAGGTCTTCGTGGGAGGCGAAGCCGCTCCGCATCACTTCGCGGTAGTGGGGGTGCAGTCCGGCGCTGACGAGCACCTTGTTCCGCTTCTTCTGCACGCGGACGGCCATGAGCGCGGCTTCGAGGCAGGCGGTGCCGCCATCGTAGAGGCTCGCGTTCGTCACATCGAGGCCCGTCAGATCGCAGACGAGGGTCTGGTATTCGAAGATGTGCTGGAGCGTGCCCTGCGAAATTTCAGGCTGGTAGGGCGTGTAGGCCGTGAACCATTCCTGACGGCCCACCTGCATATCAATGGCCGTGGGGATGAAGTGGGCGTAGGCGCCCGCGCCGAGGAAGCGCGTGCGGAAGCGCCGGTTCTTGTCGGCCATGCGCTCCAGATCCCGCAGCACCTCCAGCTCCGATGAGGTCGGCGGCAGGTCCAGGGGGCGATTGAGCAGCAGCTCGGCGGGGACACCCTTCAGGAGTTCCTCCGGGGTCTTCACCCCGATGGCGTCCAGCAGGGCACGGTCCTCGCCTGGGGCCGAGGGAAGGTAGCGCATGGGCGGGCCTCCGGCAAACAAGCCAAACGCCAAGTATATCTAGGCGCGCCGCCGATCCGAAGGCCCGTTAGCGGCGTTTCCAGAGGTCGAAGGCCTGGGTGCCCACGGAGATGTGGAAACTGCCGTGGGTGCGGCCGTCCAGGCCCGGCGCGTCGCTGAAACGGAGGAAGCCGTAGCTCGCCTCCACAAAGAGGCTGGCGAAGGTGGTGCGGAGGATGAGGCCCGTCCCAAACGCCCGGGGCGCGGCCCCGGAAAGGCTTTGCCCCAGCCCGGCGAAGCGCGCGGCGTCCACCCGGGGTTCCAGTTCGAAGTCGAAGCCGAAGCCCCCCGCGAAGCGGATGGGGAAGCCGAGACGCGCGGCGGCGAAATTCGGCGCGAGCAGGCTGAGGCTGTCGGAGCCCACCAGGGTGGAGGTTCCGCCGAAGGGCCACCAGCGATCCAAGGGCAGGTCTTTGCCCAGCCCGGATTCCAGGTCCAGATCCACGCCCGCGTGGCCGCCGAAGGGCCAAAGCCCCCGGGCGCGGCCATAGGCGGCCGTGAAGGTGGCGGCGGGCAACGCTCCGGCGAGGGCGTGGCCGTAGAGCAGCCGCGTGCGGAGCAGCAGGCCCTTGCGCGGCAGGGTGATGCGATCGAAGTCATCCCACTCGATGGACAGCGCCCCGGAGCGTTCGATGCGGTCCTGGTCCAGGCCGGGGTAGAGGTACCAGGCCTTGCGCTCGCCCGCGTCCAGCGTCACCTTGCCAGCGCCTTCGTCGCCGAAGCGGAGGAAGGCGCCGAGGGTGCCGTCCACCGTGCGGAGACGCGCATCGAAGGGGAGCGCGCCAAGCTCAGCGTTTGGAAAGGCGAAGGCCGTCTGAAGCCGCTGCTCGCGCCCCGAGACGCGCAGCTCCAGTCCCGCGCCCGGGAAGGACTGGAAGGGGCCGCGAACGGCGAGCGCCGCTTCCTGTTGAAGCCGGTTGCGGGCCGCCTCCAGATCGAAGCTCGCGCCGCTGCCGCCGAGATTGCGGGCGGCGTAGGCGAGCCCCCACTGACCGCCGAGGGTCGTCTCATAGCCCAGCGAGGCATCCACACTCTGCTTGCGGCGGGGCACGGGGAGAAGGTCCAGCTGCACGCCTTGCGGACCCGCATCCGGCTTGGTGGGCACCTGGCGCCACCGCAGTTCGCCCAGGTCCAGTCGCTCTTCGCCCAAGGCGATCCGTCGCTGGAGATCATCCATGCGCACCGGGTGATTCAGCAGCGGCGTCATGAGGTCGCGGAGGTAGTTCAGGCGCAAGGGTTTTCCCGGCGGCGGGCGCAGGTCCATGGCCCGCACCATCGGCTCTTCCAGACGGAGCGTGGCGATGCCCGTGTCCGGGTCGAAGCCCGAGCCGCGCACATCCACCAGCGGCGTCCCTTCGAGGGCGCGCGTGTGAACGATGCCCGCCAGCAGCTCGCCGAAGGTCTTGGGGTTGAAGGGCGCGCCGGGCGGCAGCGCCTCCATCGCTTTTCGGAGGAGCGCGGGCCGGGCCTCGCCGGGGGTCACGAGGGTCCAGCCCTTGAGCGCGGGCCAGGGCTCCGCGTGGAGCGTGAGGGTCGGGCTTGGCCCCGGGGTGAGTTCGGCCCAGGCATTCCGTGCCCAGCCGTGGACGAGGAGCTGCTGCAGCGCGATGTACACATCCCGTTCTGTGAGCGCGCCATCCAGGTGATCCAGCCGCGCGAAGACGGGATCCGCCGCGCGGGGCAGGCCCATGGCATCGAACTGGAGGATCGTCCCGGCCGGAAGCTTCGGAGACTGCCACCGCGATTCCAGATCGGCGAGCAGCGCGTCCTTGCGCGCCGCGAAGGCCTTGCGCCCGGCGTCCACCGTCTCGCCGAAATGGGCGCTGTAGTCCGTGAAGGAAGTGTCCTTCTTCAATTCCGGGCGGATGAGGAAGTCGGCGTCCTTGCGGCTCTCCCACTGGCGGCGCTCGATGGTGAGATCGAGGCTGCGCGCCGCCACGGAGAAGAGGCTGCCCGTGGGGCCGGACGAGAGCGGCGCGCTGATGTCCACCGCCAGCACGAAGTCGCCGGGGAACTGGACCTTGGCCGTGTCCACCGGAAGATTCTCCACCAGCGCGCCGTCCACGAAGGGCTGGCCATCAATGGTGACGGGGCGGAAACCGCCGGGCACCGTCATGGAGGCGCGGATGGATTCCGCGAGATCCCCTTTCGCGAAAACGCGGCCCTGCCCCGTTTGCAGATTGGTGGCGAGGGCGCGGAAGGGGATGCGAAGCTGGTCGAAGTCGCCGCTGCTGAAATAAGCCGCCCGCGCGAAGAGGGATTCCAACACGCGCTGCACCGGCAGGCCGGATTGCAACCCTTGGGCGAAGCGGAAGCGACCTTCGGGATCCGATTCCAAACTCACGAGGCTCGTGTCGTCGTTCTCCTGCTCGGCGAGTGTCTTGCCCGGTTGGCGGCGGAGATGGTCCAGGAAGGCGCGGTTGAGGTCCTGTGTGTGGAAGAGCGTTTCGATCTCCTGGCCGGAATAGCCCGCGGCATAGAGCCCGCCGATGAACGAGCCGATGCTGGTCCCCATCACCGCGTCCACGGGCAGGCCCGTGTCGTCCATCGCCTCCAACACGCCGATGTGGGCCACGCCCCGCGCGCCACCACCGCTGAGGGCGAGGACGATGCGCGGGCGACCCGGCACCACCACCGTCGGCTGGTAATGGAAGATGTAGTCCGGCGGCTTCACCTGCACTTCGAAGCGCTGGATGGCGCTCGCCGGAGCCTGCGCGAGCAGCGCGGGCGCGACGAGCAGGCAGGCGAGCGAGGGGCGTCGTCTCATCGGGGCCGAGGGTGGAAGAGATGACCAAGGCCCACGGTGACGCCACAGAAGAGGTTCCAGCGCGGCGCGCCGTCGGAGAGCCCGTGATCAAACCCCGCGTCAAAGACCACGCGGCTGGAAGCTTGGTAAGAGGCGTAGGTGAGCAGCGCCGTGTCCCGGGCTACGCCGGGTAGGGATCCAACGCTGTAGACCTCCGCACCCATGCCCCACGCGCCGAAAAGGGGCCAGCTCATCGAGACCGTGCCCGAATCCTGGCCCGCGCGACCGCCGTCGGGTTGCCCGATCCATCCGTGGAGGTAGTTCACATCCACATGGATAGGTCCGAGATCGCGGCTCGCCAGCAGCACGAGCGTATCGTCCGCGCGGCCGGAACCGAGGCCTTCCCGCGCGTTGGCGGTGGCGAACTTGTGGAAGAGGCCGATCGCCGCGTCCACGCCCGCGCGCTCCTGATCCACGGGATGCCACTGGAAGCCGAAGGTGGGATCGCTGAAGCCGCCGACGCGCGAGCCATCCGGCGCGGTTTGCGTGAGGTAGCCATTCCAGCCCAGCCGCCATTCGAAACGCGCGGTCTGGCCGAATTTGAAGAGGATCGGTTCGAAGTCGGCGCGGGAGCCGTCCTTGAATTCGGAGCGTTGCAACCCCGCTTCCAGTTCCAGCACACCCACCTGCGTGGTGCGCGAGGGCGTCGCGAATGTCGGCCGGTTGGGATTGACGGTGATCGCATCCGCGTCCTGCGCCGCCAAGGGCATGGCGAGCAGGAGCAGGGCGGCGCGCTTCACGCGAGGGCCTTCCTTTGAGCCGCCATCAAGGTTTCGCATCCGGTGAGGCCGAGGTCCAGAAGCGCGGCCGCCTCGGCGCGGGTGAAGCTGCGGCCCTCTCCCGTGGCCTGGAGCTCCACCAGTTCGAGGTCGCCGCCCTGCAGTGGGCGCGCGGCGATGAGGTTGGAATCCACGGCGGCGAGGTGGTCCTCTTCGTAATCCAGATCGAGCGCGAGGCCCCTGCGCCCTTCGCCTTTGTCCAGCAAGCCGAGGCTCACCGCCGCCACCTGGCGGATGAGCGCGGCGTCGAGTCCATGCTTCTTCAGCGCGAGCGCGACCGCCACCCAGGCGCCGGTGATGGACGCGCAGCGCGTGCCGCCGTCGGCGTCCAGCACATCGCAATCCACCGACAGCGTGCGCTCGCCGAGCGCCGCGAGATCCACCGCCTGCCGCAGGCTCCGTCCGATGAGGCGCTGGATTTCCACCGTGCGCCCCTGCTGCTTGCCCCGCGCGGCTTCCCGATCCGTGCGCGTGTGCGTGCTGGAGGGCAGCATCCCGTATTCCGCCGTGAGCCAGCCCGTGCCCCGGCCCTTCATCCAGCCCGGCACCTTCTCCTCCAACGACGCCGCGCACAGCACCCGCGTCCCCCCCATCGCGATCAGGCAGGATCCCGCCGGATGGGACTGCGCACCCACCTGGAAGGAAAGCGGACGGAGTTGATCGGGTGCGCGAGGGGTCATTTCGAGGACTCCAAGCAGGTCTTGGCTTGAGCTGGGAACTTGCGCACCAGTGCTTCGAGCAGCTCAATCTGGACTTCGTTCTTCGCTCGATAGACCTGGGACTTTAGCTTGATGAAAGTGGGCCGGTCCTGGGTGATGTTGCTCGCGCCCTCATTGCATACAGAGCAAATCGCGCGAAGGTTCGAGGGTTCGTCTGACCCTCCTGCGGATTTATCAACGATGTGTCCGATGTGAAGGCGCGTCTTGCGCGTGGGATCGTAGGGATGAGGCTCGCCCGCCGCCGCGCCGCACATCTGGCAGGTGAAACCGTTGCGATCGAGCACCAGGGAGCGCAGCTCCTTCGAGATGTTGCGCTCAAACGCCGGTTGGGGCTTGGCGGTCTTGAGGAGGTATTGCCCGGGCTTCAGCTCGCTCAGGTCGTTGTGGGTGAGGATCTGGTAGCCCTCTTCGTTCCGCAATTCACGAACGCGGCGAGCCCATTCGCTGATCCCTCCAGCGGCTTCTTGGAGTTCTCTGGATTCCAATACCTGGCCGATGCGGGCCAGGAAATAGGCGCGCAGCTTGGCGCGCGCGCCGTGATTGCCGCCATCAGTCCGTTTGCCCATGCCTCACCCCGCCGCTTGGACGCCGCGCCGGATCGCGAGGCAGGCGTGGATTTCCTTCGCTACCGCCTCCGCCACGGGCGGGGGGAAGGCGTTGCCGACCTGACGGTAGGTGGAAGTCTTGCCGCCGACGAAGCGCCAATCATCCGGGAAACCCTGGATTCGCGCTGCCATGCGGACCGTGAGGCGGGGCATACCCAAGAAGCCAGGTTGGGGTGGCGCATCCGCCAACCCTCGGCCGTCCACACCAAGTGTTTCCCAGGCCTTTCTGGCGCGCGTCGGACCCAGGTCTGGGCCGCCATGCTTCTTCGACCCACCCACCAAGGTTGGCGCGATTTCAGTGGCGCGATGCATCCAATCGGAAGCGCCTTCCCAACCCTGCTCCGCCATCAAGTCACCGAGCGTCTCCCCAACAGAGGGCGAGGCCACGCGACCTGCTTGAGGCCAGGCAAAATGAGTAGCAAGGTCTTTGCGGATCGCGACGAAGACGACGCGAGGACGCAGCTGGGGGACTCCGAAATCAGAAGCGTTGAGTAGCTTCCAATCCGTCACATAGCCAAGCTTCTTCAATTGGTTCGCGATGTGGAGTCGGTAATCCTCGAACACCGCGTCCAGGATGCCACGCACATTTTCCAGCATCACCGCCCTGGGCCGTGTCTCCTCCACGAGGCGGATCGCCTCTGGAAAGAGGTTGCGCTCATCCTTCTCGCCGAGCTGCTTGCTCGCCACGGAAAAAGGCGGACATGGAACGCCGCCGGCTAGCAGATCAATGCCCTTGTAAGGTCGGCCATCGAACTCCCGGAGATCCTGGTGAAACACCTTCCAGGCCGGGCGATTCAGCCGCAAGGTCGCGCAGGCATCACGATCTATCTCCACAAGACATTCATGATCGAACTCTGCTCGATCCAGGCCAAGGGCCTGCCCCCCCGCGCCGGCGCAAATCTCAATGGAGGTCAGGGTGGGCATGGAAAGAGTATAGGGAGCCAAGGATGATTCTGTGGACCGGAGCCCCAGGCCCGAAGCCCGAACCCGGTTCAGCACTCGATCTTGTCCACCCGGCCCTGGTGCCTTCCGCCTTCAAAGGGGGTTTCCAGGAAGGTTTTCAGGTAATATTCGGCCTTGAGCGGATCCGTGAGCCGCTGGCCAAAGGCGATGGCGTTCGCATCGTTGTGAGCCCGGGCCAGCCTTGCGTGATCGGGGGAGGTGACGAGCGCGCAGCGAATGCCAGGATGCCGGTTGGCGGCGATGCTGATGCCGATGCCGGACCCGCAGACCAGCACCAGCCGCTCCCATCGCTCTCTCGCTTGCGCCGCCCGGTGCGCGAAATCCGGGTAGTCCACCGAGGCGGTCCCATCCGTACCGAAATCCACAACCTCGTGACCTTCTCCCAAGGCCCAGGCCTTGAGGCGCTCCTTCAGGTCGAACCCCGCATGATCGCTGGCGAATCCGAGCTTCATTCCGACTCCTGCCTCCAGGGTAAGGCCGTTGACTGAACTCCTGCAGCCCATCCTCCAATACCGGCCCCTGGACCGGGGCTTCTTCATCGCCCTGCCCCGGCCCGCCGGGCCGGAAGCCTGGGCGCGGGCGCTGCGGGCGCTGCCCGGGGAGTTGCCCGGCCGGGAGCGGCTGACGCCCGCGCGGGCTCAAGTCTTCCTGGCGGATGGCAGCCTGGTGGAAGCCCACGGTGTGCCCCTCCGCTGGCAGCGCGCCTATCCGTGGCTCACCTCCCTTGGCCTGAATCCCGGCACCGCCGGGGATTCGCTGCGCTACTGGGCTTCGGCGCTGCGCCTGCTCCAATCCCTCGTCATGCGCGGCGCGCTGCTGCCGACGCTGGACACGCGGCCCCATCCCTGGCGGGTGCGCTGGGGCGTGAGCCTCACGAGCCCCTCGGATCGCGACGCGGTGAAGGCGCTGGGCGACGCCATGCCGCCGTCCGCGCTCGCCTTTCCCGATCAGGACGCCTGGGTCTTCACCAAGGGCCTGACGCTTGGCGATCTGGTGTCGGAGGAACTGGACGATGAGCTGGCCCATCCGCCCGTGGCGGAGGCGCTGCTCAGCGCGTTTCTGGAAGACGGCGCGGACTTCCTCATGCGCTTCGTCTCGTCGAACCTGAGGGCGGGGGACGATCCGCGCCTCGGCCTGCTCCACCGCCTGCGCGGCCACAAGCGGGACCGCCTGCCCTGGGATGAGCGCTTCATGGTGGCGCTGAGCCATCCCATGAACGAATTCCCCACGGTAGGCATCACCGAGCGCACGCTGGGCGACCAGCTCGCCCAATGGAGCGAAGGCGCCACGCCCCAGTGGGTGCGGCCCGCGTTCCAGTTGGAAGCGCCGCCGGTGCCCAAGGGCCGCGCCATCGAGGAAGCCGATCGCCTCAGCGAAGAAGGCTGGGTGCTGAAGGTCGGCCTTGAGACGGCCGCGGGGGTCTTCCTGGGTGTGAACCAATTGTGGGAACCCTCCACCGAGCCCATCGTCGCGGAGGCGCGCGCGACGCTGCTGCGCGCCCTGGCGCGCGCGACGCCCTTCTTCCCCGCCATCGCGAAGGCGCTCTCAGGTCAACGCCCCGGCGATCTCCAGCTCCAACCCGCGGAAGCCTGGTCCTTCCTCACCAAGGGCGCGGCGCAGTTGAAGGAGGCGGGCTTCGTCGTGAGCGTGCCCGAGGCGCTGACCGATCTGGGCGGCGCGCGGCGCCTGCGCGCCAAGGTGAAGCTCGGCGCGCGCAGCGTGGAATCGTCCGGCACGGGGTTGGACGCGGCCGTGAGCGCGGACTGGTCGCTCATGCTCGGCGACGACGCCTTGAGCGTGGAAGACTTCGCCCAGATGGCGAGCCTCAAGCACCCGCTCGTCGCCTGGAAGGGCCGCTGGGTGGCCCTCGATCCGGCGACGCTGAAGCAGATCCAGACCGTCATCCAGGCCAGCCGCGACAAGGGCTTCGAGCAGATGAGCCGCGGCGAGGCGTTGGCCGCCGCGCTCACTGGAACCGCCCGCATTCCGGGCATCAGCGAAGCGATCGAGGTGGAAGTCGCGGGCGACTTCGGCGCGGCGCTCGCCGAACTGAAGAACCTGCCGGACAAGCCCATCACGCAGCCCGAAGCGTTCCGCGGCCAGCTCCGCCCCTATCAGCTCCGCGGCCTCGCCTGGCTCGAAGGCCTGGCGCGACTGGGCCTCGGCGGCATCCTCGCCGACGACATGGGCCTGGGCAAGACCATCCAGGTGCTCGCACTGCTCTTGCATCGCCAAGCCCAATCGCCCAAGGAAGGCGCGGCGACGCTGCTCATCTGCCCGACTTCGCTGCTGGGCAACTGGGAACGCGAGCTCAAGAAATTCGCGCCGACGCTGCCGCTTTTCGTGCACCACGGCAACAACCGCGATCCGCTGCCGAAGGCGTTCAAGCCCCACACCCTCGTGCTCACCACCTACGGCGTCGCGCGGCGGGAGGAAGACGAATTCGCCGGGCGGACCTGGGGCATCGTCGTCGTGGACGAGGCCCAGGCCATCAAGAACCCCGGCAGCGCCCAGGCCAAGGCCGCGCGGCGCATCAAGGGCGGCTTCCGCCTCGCGCTCACGGGCACGCCCATCGAGAACCGCCTGCGGGAGCTCTGGTCCATCCTCGCCTTCGCGCTGCCGGGCTACCTCGGCTCCGAATCCCAGTTCAACGAGCGCTTCGGCCAGCCCATCGAGAAGTACCGCGACCCGGATGCCGCGCAGGAGTTGCGCCAGCGCGTCGGGCCTTTCGTGCTGCGCCGCCTGAAGAGCGATCGCAGCATCATCCAGGACCTGCCCGAGAAGCAGGAGATGAAGGTCTTCACGACGCTCTCCCGCGAGCAGGCCGCGCTCTACCAGGCCCGTGTGGACCAGATGGAGCAGGACCTCGCCAAGTCCAGCGGCATCGAGCGGCGCGGCAAGATCCTCGCGCTGCTCACGCATCTGAAGCAGATCTGCAACCACCCGTCGCAGTTCTTGCGTCAGTGGGGGCCCTTCGGCGGGCGCAGCGGCAAGCTGGACCGCCTCACCGAAATGCTCGAAGAAGTCGTGGAGAACGGCGAGCGCGCCCTCGTCTTCACCCAGTTCAAGGAGATGGGCGACCGGCTCCAGGAGCACCTGGGAGGAAAGCTCGGCATCGCCCTGCCCTTCCTCCATGGCGGCTCGACGCGGGACCAGCGCGACGAGATGGTGCGCAGTTTCCAGGAAGACCCGCAATCCGCGCCCGTCATGCTGCTGTCGCTCAAGGCGGGCGGCGTCGGCCTCAACCTCACGGCCGCGACCCATGTGTTCCACTTCGACCGCTGGTGGAACCCGGCCGTGGAGGATCAGGCCACGGACCGCACCTACCGCATCGGCCAGACGAAGAATGTGCAGGTCCACAAACTGATCACCATCGGCACGCTGGAAGAGAAGATTGACGCGCTGCTCGAATCCAAGCGCGACCTCGCCGATCGCGTCGTCGGCACCGGCGAAGGCTGGCTCACGGAGCTGGATGACGACGCGCTGCGTCGCCTCGTGTCCCTCGATTCCGACACCGAGGTCATGGACGAGGAAGAGAACGGCGGCCGCGTGGATGGCGCCGCGGCCAAGGTGCGCGAGGCCTCGCGACATTCCCTCGAAGCCCCTGAGCTGCCCGAAGAGGTGGAGCCATGATGATGGCGCAGGACCGCTTCGGCACGACCTGGTGGGGCCGCCTCTGGATCAGGGGCCTCGAATCCCTGGGCGACGATTACGAGAATCGCCTGCCGCGCGGCAAGAAGTACGCGGAGGATGGCCAGGTGTCGCACTTCGGCGTGGACCCTGGCGAGATCCACGCGCTCGTGCATGGCCGCAAGACCTACGAAGTGACCCTCGCCCTGCCCGCGTTGACGACCGCCCAGTGGGACAAGGCCCTTTCGCGCATCGCCCAGGAGAGCCGCTTCGTGGCGTCGCTGCTCGCGGGTGAAATGCCCGAAGGGCTCGACGAGACCTTCCGCGAAGCGGGCGCGAGCCTCTACCCGCGCGTGCCGAAGGAATTGCAGACCCACTGCACCTGCCCCGACTGGGCCAACCCCTGCAAGCATGTGGCCGCCGTCTGCTACATCATGGCCGAGGCTCTGGACCGCGATCCCTGGCTGCTCTTCGACCTGCGCGGCAAGGCCAAGGAAGAAGTGATGGCCGCGTTGCAGGAGGCGCTCAATGCCGCCGCCGGTGAAGCGCCGAAGAAGCGTGGCCGTCCCAAGAAGGGGCTGAAGACGCTTCCCGAACTGCTCACGCCCGAACGCCCGAGCCCCGAGCCCTGGGAACCCTGCGAAGCCGAGGCCTTCGACCGGCTGCGCGGGCCGTTGCCCGACATCGCCATCCCCCGCACGCCGCCGCCCGATCCGGCGGTGTTCACCATGCTCGGTCCCTTGCCCCACGCCCGCATCGAGGCCTCCCTCTGCCTCGCGGCGTTGCTCCACCGAACCGCCCAGTGGGTGCAGGAGCAGTTCGAAGAAGGGCCCAAGGCCCTGCTCGGCGAATCCGTGGAAGGCGAAGTCGCCAGCAGCCCCTTCGACAGCAACGCCGCCGTCCGTTCCGGCCACCGCCCCTGGCGCGGGCGGAAGAAGTGGAAGAAATAGGAGCCGATATGAAAACCATCGCAACGCCCAGCGCTCCCGCCGCCATCGGCCCGTATAGCCAGGGCAAGATCGTCGGCAACCTGCTCTTCACGGCCGGGCAGATTCCGCTCATCCCGGAATCCATGGAGATGGTGACGGGCGCCATCGAGGATCAGACGAAGCGCGTGCTGAAGAACCTGGATGCCGTGCTCGCGGAAGCGGGCACCTCCTGGGATCGCGTGGTGAAGACGACGGTCTTCCTCACGGATCTCGCCGACTTCGCCGCCTTCAACGCCGTCTACGAACAGCACCTCGGCGGCGCCAAGCCCGCCCGCAGCACGGTGCAGGTGGCCGCGCTGCCCAAGGGCGCCAAGGTCGAGATCGAGCTGGTCGCGGAAGTCTAGGCCTTCGCCACGGCCTCTTTCCATCGCGCGCGGGATGCTTGGATCGTCGCGGGGTCGCCCTGCGGTGTGAAGGTGTGCTCCAGCGGATAGGCGCGGCGCAGGTCGGAGAGCGTCCAGAGCTTCGCGCCGAGCCCTGCGAGCAAGGCGGCGCCGAGCGCCGTCGTCTCCAGCAGGTTCGGACGGTGGAGCGGGATGCCCAGAAGGTCCGCCTGCATCTGGAGCAGCAGGTCGTTGGCCGCCGCGCCGCCATCCACGCGGAGGCTTTGCAGCGGCGCGCCCAAGTCTTCCGCCATCGCCTCCAGGATGTCCGCCTGGCTGTGGGCGATGCCTTCCAGCGCGGCCCGCGCGAGGTGCGCGGCCGTGGTGCCGCGCGTGAGGCCGAACATCGCGCCGCGGGCCTCGGGTCGCCAGTGGGGCGCGCCCAGCCCGGCGAGGGCCGGGACGAGGCGGACGCCGCCGCTGTCCGGCACGCTGCGGGCCAGCGCCTCGCTGTCCTCGGCGCGGGCGAAGAGATGCAGTCCGTCCCGGAGCCACTGGATGAGCGAGCCCGCGACGAAGGCGCCGCCTTCCAGCGCGTAGCTGCGCTCACCGTCCAGTTCCCATGCCACCGTGCCGAGCAGCCCATGCTGGCTGCGCGGCACGGTCGCGCCGGTGTTCATCAACACGAAGCTTCCGGTGCCGTAGGTGAGCTTGGCCTGGCCCGGGTCGAAACACCCTTGGCCGAAGAGCGCCGCCTGCTGATCCCCCGCCGCGCCGTGGATGGGCAGGCCGTT
>CAZKIM010000043.1:4409-14984 GCA_964552855.1 uncultured Solibacteraceae bacterium | reverse complement strand
CGGGTGGCGAAGATCACGGCGAGGGTCCAGGTGGGCACCACATCAAACCAGGGCACGGCTTCGGCGAGGAAGGTGGGCAGGAAGGCCCAATGGAAGCCCACGAGGCCGGTCATCAGGGCGGCGGTGAGGAGGTCCAGCGGCCAGTCGAGCAGGAGCTGGAAGGGGCCGGTGGCCTGCATGCCGATCTGGAGCGCGTCCACGATCACCGCGATCGCGATGGCGACGCGAACTCGGCCCTTGGTCAGCGGCTTCGACATGAACGGAGTCTAACGGAGACACGGTCAAAAAGCAGGGAACGATGATGCACGCGGATGAACGCTGCTACCTCCCTATCAGCATGCATCCGCGTGCATCATCGTTCCAGCCCTCGCTAGACCCCCCACACATCCTGCTTCGCCTCGGCCTCCTGATGTTCCAGCACGGTGATCTCGCTGCCGTCATCGAGCGTGAGGACCGGGTGGCCTTCGAAGCGCACCCCCACGATCATGTGGTTCATGTAGCGCGTGGCGGGGTCACGGTGCCAGGGAATGCCCGCGGGATAGGTGAGGCGGTAGGCCTCCACCAGCGGATCCAGCGCGTCGGCGAGGTCTTCCGCCACGCGGCGGAAGGCGGCTTCGAAGCCCACGGGCGTGCCGCCCTCCAGGCCCGCCGCCCGGAGGAAGTCGTGGGAGCCTTGGGTCGAGAGGAAGGTGCGTCCATCCCGCGCCCAATCCCCGCCGGGGAGCCAAGGGCTCCAACGCAAGCCGCCCGTGCTGCTGAGGGTGACCTTGCTCAGATTGACCACCCGATCGCGGCTCAGGCCGAGACTCAGGTAGACGCCGAGGAAGGGCGTGTCCAACGAGTTGCCCACATAGTCCACGCGCCGCTGCGGATTGTCGTGGAAGACGACGGAACGCAGGGGCAACCATTCAAAGAGCTCCACGGCCTTCGTGAGCGCCGGATCGCCGTGCCCATCGCCCACGCGGTGCCGCCATCCCGCGATGCGCTCGGCCATGGCGTGGCGCAGGTTCGCCAGACACACGACGCCGTGAGGCACGCCGAGGCCCGTGTAGGGCAGCTCATGCTCATGCCACTCCTCCGTCATCGCGGGGATCACCTGCTGGAAGAGGATGAGGGCCGGATCCCAATCCCAATGGGTTTCGGGATCGTATCCCTGATCCCGGCAGAGCTTGAACCACGCACCGGAAGGTGAAGCCTCGCCCAGTTCGTAGGCGAGCTCGCCATCCAGGAAGAATTTGAACTCGGCCTTCCCGCCCGCGTCCTCCATGGCCCGGGAATAGCTGAGCTGAAGCTCGCGCCCTCCCAGGGTGGCTCGCGCCGATTCAAGGTAGGGATGATCTTCGCAGTCCAGCACCTTCAGAGGGCTGCGGAGGATCCAGGCGCGATCGGCCATGGGTCACCTCCGGGTGGTGAAGCCAAGGTGGGGCGCGTGGGGGTGGTGTCAAGGCGAAGAAGAGAAGGAACCACCGATGAACAGCGATAAACACCGATGTGGGAGGTTATCGGTGTCCATCGGTGGTTTCCCTATTCAGGGATCTTCGTCAGCTCAATGCCCGAGTAGTAATGTTTGAGGATCTGATCGAATTTTGCGCCTTCCAGCGCCATGCCATAGGCGCCGGTCTGGCACATGCCGACGCCATGGCCCCAGCCGCGACCGAAGAAGACCCAGGTGCGTTCCGGCGCCTTGCCCAGCACCGTGAAGCTGAAGACATTGTCCTTCAGCCCGAGCAGGTTGCGGATGCGCATGCCGGAGAAGTGGTGGACGCGGCCCGCCGTGTCGCGCACCGCCAGATCCAGCGCGCGGCCATTGGCGTTGGTCTGCACCGTCAGGCTTTCAAGCGCGTTGAGCGGCACGCGGCGGCGGATCATGGCGGTGAGGTCGCTTTCGGGAATCGCCACGCGCCAGTGGGCGGTGGGGTTGTAGCGGTCCCACGCCGCGCCATCGGGGTCCAGGCGGCGGATGACGACGGCGGCGGGGCCGCTCGTGTCGCCGCTTCCCGCGCCCAGCCACAACAACTGATCGCCCACTTGGGCCTCCGTGCGCTGCACGAGTCGCAGGCTGCCATCGGGCGCCTGCTCCGCGAACAGCACCTGCGGCAGGAGCGGGAACGCTTGAGGGCCTTGTTTCTTCGGTCGGACCTGCCCATCCATCAGCAGCGTGCCGGCCTTGGGCTCGATGGGCTCCAGCCCTTGCCAGAGGCGGCCCAGCGTATCCAACGCGTCGCCAAGAGTGGCCGCCCCCCGCAGATCCGCGGGCCGAATGAAGCCCTGCCGCAGGAGGAAGGACGCGAGCAGTTGATCCTGGGGCGCGAGCGCGCCCGCGCCGAAATAGGCCGCATCCTGAGGCCGTTCCTGGCCCGCGGGAAGCGATCCGTAGCCAAGCGCCCGGGCCATGGCGAGCGCGAGGTTGCCGTTGGCGAGCGGCGTGGGAGTGAGGCCCAGCCGTCGCTGAAGCGCGGCCACCGCGGGCATGAGATCCGCCGCCGTCGCGCTCTTGGCGAGCACGGAGCCGTTGAGCCAGGAGGGCTGCGCGGCGCCCACGGCCACGAGCTTGAGCAGGTTCCAGGTGAGCCAGGGCTGGGCGGCCTCGCCCGTCACCGGCGCGCCGGAGACGAAGAGGCGCGTGACGGGCTTATCCGGGTAGCAGGTTGCGGCCTTGAGGTAAGGCGCGTCGCCGCCGAAAACCCAGGACACATCCACCGTGGAGCCGCCGCAGTCGGCCATGAAGAGCGCCTGGATGGGCTTGCCGTTGTAGGTGGCGACGAGGCCCGCGGTTTGCTGCACGGCGGTGTCGGTGAGACTCTGCTCGCCATCCGCGCCGCCGTAGACCTGATCCGACACGGTGTCCACGAGGTCGTAGCCTTCCTCCGCGCGCTTGCCGAGGTTCGCCACCGCGTAGGTGCGCGCGGCGACGGCCTGCGCCTTCAGCGCTTCAAGGCTGGGGTAGTTCCACGCGCCCATCTCGCGCGGCACCACGCCCCGCAGGTAGGTTTCCAAGTCCACGGTGTTGATGACGCTCAAGGTGCCTTGGCGATTGGGCACCACCTCGATGGAGCCCCGGTAGCGGCCTTTGCCGATCACTTCCGTGAAGGCTCCACGGGCCGCGAAACGCACGCCCTCGGGCATCGGAAGGCGGTCATAGGTTTCGGTGATCGCGTAGAGCGCGCGGCCCTTCGCCTTGGGCGCGGCCAGCGATTCGCTGGACACCCAGAGTTCCTGATAGCCCGCGTCCTCCAGCTTCTGCACGAGCCCGCTCGCATCCTCCGAATCCTTGAAATGGCCGAGCAGCACGCGCCAGGTGTCGCCATCGGAGACATGGACGCGAGAAGGTTCCTCATGCAAGGCGCGGAGCTTCGCCATGAGCGCCTCCGCCGCCCCAACGGCCATGGGCGCGCCCACCTGCACGCGGTATTCGCTGCTGCGCGGCGCGGCGCCCTTGGTGTCCCACCAGAGACGGAGTTTCTCGCCCGGCTTCAGCGTCCGCAGCGCGCGGCCTTTCAGATCCTGGATCTGTCCGCCTTCGGGGAAGCTGACCTGCACTTCCGTCGCGCTGGTGAGGATGCCCACCCGGACCTTCGGACCTTGCGCGGAAAGGGAGGCGACGACGGCGATCAGAGGCAGGACGCGGGCGCGGATCATCCTCCGAGCTTAGCCGTTAAGCCCGAAAGAATCTCCCATCGCCGGGCTCGAAGGGCTTCCGCATCGAGCAACTCCCCAGCAGGTCCAAGGCGGTGGGCGAGCAGCGCGATACAGGCACCGTCTTTGGGCCGGAAGAAAAGCGCGGGGCCGGTGAAACCGAAATGGCACCACCAACCGGAAGGCGGACCGAGTTCGGAGTCCAGGCTTGGCGCGGCCGCGGCGAGGCAGGTGGCGCGGTCCGCAATCACATGGAGACCGGAACCGGAGGGCACGCGAGCCAGCAGCTCCGCGAAACGGCCTGATCCGAGGTGGGCGACGCGAAGGCCCAAGCCCCAGATGCTGCCATCGGCTTCCTTTGATGCCTCCACGCACATGCGCGGCGCCCATTGGAGCGACCAGACCTTCAACCACGCGCGGAGTTGCCCGACCGTCGCGGCGAACCCCGCGTGACCCAACATCCCCGCGCGAGCGTTGAGGTCGTGGGGCAGATGCGCGTCGGGTTGCGGCACCGCGAGTCCGGGCTCCGCTGCGCGCCAAGCCTCCGCGTCAGGTCCATCGGGCATCTGCTCCGGCGCGTCGCGCCAAGGCGCGGGCGCGAGCCCGCTCAGCGCCGCGCCGAGTTGGGCGAAGGGCACGCGCGTCTCACCCTCGATCAATTCCGCGAGCAGGCGATAGCCGAGATCCGAATAGGTCGCTTCGCCGACCTTCGCCTCCCGCAGCAGCGCGTGACCCGCGACGGGACGCCGCAGTTGCGCCGCCACCGGCTCGCCAGTGAAAGGCCGCCATGGCGGCAGTCCCGCGCCATGGCCGAGCAACTGCCGCGCCGTGAGGGGCGTCTCGCGTGCATGGAAACCAAGCGCGAAGCGCCGGTCGGCATCCAGATCCAGGAAGGCATGGGCCAACGGCGCCGTGATGAGTGGCTTCGTCAGGGAGGCGAGGTCGAACAACGGATTCACCACGGAGGTCACGGAGGGCACGGAGCTAGCCGTCAATCTCCGCGTCCTCCGTGTTCTCCGTGGTGAATTTCTTTCAGACTCGCGGCGACGGCCTTCTGGACACGGTCCGCGACGCGCATGGCTTCGAGGCCTTCTTCCCAGGTGACGATCTCACCTTCTTCGCCCAGGCAGGCGCGGTGGAAGGCTTCGATCTCCAGCTTGAGGGGTTCGCCTTCCTCGATGTCCGCCTGCTCGTTCACGATCTCCGGACCCGAGGCGTTCATCACGAGACGCAGCAGCTCCAGCTTCTGAGCCGCGAAGTCCAGCTTGGCGTAGGCGCGGTCGCCGAAGGCGCGGAGGGTGCGCTCCTTCTTCTGGGCGACGCGGCTGGCGGTGACGGTCGCGAAGGCGCCGCCTTCGAACTTGAGCCGCGCGCTCACGAGATCCGCGTGGGGCGTCAGCACCGGCACCCCCACGGCCTCCACATCCACCACAGGCCGCCCCACAAGCGCGCGGAGCAGATCCAAGTCGTGGATCATCACATCCATCACCACATCCACTTCCAGCGAGCGCATGGGAAAGGGCGACACGCGCACCGCTTCGAGGAAACGCGGCTTGAACTGGCGATCCCGCAGCGCCTTCACCGCCGGGTTGAAGCGCTCCAGATGCCCCACCGCGCCGACACGGCCGGGCTGGGACGCGAGCGCCTTCAGCAGCGCTTCGCCTTCAGCCAGCGTCGCGGCGAGCGGCTTCTCCATGAGCACATGCTTGCCTGCCGCCAGCGCCTCCAACCCCAGCGCGTGATGAAGCCCCGTGGGCGCGGCGATCTGGATGGCATCCACCTTGGGCAAAACCTCCGCGAGCGTGGCGGCCCAGCCGGTGCCGTGCTTGGCCGCGATCTCCCGGCCACGGGCCTCGCCAGGATCCACGACGGCCACCAGCTCCGCGTGGGGGGACGCCGCCGCGATGCGGGCGTGATGCTGACCCAGATGCCCCACGCCGACCACCGCCACCTTGAGCTTGGACATGGAAGCCTCCGTCGTCTCTAAGCCTACCCAAGGCGGGAGCAGCGTTCTAAGCTCGAATGAGCCCCCGGAGCCCCCATGCCGCTCGCCCTTCTCTCCGTTGACCCCATCGCCATGCTCAAGTGGTTCCACTTCATCCTGCTGGCCGTGGCCGGCGGCGGCGCGGTGGTCGCGCTGCTTCTTTCCGGATTCGAGGGCGACCATCCCGATCTCCAGGGTCTGGCGGCGACGGTGTGGAAGCGCACGGTCACCTGGGGATTCCGCCTCGCGGTGATCGTCGGCATCCTCCTGCTCACGCTGGTCTGGAAGCGGGATGGCAATCCCTTCGCCCAGTTCAACTACCTCCACATCAAGCTGGTGCTGGTCTTCTTCCTGCTCGCCTGCGCGGAGATGGCGCCGAAGATGCTCGCCAAGGGCAAGCGCGGCGCGGCCATGGTGGCCCTGCTGCTCTTCGCCGCCACGAGCTTCGTCGTCTACAACAAGGATCTCTTCGCGCCCAAGGGCGCCACGCCCGCCGTTCCGACGATGACCCAGGCGAAGTAGATGCTCCCGGCGGGTCCGGCCCTTCTGGGCCCGCTGCGATCGCGCTGGGAGGCGATGCTGCCCGCGCTGGCCGGTCCCATTCCGGCCGCGTGGGGCGCGACGCTGCGCGCGCTGTCGGACCGCTTCAACCGCATTGAAGGCGCGCCGGAGGGCGACTACTTCTCCGCGGCCAATGTGGAGCCCTACTTCGCCCACCACGGCTGGGCTCAAGCCGAAGCCCTCGCGGCCATCGTCGCGGAGTCACCCTTCGATCCGCCTCGAGTCGTCTGGGATCTCGGCGGCGGCCCCGGCGTGCTCACGGCGGCGGCCTCGGTGCTGTGGCCGGAGGCGACCTTCGCGCTGACCGACCTTCGGGAGGAGGCGCTTCGCTGGGCCGAGTCGCGCTTGAAGCCGCTGGGCGTTCCACTCAGCCTTCATCGCCAGCGCTTGCCGGAACTCCCCGCAGGACGGCCTGACCTCGTGATGGTGGGCCATGTGCTGAATGAGTTGGCCGAAGCCGATCAGGTCCGACTGCTCGCCGCGCTCAAGGAACGCCTCGCGCCGGGAGGCCGCATCCTCATTCTCGAACCCTCGTTGCGAAGCACCACGCGCCGCCTCATGGCCTTGCGCGAAGAACTCCGCGCCGTGCCCTTCACGATCCAGGCGCCCTGCCCTTGCCTCGGCCCCTGCCCCATGCTGCCGCTGGAGCGCCAGTGGTGCGTGGCCGAGCTTCCCTGGAATCCGCCGACCTGGTTCCGCGCGTTGGATGAGGCCGCGGGCCTGGACCGGCGCCTGCTCAGCTTCGCCTACCTGCTCGCCCAAAAAGACGGAAGCCCGCGGGCGCCGAAGGCCCGAGTCGTCGGCGTGCCCAAAGCCCAGAAGGGCAAGATCGAGCGGTGGATGTGCCTGCCGGAAGGAGGCGAACGCTGGGAAGCGCTTTCGCGCCACGGCGAGCCCACCTGGGCCGCGCCCCGGGGCACGGAAGTTGAACCATCCCCTTCGGGAGATTTGAAAGCGCAACCCGAAGGCTGGCCCGTGCGACGATTCCGGTCATGATGCGCGCCGTCCTGCCCATCCTGACCCTCACGCTCTCGGCGAGCACGCCGTGGCCTCGAACCGTGCCGGAGCGAACGAATTACGCGGCCACCAGCACCGTGGCCGAAGTCCGCGCGTTCATGGACGCCTTGCGGAAGAAGGACGCGCGGCTCATCCCCTACCAGCCCAAGGGCGCGCCAACGACGACGGAAGCGGGCAAGCCGCTCCTCGCCTGGCGCCTGCCTTCGCGCTCCAAACACCCCTTGCGCGTCTACATCAACGCCAACATCCACGGCGGCGAAGTGGAGGGCAAGGAGGCGATGCAGGAGCTCTTCCGTGAGTTGCTCCAGGGCAAGCACCCCGAGCTCGCAAGCCTCGACCTCGTCGTCTGCCCCGCCTACAACGCCGATGGCACGGACGCGCTGGATCCGGCGATCCGTCGCCATCAACCCAATCCTGCGTCGGGTGTCGGACGAAGGGAGGACGCCCGGGGCCTCGACCTCAACCGCGACCTGATGAAGGCCCAGGCCGCGAACACCCGCTGGTTCCTCGCGATGATGAACGGCTTTGATCCCGCCGCCGTGCTGGACCTGCACACGACGGACGGCAGCACCCACGGATTCCGCCTCACCTACGCGCCCAGCCTCGTCACGGGCGGCGACGCGGGCGTGAGCGCGCTGAACCGCACCCTGCTCTCTGATGTGCGGACCACGCTTGATAAGCAGGGCCTTCCCACCTACGACTACGGCAACTTCGGCCCGCGCGAGCACGACCCAGCGCCCACCGAGTGGACGACCTTCGAGGCCTACCCGCGCTACTTGAGCAACTACCCCGGCCTTCGAAACCGCCTCGCGATCCTGAGCGAAGCCTATGTCTACGACAGCTACCCGCAGCGCATCGCGGACACCAAGGCCTTCGTCCTCGCCTGCCTGGACTGGCTCGCGGTGCACGAGGATGAAGTGAAGGCGACAGAAACCAAGGCCGACGCGGCATGGGTCAAGGCGCGCCCCGAATTGCCGCTCCGCGACGAGATGGTGAAGATGGAGGATCACGCGTTCACGCTCGTGGATCCCATCTGGGACGAAGGGCACAAACTCATCGGCGAGAAGGGCCGCCGCGAGGTGACGCTCCCGAGCTTCACCGCCTTCGAAGGCCGCGATTTCGTGAAGCTGCCCAAGGGCTACCTCGTGGACCCCGCCTACGCCTTCAAGGTGCGGCCCGTGCTGGAAGCCCATGGCATCCGCGTGCTGCCCGGAACGGCGCGGCCGAAAGCGCCCATCGGCCACTTCGTCGAATCGAATCGCCACCTTGCGCCTGAAGCCTTCCAAGGCGTGTTCGCCTTGGATCTGCAAGGAAGCTGGAGCCTCCAGACGCCCACGAAACCCATGCTCCAGAAATGGACCCCGGAGGATCTGGATCGCGCGCTCTGGGTGCCGCTCAATCAGAAGAACGGCCGCGTCGCCTTCTACCTGCTCGACCCGCGCAGCGACGACGGCCTCGTCCACTGGGGCTTCTTCCACGAAAGCCTCGTCCGCGGCGACCTCGCCTGGGGCGAGCCTCTGCGCTTCCCCATCCTCGCCGTGGATCCGCCGAGCGACGAGAAGGTCACGGGCGGCGAAGGCCCGCCACCTTTCCGCAAGCCGGAGTGAAGGAACGGAAAATGTTCACCACGAGGCATCGGGGACACAAAGAAAAGCGATGAACTGTGATGAACGCTGATGAACACAGATCAGTGTTCATCAGCGTTCATCACAGTTCATCAAATCCACATCCTTCGCTTCCTTGCCAAGCATCGTCAGGACCGCCAATCCCACGCCGACGATCCCCACGGTCCACGCGAGGACGCGGGCGTAGTCGTTGCCATGGGCTTCCGCGATCCCCGCCTGCCACGGCGCCATCTTGGCCATGGCGAGGTTCCCGAGCTGGTAGGCGAAGCCCGGCAGGATCGCGCGGACGGCGGAGGGCGACAGCTCGTTGAGGTGCGCGGGCACGATGCCCCAGGCGCCCTGCACCATGAACTGCATGAGGAAGGCGCCTGCTGCGAACATGGCGGGTGCGGTGGAGTAGGCCCAGAGCGGGATCATGGGCAGCGCCAGCAGCGCCGCAAGCGCGATGGCGCGGCGGCGGCCAAGGCGCTCCGACAGCGCGCCGAAGACGATGCCGCCCGAGAGCGCGCCCAGGTTGAAGATGATGGCGATGTTGGCCGTCGCGTCCGTCCCGAAATGGCGCTGCACCTGGAGGAAGGTCGGGTAGAGATCCTGCGATCCATGGCTGAAGGCGTTGAAGCCCGCCATGAGCAGGATGAGGTAGCCCAGCAGTGGCAAGTGCCCCTTCACCGAAGCCCATATCTCGGCCACGGAAGCTCGCTTCGCGTGCGCGCCTTTCATCCAGGCCGGGGATTCCTCCACCGAGCGGCGGATGAAGAACACCAGCAGGGCCGGGCTCGCGCCGATGATGAACATCCCGCGCCAGCCCACATGATCGAACGCGAATTTGAAGACGAGGGCCGCCAGCAGGTAGCCGAGCACATAGCCTTCCTGCAGCAGGCCGGAGAAGAAACCGCGGTTCTTCGCGGGCAGCGTCTCGAAGGTGAGCGCCGCGCCCACACCCCATTCGCCGCCCATGGCGAAGCCGAAGAGCGCGCGGAAGGCGAGCAGCCAACCCAGCGAGGGCGCGAAGGCCGAGGCCAGCTCGCAGGCCGCATAGCTCAGCACATTGAGCATCAGCACCGGCCGCCGTCCGAAACGCTCCGCCATCCATCCGAAGACGAGCGCGCCAAAAGGTCGCATGGCCAGGGTGAGGAAGATGCCCTCCGACACCGCCTTTACATCGGTATGGAAATCGCCCGCGATGGCCTTGATGGCGAACACGAAGAGGAAGAAGTCGAAGGCGTCCAGCGCCCAGCCCGCGAGCGACGCGACGAAAGCATGGCGCTGCGGCCGGGTCAGATCCTTGAAGGGGTTCATGACCTCTCACTATAGGTGTTCACCCCAAGGGCACAAAGGCACGAAGAAAAATCCCACCGCAGGGTGCCAAGGTCCGCCGGCCCCATCAGGCCCAGGCCTGTTCCCTTCGTGCCTTGGTGTCTTCGTGGTGGCTCTTGTTCGGATGCCACTCAGCGCGCTTCCGCCACCAACACCCGGTCATGGCCGTGCCAATCCTGCACGACGCGGACGGCTTGCCAATCGTTCTCTTCCGCGAAGGCCGCCAGCGCGGCACCCTGGCCCGCGCCCATCTCCAGCACGAGGCCGCAGGCGCCGCGCAGGCGGGCGTCGCGGATGAGAGCCTTGTTGAGGTCAAGGCCGTGACCCGGAGAGAACAACGCCATCGCGGGTTCGAAGGCCAACTCCCGTTGGAGATCCGGCGCATCGGCGGGGTCCACATAGGGCAGGTTCGCGACGACGAGGGCGCGGCCATCC
>CAZKIM010000043.1:0-4309 GCA_964552855.1 uncultured Solibacteraceae bacterium | reverse complement strand
CGCATCGGCGGGGTCCACATAGGGCAGGTTCGCGACGACGAGGGCGCGGCCATCCGTAAAGAATGCGGCGGGCAGTGGGTCGAGGAGACTGCCTTCAAAGAAAGCCACCTTCGCGTCGAGCGCTTCCGCGTTTCCTTGGGCGACCTTCAGCGCCGCCGGGCTCAGCTCCACGGCCGACACGGGCCAGGAGCTCTCCAACGCGAGGCTGATGGCGAGAATGCCGCTGCCCGTGCCGATGTCCACGGCCCGAGCCGCGCCCAGTCTGCGCCCGAGCGCTAGCGCTTCCTCCACGGCAAGTTCCGATTCGGGACGCGGGATGAGCGTATCCCGCGTGACTCGGAAATGCCGATCGCGGAAGGGTGTCCAGCCCAGGATGTGCTGCCATGGCTCGCCCGTCTCCCGGCGCTTGAGCCACGCGGCGACTTTCGCCTGCGCGTCGAAAGGCACTGTCTCAGAGCCGTGAGTCGCGATCCACGCGCGAGACCTGCCAAGGCCTTCCTCCAGCCAGAGCGAAGCCTCCGCGCGGGCCTCGTCCGCGTCGAGGAACGCGGCGAGGTCGGCGATGAGGCGTTGGCGGAGTGAAAACCAGGACAAAGTCATGAACCGCAGATTACGCAGATTACGCAGATGGGGCGTTTTGAATCTGCGTCATCTGCGGAATCTGCGGTTAAACCCTCACTTCGCCATCAGCGCCTTCGCGCGTTCCTGGGCGGTTTCGAGCACATGGGCGTGGAGGCTGCCGCCGTGGCTGTCCATGGTGACGACCACGGGGAAGTCTTCCACCTCGATGACCCAGAAGGCTTCGGGGCTGCCGAACTCTTCAAGCATGTGCACATCCACGACACGCTTCACGCGCTCGGCGAGAAGCGAGCCCGCGCCGCCGGTGGCGTGGAAGTAGACCGCGCCGGTGTTGGCGAGGCCCTCGCTCGTGCGCGCGCCCATGCCGCCCTTGCCGATGACGCCGCGCACGGAGTAGGTCTCCAGCACTTCCTTTTCGTAAGGTTCCTCGCGAATGCTCGTCGTCGGCCCCGCGGCCACGAAGGACCAGCTGCCGTCGGCGTTCTTCTTCACGACGGGACCGCAGTGGTAGATGACCATGTCCTTGAGGATGGGCTTCAGCCACTCGGGCTTCTGCTCCTTCATGTACTTGTGGCCCATGTCGCGAGATAGGACGAGCTTGCCGTTGAGCAGCACCTCGTCGCCCACCTTGAGGGAACGGGCCTGAGCTTCGGAGATGGGAGTCGTGAGACGAATCATGGGTGCTCCTTCAACCAGGCCTGGATCAACGGGGTGAGGTGATCGAGCCAAGCCCTGGCCTGCGCGGTGCGAGCCTCGGCGGTGGCGGCATCGAAACGGATCAGGTCCGCATAATCGCCTTCCTGCCGGTCCTCGAAGAGGTCAGCGTAAGCCCGGCCCAGCTCCTTGGCGATGCGGCCCGACGCGATGAAGTGTTGATTCAGCAAGGCCCGAACGCCACTGTGACGGGCGGACGCAAGACCTTCCGTTTCCAGCAACGCGGTCACGCCATAAAAGACCGCATAATAGGCGCGGTTCACGGCCGTGTTGTGATGGCCGCGCTCCTGCATCAGGGCGGCTTCTTCCAGCGATTCCGCCGCGCGTTCGAGGCGGTAGGCCACAAGCTCCCGGCGGCTCACAGTGGCTTCCCGTCGCGCGCGATCTCCCTGCGGAGCAGGTGGCCGTCCAGGCTCGCCCACTGGGCTTGATCGAGGATCAGGGGACTCAGGACGGCGCCGTGCTGGAGTTCGAGATCGTAGAGCGCGTCGCGGATCGCGCCTTTGAGCGAGAGATCCGGCACAAGCACCAGCAGGTCCCAATCCGAATCGGGCTGCGCCTCGCCCCGCGCGCGGCTCCCATACAGGCGCAACTCCGCATCCGGACAAAGCTGTCGGACCTTGGAAGCGGCTTCGGGGAGTAGATCAGGCATCAAAACCTCTCGCAAAAGTTTAGGCGAACGCCTAGGTCTTGGAGATAAAGGGGTGCACACTAAATCATATTTACTTCCTCAGATTTGATTCTCTTGCCGTTTAACACTTACTATTGACCCGATCGTTCCAAGAACATCTTTCAACATGAAAGGTATATCAGAACGAGAGAACATCATTTTTGTCTCAAACACACCATCCGCATGAAGTCGGAGTTCTCCATATTCAAGGATTGGAATTTTCCTGTTTTGCGCAAACCTCCGGTCAGGCCCTCCATCCTTACGAACATATTGCCATGTCTCACCCACTTTTAGGGAGTCTCGCGGGACATATCCACCTTCTCGGAATCGAGTAACCCCGGGCTGAAGCTGCAAGTGCTTATAATCAACATACCTAATCTTATTACCCGTTATCAACATCACCCCTGTCGGAATAAAGATAATCGAGCTTTTCCCCCAAGAGGCAGACATCGGTTGTGGGCTGATTTTCAAAAATCTATGGTTGAACTTTTTAAACTTAAAGGCAATTCTATTAATCAAACTGGTAGCCCCTGCATTTCGTTTCCAATCCGAGGTAAAAATCACATCCGATACACCCCAAATAGATTGAGCAGAGTTGGCATCTATTAATGCATTAGAAACCACACTGTCGATTTTTTTGAAAAGTTCGTCAAGGTTTCTGTCGGATTTGGAAATCGTATCTAGCAACACTCTCTTGCGAAGGCCGTCAAAATAATAGGTGACACAACAAATAACGACTCCCAATAATATTGCATAAATGCTGGGTAAAACAATACACACGATGACTGAAACAATCAAAGCGGGAACGAGATAAGACCGCCGCTGGAGTTTCTCCTCAATTTGTCTACAAAAATCAGGAATCCGATCAGTTTCATTGCCAATGGAACGGATTGGGTTCTGCTGATTTGTCACATCAGGGGCAAGCCTATTTTTTGACTTATGTCCAGAATCTAGGCGTTGTTGGAACCGTAATCCCTTGTAGCCCAGATTCAGATTAGTACCGCGCGGACCAACAGAGATTTTTGCCCCACGAGGTCCAACCGAAAAACCTAGGCCAGACTTTGAAAAATTCAAATTCAGCAAGCCAATCCGCTTGGTCTTTCGAAATGAAAGGCCCACACGAACTCCCGTTAGTCAAAACTCACTTCACCCTTGGCATCGATCGTCATCGTCCTCCGCCTACTGCTCCAGCACATGTAGCTGATGCTCACGAAGAAGCTGGCGGGGTGGCGGTACATCTCCTCCACATGGACGCCGAGGACGGTGGTGTTGCCGCCGTAGCCCATGGGGCCGATGCCGAGGGTGTTGAGGTCCTTCGTCAGCTCTTTCTCGAAGGCGTCCATCTCGGCATCGTGGTTCGCGGTGCCGAGCTTGCGGAGCACCAGCTCCTTGCTCTTCTCGTAGCCGCTCACGCGGTCGCCGCCGATGGCCACGCCGAGGATGCCGGGCGAGCAACCTTGCCCTTGCGCCTTCACGACGGCGTCAATGATGGCCTTGCGCACGCCTTTGATGTCACGGCCCGCGCCAAGCGTCACCTCCGGCAAGCGGTACTGCGCGCCGACATTCTCGCAACCGCCGCCCTTGAGCATCACGCTGATCTCGATCTCGGGCTTGTCCCACTCCTCGAAGTGGATGATGGGGTGGCCTTCTCCAAAAGGGTCCAGGTTGTTGCCGCTGTTCTTGCCACTGAGAGCCTTGGCGCAGTTGGGCCGCAGCCACACGCGCTCCGTGGCCTGCACGATAGCGGCGCGAATCTGCGCTTTGGCCTTCCGCTGGCTAAGGCCATAGGGGTGGTGGACCCAGAAGATGACCGTGCCCGTGTCCTGGCAGAGCGGCGTCACATGGCCATCCGCCAGCAGGATGTTCTTCACCATGTCGTTGAGCGTGTTGAAGGCGCGGGAGCCCTCTTCCTCCGCGTCCCGACCCTTCACGAGGGCGTCAATGATGTCCTGGGGCATGCGGGAGGAGGTGCGGCGCACCAGTTCCAGCACCGGTTGGGTCAAGTCCACGGCCTTCAGATCCGTGAGGTCGGCCTTGAAGCCCGCGGGCAGCACCGACTTGGACTCGACCACTTCCATGGAAGTCATGTTCGGAATGACGCATTCGGCCATGGCGCACCTCAACACACCATTGTCCGCCCGATGGGCGTCGCGCTCAAGTCGGCTTCCTCACCGCCCCCAGGCGCGGGAGAGGCCGATGGTGAGATCGAGAAGCGGCGTCTCGCTGCGGGAGATGGCCTCGCCCTTCAAGTCCCGTTCGCATTGATTGACCTTGGCCAGCAGGCTCCGGAGGCCGTCCCGCTTGAGCTTTTGCGCGACGCCCCGGTAGCCGTCCAGGAGGAAGGCC
>CAZKIM010000042.1:12317-15302 GCA_964552855.1 uncultured Solibacteraceae bacterium | reverse complement strand
AATCCCTCAAGGAGCGGCCGGTGCGGTGGAGGAAGACATCTTCCAGCGTCGCGCGGCGGATGTGGAGCTGCTGATAGGCGGTGCCGGTGGCTTCGGCGGACTCCAGGAGCTTCGGCAGGATGGATTTGGGATCGGCGGCGGGAATCTCCCACCGGTCCTCGCGCGATTCCACGGGAGCGCCCAGGCGCGAAGCGAACACGGCCGGATCCGGCGCGGCGCCGTCAAAGCTCAGTTCCACCACGCTGGGCAGGCCCATGTCCGCGATGAGGCTCGCGGGCGTGCCCCGCGCGATGACCTTGCCGTGATCCACGATGGCGAGCCGGTCGCAGAGCGCTTCGGCCTCGTCCATGTAGTGGGTCGTGAGGACGACCGTGCGGCCTTCGGCCTTCATGCGGCGCACCACTTCCCACAGGCCGCGTCGCGCCTGGGGGTCGAGGCCCGTGGTGGGCTCATCCAGGAAGACGATCTCGGGATCGTTCACGAGCGCGAGCGCCAGCGCGAGGCGCTGCATCTGGCCACCGGAAAGCGTGATGTGGTAGGCGTCCGCCTTTTCCTGGAGTTGCACCAGGTCCAGCAGTTCGTCCGTGCCGCGGCGCTTCGGGTAGTAGCCGCCGAGGAGGTCCAGCGCCTCCCGGGGCGTGATCTTGTTGAAGAGGCTCGTGGCCTGGAGCTGCACGCCGATGCGCGTGCGGATCTCCTGACCGTGCTTCTTCCAGTCCAGGCCCAGCACGCGGATCTCGCCCGCGTCGGGCTGCTGCAGGCCTTCGACGATCTCCAGGGTCGTCGTCTTGCCCGCGCCGTTGGGGCCGAGGAGGCCGAAGACCTCGCCGCGGCGGACCTCCAGATCCACGCCATCCACCGCCACCACTTTGGGGAAGGCCTTGCGCAGGCCGCTGATTTCAAGCGCGAGCTCGCTCATGGGAAACCTCAAGGCACCATGGTGACAGCGCCTTGGAATCCGCCTTCAACCGGATCGGCGAACGGTGGCTCCAATGGGGCGAACGATCCCTGGGAAACGCCATGCGCCGACGCATCTATCCGCTTCTCCTGCTCGGGCTGTCACTCGCGGCTCAGGTTCCCGATGCGCCGCTCGGGCCGACCGAGGACAAGCCCGCCTCCGGGGATTGGTCCGTCCAGCTCGGGGCGATGGCGCTCGGGCTTCCGCGCTATCCCGGCTCCGGCGACTACCGCGCCGTGCCCCTGCCCGTCTTCAGCGCGGAATGGAAGGGGCGCGTCTTTCTCGGATCCAGCCGCGTGGCCCTGGGTCTCGGCGGAGGCGTCCATGCGGTGAAGACGGAGCACTGGACCTGGGATCTCGGGCTTGGGGTCGGCGAAGGTCGCCGCGAATCCCGGGCGGATGTGCTCGCGGGCATGGGCGATCGTGGCGCGAGCCTGTGGGCCGGGACGGGTCTCAAGTTTCATGCAGGCGGATTCCACGCGGGCCTCCAGGCCGCGACGGGGTTGAAGGACGAAGCTGGGGTGAAGGGAAGCCTGAGCTTGGGGTACGGGGCCTGGTTGGGTGGGCGTTGGTTCGGCGATCTTTCCGCGCGGGCTACGGCGGCGAATGCCGAAGGCGCCGCCTACGATTTCGGCGTGACGCCGGATCAGGCGGCGGCCCGCGCGGCCCTGCTGGCTTCCGGCGATCCCCGACTGCGACCAGGCGAGGCGCGGACCTTCGCGCCGGGCGGCGGGCTCGAAAGCCTCGCTCTCACGGGCACCCTCGCCTTCATGGCGGATGCTCACTGGCGCTGGTTCGGCCTCGCGCAGATCGCCCAGGTGCAGGGCGATGCGAAGGATAGCCCCCTCGTGCGAACTCCCACCTACGGCACGCTGGGCGTCGGCTTCGCCTACCGCTTCTAGCCTGAGCTGGCGCGCCACCGCAGAGGGTTGACGGGGACGCGCGGCGGGACCACGCTCAGGCAGCGTCGGAGGCTTCGATGAACGGTTCTCCTCTTCCTGCGGGTCGCGCCGAAACCGTGAGCGCGGCGCTCGCCCAGCTCGCGGATGCGGGCTATGTCGAGGATTTCTCCGCGGGCTCCCACGGCGTCGAGTGCAAGCACTGCGCGGGCACCCACACTTCCGAAGGCGCGGTGGTGGAGAAGGTCTACCGCTTCGAAGGCGCCAGCAATCCCGATGACCAGGCCATCGTATTCGGTCTCCGCTGCCGCGTGTGCGGAGCCAAGGGCGTGCTCGTCACCGGCTACGGCCCAAGCTCCGATCCGGATCAGGAAGCGCTCATCCTGTCGCTGCTGGATGGCCGCTGAAAGCTCAGCCGATCTTCCACGCGCTCCACTCTGAACGCGAGGTCTGAAGGATCTGGAACGCCGCGTCCCGATCCGCCGTGGAAGGAAACCGCGCGGCCCAGGCGCTGCCGCTGCCGCAGAGGAGCGGCTCGCCGCCCACCTCCACCAACGCCGCGCGGACTTCCGCGAGCGGCGGACAGGCCCAAATGGCCGCGCCCGTGAGGTCGTTGCGCCAGGGCGGGGCCGCGTCTTCGGCGAGGCTGGGACAGGGCTCGGGCAGCGGATAGCCCACCTGCGACAGCGCGCGGTAGACCGAAGGCGTCGCCACATGAAGGCCCGGATGGACGATGAGCATCGGTTCGAGGGGGACGGGCCGCAGCGGCATCACGCGCTCGCCGCGTCCGAGCCCCAGCACCGTGCCGCCCAGGAGGAAGAGCGGCACATCCGAGCCGAGGCGCGCCGCGAGTTGGAGCAGGCGGGCATCGTCCACTTCCAGCGCGAAGAGATCGCGGCCCAGCTTCAGCGCCGCCGCCGCGTCGCTGCTGCCGCCGCCGAGGCCCGCGCCGTGAGGGATGCGCTTCACGAGGCGCAGCTTCGCGGGCAGCGATCGCTTCGTCTCCCCCTCCAGCAAGCGCCAGGCCCGAAGCACGAGGTTCGATTCATCCGCCACGAGCCCTTCGCCGAAGGGGCCTTCAATGGCGAGCGTGAGCTCCGAAGCCGCTTCCGCCTCCAGCGTGTCTTC
>CAZKIM010000042.1:10766-12217 GCA_964552855.1 uncultured Solibacteraceae bacterium | reverse complement strand
GGCGTCGGGCCGATGTGCGGAGATAGCCCGGATGAACGATCGGATCGCCGTGCGTGGGGGCGCTAAGCTTGAACCATGCACTTGACAGATGGCTACCGCCTCTCCCACGACCCCGCCGAGCTCCAGCTCGACGCCATCCACGCCTACTTGAGGCGCAGCTACTGGTCGCCGGGCATCCCGAAGGAGACGGTCGCGAAGGCCCTTCAGCATAGCGTCTGCATCGGCGCCTACGGGCCGGATGGCGCGCAGGTGGGCTTCGCGCGGCTCGTCACCGACCACGCCACCTTCGGCTACCTCGCGGATGTCTATGTGCTCGAAGCCCATCGCGGCAAGGGCCTCAGCCGCGCCATGGTGGAGGCATTGCTCGCGCCCGTGGAAGTGCAGGGCTTCCGCCGCATCATGCTCGCCACCCGCGACGCCCACGGGCTCTACGCCAAGCTGGGCTTCGAGCCAGTGATGGATTCAAAACCGCTGGTGCAGATCCTGCGGAAGGACATCTACGGGCTACCGGCTTCAGGCTCCGGGCTACACGGTTGATCGCGACCCGCTCCATCCGGTCGCCAGTCTTCTGAATGCGAGTCGTAGGCTGACGAGTCCGTCAAGCCTGACGAGCCCAACCGCGTAGCCGGTAGCCCGAAGCCGGTAGCCGGATCAGAGCCCATCCTCCAGTTCGAACTCCGGATCCGGAATGCTCAGGATCTCCGGGCCGTCCGCGGTGATGGCGATGTCGTGTTCGAACTGGGCGGTGAGGCCGCCGTCCTTGGTGTGGACGGTCCAGCCATCGGCCTCGACCACGCAGGCGTGGTGGCCGGTGCAGAGGATGGGCTCGATGGTGATGGCCATGCCGGGCTCGAAGCGGAAACCCGTGCCGGGGCGCTGGTCGGCGTAGACCACCTGGGGGTCTTCGTGGAGATCGCGGCCGATGCCGTGGCCGATGTATTCGCGCACGATGGAGTAGCCGCGCTCTTCGGCGAACTTCTGCACCGCCGTCGCCATATCGCCCAGGCGGTTTCCCGGCCGACAGTGCTCGATGCCCACATACATGGCCAGCTGCGCGGCCTGCATGAGGTCTTTGGCCTGCTCGCTGACTTGGCCCACGCCCACTGTGAGGCAGGTGTCGCCGTGGTAGCCATCCAGCTTGCAGCCGCAGTCAATGCTGATGATGTCGCCTTCCTGAAGCACATACTTCGTCGGGATGCCGTGGACGACCTTGTCGTTGACGCTCGTGCAGAGCGTGCCGGGGAAGCCGTGGTAGCCCTTGAAGTTCGGGACGGCGCCCTGCTGGCGGATGTAGGTCTCGGCCAGCTTGTCCAGGTCCAGCAGGCTCACGCCCGGCTTCGCCGCGCGCGCCGCCACCCGCAACGCGTTCGCCGCGATGCGCGCCGCCTGCCGCATCTTCTCGATTTCGCGGCGGCTCTTGTAGCGGATCTGTTCGCGGATCAGGACCAAGG
>CAZKIM010000042.1:1881-10666 GCA_964552855.1 uncultured Solibacteraceae bacterium | reverse complement strand
TTCTCGATTTCGCGGCGGCTCTTGTAGCGGATCTGTTCGCGGATCAGGACCAAGGGGCCTCCGGCCCCAGTTTATCGGGCCTCGGGCCTCGGGCCACGGGCCAAGGCAAAGTTTTCCCGCGGCCCGCGGCCCGCGGTCCGAGGCCCGAGGCCCTGATAGCTTGAACCATGGCGTACACCCGCGACGACTGGGACTGGCTGGAGGCCGAGTGGGCCTTCCACCTGCATGGGCGCAGCGCCTTCCTGTCCCGGGAGGATTTCGCGACGATCCAGGGCTGGGAGGGCGAAGGCGTGCCGCCGGACGCGGTGGTGGCCGCGATGGAGACCTACTTCGCGCGGCGGGCCAAGCGTCCGCGTCCGCGCGCCTTCGTCGCCGCCGCGCATCTGGACAAGGATGTGGCGAAGGTGATGAAGCTCCGAGCCGCGCTCCAGAAGGCCGGGGACACGCCGGTGTTGGGCGGTTGGGACGAGGTGAAGGAGCCCCTGCGCTCTGACGGCGCCGCCCGCGCGGCCTTTGAGGGTTGGCGGCGGGCTCAGGCCGCGTTGCCCCTGCCGGATTCCGCCGGATTTCTGGAGGCCTTCGATGCCGAGCGCGCGGCCTTCGCGGTCGTTCTCGCCAAGGCCGAGGCCGCGCTGGGTCCCCAGGCGGATGCCCTGCGCGCCGCGTTGAAGACGCGGCTGCTGGAAGCCAAGATCTCCGAAGATGGCCTCGTCTGGCGGCGGGCCTGGTCCCACCACTGGAGCCGGATGGTTTCGGAGGCCTGGGGTTTGCCGACCGGGTGAGGGCGACCCAAGCGAAACGCAGAGCGCACCGAGAAACGCGTTGAGGTCACAGAGGTCACTGGCGGTTCCGCAATGGGATTGGCATCCGTCCCTCTGTGTCCTCCTTATTCCTCTGTGGCCTCTGTGTTCCGCTTTTGTCCCTTTCGTGATGAACCTCTAGACTGGAGTTTTCGGAAAGCCCCATGACCGACGCCGTCCTCGAACCTGAATTCCGCTTTGGCGAGGGCCGCATCAGCGGCGCCATCGGGCTCTTCCTGGGGGTCGTCGCCTTCGGCGGCGTCCTCTGCTTCTGGTTCCCGAGCCTGCTCACCTCGCCGGACGCGCGGGCGCTCTACGCGGCGCACCTCGGCGTGTTCCGGGCCATCCTCCAGGCGGCGCTCGTGGGCGCCTTCTTCTTCGGCGCGCTGAGCCTGGCCTGGAGCAAATCCAAGAAGCAGGGATGCGTCGCGCTCCTGCTCGCGCTCGCGGCGGCGCTCATGGGCGGCGCCCAGGCCAAGGTGGGCGTGGTGGAGAGCCGCCCCTTCTACTTCGGCGTGGACTACTTCCTGCTCGAACTGCTGGCGTTGAGCCTCGTCTTCATCCCGCTGGAGCGGCTCTTCGCTCGCATCCCGGCGCAGAAAGTCCTGCGCGCCGACTGGTGGCTGGACATGAAGCACTTCCTCATCGGCCATGTGGGCGTGCAGGTGGTGTCCTTCCTCATCGCGCTGCCGGCCCACCTCTTCTTCAAGTGGGCCGTGAGCCCAGCCTTTCAGGGCAAAGTGGCGGGCCAGCCCTTCTGGCTTCAGGTGGTGGAGCTGCTCTTCCTCATTGACTTCATCAACTACTGGATCCATGTGGCCTTCCACAAAGTGCCCTGGCTGTGGAAATTCCACGCGGTGCATCACAGCCCCGAGCACATGGACTGGCTCGCCGGATCGCGCAGCCACATCGTGGACACGGTGGCCAACCGCGCGCTGCCCTACGCGCTCATCTTCCTCATGGGCTTCGCGCCGGGGCCACTGCTGGTCTACATCAGCTTCGTGTCCTTCCAGGCCGTCTTCATCCACGCCAATGTGCGCTGGACTTTCCCGGGCCTCCGCTGGGTGATCGCGACGCCGGAGTTCCACCATTGGCATCACTGCAAGGACGCCGAAGGCATTGACACCAACTTCGCCGTCTTCCTGCCGCTCTACGACTGGCTCTTCCGCACGGCCCACATGCCGGGCTACTGGCCGAAGGATCTGGGCGTCAGCGGGGAGACCTTGCCCCAGACCTACCTGGGGCAGATGGCCTATCCCTTCAAGCGCGGCGCATGAGCGCATCGCTCGACGCCTGGAAGGCGCAGCTCGAAAAGCCGGATGAGGGCTTCTTCACCGCCTTCGCCGCGCAGGTCCGCGAGCCTGACGGCGCGCGGGACGCGGTGCGCGAGGCCATCAAGCACCTCGTCCCGCGCATCGGCTGGGAAACCTACCTGCCCCATGTGCCGCACGGCGTGTTGGGTCTCGGCGCGGTGCTGCGTCTCCAGCCGCTGATTTCCAGCGGAAGCTTCCGCCGCGTCCTCGCCACCCAGCTGCACGCCTTCGCGCACGAAGGACGGCGGCTGAAGGCCTGGGAGGTCTCGAAGGGCTCCGGAAACTGGCCGAATGCGGAGCTGGCGCTCGCCAAGCACCTGCCGACGCTGGCCTATGGCGAGATGCAAGGGATCGAAGCGCCGGAGGAATCCGACTTCCGCCGCGTCGGTTCCGCCATCGCCCACGACATGGCCAACATGGGCCACAAGGCGGTCCTGGCGCATCGGATGCGCGAGTTGTTCGTGGCGCTGGATCACCCCAAGGCAACGGGGCGGCGGCTCCTCGGCCTCAGCGCCTGGCTCGCGGCCTCGGAGCCGGAGGACCGCTTCTGGTCCAAGCGCGGCGCGGCGCGGCTTGGCAATGCGATCACGATTCCAGGGGAAGGCGATCCGCTGCCGGACGAGGCGGTGCGCGAAATCTGCGATCTCGGCCTTGTGGAGCTGCTCAACGCCTTCACGGCGCGGATCAAGGCCGGGGCCTCTCAGGTCGCGCTGCTGGACGCGCTGGTGCGCGCCGCGGCGGAGAAGCAGTTGGACGCGCGGCGCGACCTCGAAGGCAAGACGAGCTGGATCTTCGTCTACCTCGCGAGCCTCGCCGCCGATCACGGCGCGGATGCCCTCGCCTGGTGCCAGGGCGCGGCCTTGGTGAACCTCTTCCCCACGGATGAAGCCGAAGGCCGCGTTCGAGCCGCGACCGTGGCGAACCCCACCGAGGCCGCGCTGGTGGACGCCATCCTCGACGCCGAGCCGGAGAAGGCCATGGGCTTCGCGGAAGCGCTGGCCCCGGACACCGCGCTCCGCGCCCTCGCCGAAGCCGCCAGCCAGAACGACCCCGCCTTCAATCACAGTCACCATCTGCTCGCGGTGGCTGCCGCCAGCGACCTCGCGCCGCGCCTGGGTTCGCGAGCGCGCGGCGCGATGCTCGCCGCCGTCGCCAAAAGCCTCGCCAACAGCCAAGGCTCGGCGGATTTAGGCCGCCGAGCGGAGAAAGCCCTCGCTCAACTCCCGTAGTCCGGCCAGCTGTCCTTCCACTTCGTCTCGAAGAGCAGGGCGGTTTGGATGCTTTCCACTTCCGGGCGGATGGTGAAGGCGTCGAGGGCGAGGTCGCGCAGGTGGTCGGTGCCGCGCACGGCCACATGCACCTGGAAATCCATCGCGCCGGTCACATGGTAGAGGGCGACCACTTCGGGCAGGCCCAGCAGGTGGCGCATGAAGGCGCGGACCTTCTCTCGGGAGTGCTGCCTTAGCTTCACGGCGATGAGGGCCTGGAGGCCGATGCCCAGCGCGTCCGGCGCGACGAAGGCGTGGAAGCCCCGCAGCACGCCCTCCTTCGTGAGCCGCTGCACGCGGGTGAGGCAGGACGACGGCGCCAGGCCCACGCGGGCCGCGAGCTCCTTGTTGGAGAGCCGCGCGTTCTTCTGCAAAAGCGCGAGAATCGCGCGATCGGTTCGGTCCAAGGCCTGTTTCATGGCTCCATTCCGAATTAGATTCGATAAACAATAGCATGGTCAGAACAAACAATGATGAGGAAGCTTGATTTCCGCCGAGGTGCCCCATGGCCAACTCCCGCGACCTCTCCTTCGCCACCCGCGCCGTCCACGCCGGACGCGAGGATCTGACGGAGCTCGGCGTCCACGCGCTGCCCATTGATCTCAGCAGCACCTACCCGCTGCCGGATCTGGACGAGGGCGGGCGCAGCCTGGAGGCCCAAGCCCTCGGCGGCCACCCCATCGGCTCCTCGGTGTACCAGCGCCTGCACAACCCCACCGTCGCCCGCTTCGAAGGGGCGCTCGCCCAGCTCGAAGGCGCGGAAGAAGCCATCGCCTTCGCCAGCGGCATGGCGGCCTTCACGGCGATCCTGCTGGCCGCCAAGCAGAAGGGCGGCCATGTGGTCGCCGTGCGTCCGCTCTACGGCGGCAGCGACCACCTGCTCGCCTCCGGCCTGCTGGGCCTGGAAGTCACCTGGGCCGAGCCCGGGCAGATCAAGGCGGCGATCCGACCGGACACGAGCCTCGTCATCGTCGAGACGCCCGCCAACCCCACGCTGAAGCTGGTGGACATCGCCGCCGTCGTTGCAGAAGCCGGGTCCGTCCCTGTGATGGTGGACAGCACCTTCGCCACGCCGGTCCTGCAGCAGCCTCTGAAGCTGGGCGCGGCCATCGTCCTCCACAGCGCGACGAAGTTCCTCGGCGGCCACGGCGATGTGCTCGCCGGCGTCGTCGCGACGAGCGCGGCGTGGGCGTCGGAGATCCGCAAGATCCGCGTCATCACCGGCGCGAACCTGCACCCGCTGTCCGCCTACCTGCTCCATCGCGGCCTGCCCACGCTGAAGGTGCGCGTGGAGGCGGCCCAGGCGGGCGCAGTGTTCCTCGCCGACAAGCTGGCGAAGCATCCGGCCGTTTCGTCGGTTCACTACCCGGGCCTCGGCGGTTCCAAGCTCTTGGGCACGCAGATGAAAGGCCCCGGTTCCATCCTCGCCTTCGAGTTGAAAGGCGGCTTTGAGGCCGCGTCGGTGCTCATGAAGGAAGTGACGCTGATGACCCCGGCCGTTTCCTTGGGCAGCGTGGACAGCCTCATCCAGCACCCGGCGGCGCTCACCCACCGCGTCGTGGATCCCGCCGCCAAGGCCGAACACGGCATTGATGAAGGCCTGATCCGCATTTCCGTTGGCCTCGAAGATCCCATGGATCTCTGGACCGATCTGGAAGCCGCGCTGGTCAAGGCCATGGCGGCGGTGGGCGCCTACCTGAACTGACCCATCCAGCGACGACCCATACAGGGACACAGAGATCGCAGAGGAAAAGGGAGGACACAGAGGCGACCGCTATAGAAGTGGACCTCTGTGCCCTCTGTGCTTGCTCTGTGATCTCTGTGTTCCTCCTTTCGTGCCTTCGAGGCAAGACCCGGAAGTGGAGCGGTGGCCTGGATTGATGCCTGTTCGTTAAGGCATCCTTGTCGGGTGCCCGCTGACGCGCCCCAAGATGGCCAGATCGCCTTCGTCCTGAAGCTGGGGCGCGCCCTGCAAGCCTACGGCACGCCGGCCCACCGGCTGGAAGAGGCCATGGAAGCGGTGGCGCGGCGGCTCGGATTGGACGCGCAGTTCTTCGGCATGCCGACCGGGTTTTTCGCATCCTTCGGCGAAGGCGCGAGGGGCCGGACCTTCGTGCAACGCGTGCCGCCCCAGGATGTGGACTTGGCGCGGCTGGATGACACCTACGCCGTCACGGACGCGCTACTCCGCGGCAAGGTGGGCGCTGAAGAAGCATCGGAACGGCTGGACGCCATCGCCGCGCGGCAACCGCGCTTCGGCGACGCCACGGAGATCGGTGCCTTCGCGCTCGTCGGGGCCTGCTTCGGCGTGCTGTTGGGCGGCGGATGGGGCGAGCTGGGCGCGGCCGCAATCCTCGGCGCCGCGCTGGGCACACTGCATCGCGCCACTTTGCGGGTGCCCATGCTGGGTCGCCTCTTCCTCGTGCTGGGCGCGCTGCTGACAGCCTTCCTCGCGCAAGTCCTCGCCTGGCATTCCGGCGGCTTCTCGCCCCAGATCGCCATGCTGGCGGGCCTCATCATGCTGCTGCCGGGGCTGTCGCTCACCATCTCGCTGAACGAACTCGCCACGGGGAACCTCGTGAGCGGATCGGCCCGCTTCGCCGGAGCCCTGGTGGTGCTGCTCCAGCTCGCCTTCGGCGTGGCGCTGGGACAGAAGCTGGGAGCCTTTCTCTCTCCCGCGCCGGGCCTTCCCGCCGCCTCGCCGCACTGGCTCCAATGGCCCTGCCTCATTCTGGCGCCCGTGGCCATCACCGTGCTGCTGAAGGGGCGCCTGCGAAACCTCGGCTGGCTCTGGGTCATCGGGCTCCTCGCCTACGGCGCGACGCTGCTGGGTTCTCGCCTCTTCGGACCCGAGACGGGCCTCGGCCTGGGCGCGCTGATGGCGGGGTTGGGCAGCAACGCGTTTTCGCGCCTGCGGCGGCGGCCTTCGCTGGTGGCGCTGCTTCCAACGCTCTTCCTCCTCGCGCCGGGCAGCGTGGGGATGCGGAGCTTCTCCTTCCTCGCGAAGAACGATGTCTACTCCGGCATGGACGCCGCGTTCCACACGGCCTTCCTCGCCTTCGCCCTCGTCACCGGCCTGCTCATCGCCAACGCCGCGCTGCCGCCAAGGCGTTCGCTCTGAGGCATAGGGTCAGGGGAGAATGATCAATGAGGTCGTCCCACTACTTCGATGTCATCCAGATAGCATCCCGGCATGGTGAGGCCCGAGTTGGATTGGAAGCGGAACCGGATGCGGACCCGCGCGTTTCCCACGAACGGGGTCAGATCCAGATGGATATGGGCCCACCCTCCCACCGAAGGGATGGTTGAGTCCCCGTTCACCCCGCCCATCTTGCTGCAGATAGGCTTGAAGGTCTGTCCATCGTCTGTGCTGAGCTCCACCCACAAGGGATCTTGAAGATTGTAGGCGTTCGGGTTGGCGACCCAGTCATAAACCCAGAAGGACAGGGTCGCTGAGTTCAAGCTCGTCAGATCCACCGAAGGTGAGAGCAGCCAGGAGTCCGCGTGATTGGGGTATCCGCCGTTGAAGCCATTGCCCATGCACTGCTGGCCCGAGTGGGCTGTACCTGGTTTTCCGCCGACCATGGGTGATCCAAGCTGCCATGAGTCCTGCGTGCCACCATGGGTCCAGCCGCCCGCACCCTGCTCGAAATCCTCGAAATACAGCTGAAATTCTGGATTCAAGGGGATGGTCTCGAATTCCGCCTTCGCCTGGGTGAGCGTTGCGATGCACCCTTGCACATCCTGGGCACGGAGCTGGGTGAGGGCCTGCTTCTGGAGATTCTGAGCTGATTGAAAAGCTTGGGATGCCGTCACCCCAGGGCATCGTCCGATGTGGTCCACCTCAGTCTGGAACACGCTTGCAGCCGCAGCTACCGCCTGGCTAGCTGGATCCTTGCCGATCGGTAGGGTTTGGATAGGGGTGCCCGTGTGAGCGCCAGCCCAGTTGGGTTCGATGAGCGGGATGCCGGGGTCTGAGGTGTGCCAATAACCTTCGATGCCATTGGTGAAGAAGCGAGGGAACTCGTCTTCAGGGGCGCAGACCAGGCTGACGAGTTCGTCTTCGGGGCCAACTTGATCCTGACCTGAAGTGGTTTCCATACGGATCCATCGGTATCCGGGCACCCAGTACTGGACGATCCAGTGCTGATCGTAGGCGTTCTTGTCCCAAGTCGGCATGTTCAGGAGGATGCGGGTGGGCACCCCGTCCGCCCGCAACATCGCCGCTCCCGCATGGGCGTGCCCGGTGCAACTGTTTCCCCAATTCAAGGCGTAGAAGGCATCAAAAGAAGCGGGGTTTCGTTTGAAGTCATCTGGAATGCGACGACACGCTCGCGCCACTTTGTCCGTGAGACTCCAGAGATCGGAAGCGTCCGATGCTACCTGCTTGGCAAAGGACTGGACATAAGGGTCCTGAACTTGCACACAATCGGTGGGCTGGAGGAAGGCTTTCAGATCTGGCGTAAGGTTGGCGAAGGCGGATAGAGGCATAGAGGTTGGCTTATCGGAAAGATCTTGATCCTTCACGATGACCCAGGATTCCCAGTCCAGGGTCGTAGGCCCTGAGCGGAGCTGTGCGGCCACGATGACATTGGTTGGACCCAGACGAAGAAAGCGGTAGTCAATGAGATTTGGGCTGTCGAGCGTGAACAGAATCGGGGCCTGTTCCTCGAACGCGATCGGAATGAGGAAGTAGGCTTGGTAAGTCGGCGTGGTGGCAGAAGTGGAGATTGGCAGCTTCCCGTGGATCATCCGCAAATAAAGGTTGTCGGTCTTCGGTGGACCGGGTGGAGGCGGTGTGTAGGTTGGAGACTGGGAGGCGCTGGATCCGCCCCCACCGCAGGCCAAAAGCAGCAGCGAGACGCACGACGCGAAGAGGGCTTGGCGGAATTTGTTCATACGGGATTCATCCCACTGTTGATTTTTCGTAGCCTACTTATTGGATTTAGCCCGGTCAATATTATCTTCTGCCGAGGTGGTTACTCTGAAAGGCCCAGCCGTTTCGCGTCGTCGCTCCACACTCTTGATTGAGTCTGGTCGTGCACGATGACCGTGGCCTTGGCCTCCGCGTCCACCGCGTCCCCCAAGGCCACCATGCCGAGGGTCGTGATGCGGGTGAAATAGGTATCGGCGTAGGGCGGAACCTTGTCCCCAAGGGTCTTGCGGGCTTTGTCCAGGAGCGATTGGCCTTCGGCCGCGATGTCGTGCAGCTTCGCGCGGTAGTCCGCGCAGAGGCCGTTGTAGTCGCTGAGGAAGGGCGCTCCGGCTTCAACGAGCTTGTCGTCCTTCTCGCGGTAGAGGTAATCGCAGGAGCCGCCGCCCGCGTGGGAGTTCGCATCCAGACAGGCGTTGATCTTGGTGCTGTAGCTCGCTTCGGTCTCGTTCAACTTGGCGATGTAGCCGT
>CAZKIM010000042.1:0-1781 GCA_964552855.1 uncultured Solibacteraceae bacterium | reverse complement strand
GGTCCGGGGCGGCTCGGGAATGCCGCTGAACGACTTGACGGGCTCGATGTCCACGGGCGCGCGCGGGCCGGTGTCCTGCTTGGGCGCGGCGTTTTCCGCCTTCGTGATTTCCGCGCGGCGGGCCTCCAGCTGCTTGACCGCCTCCTCCGTGCCGGGGATGCCCTTCAAGCGCTGGATCTGCGCGTCAATGTCCGTCGCGCTTTGGGCGAAGGCCGTAGCTGAGGCCAGGGCCAGGCCAAGGGTGAAGACGAGCTGGGAGGGTTTCATGCAGGGAGCCTACGCTCCGCACGGCCTCCGTGGCAAGGCCTTCAGATCTGCCAGGTCAAGGCGTAGCGGTGGCGGCATCCCTTTTCGGGCGGGGCGTGGTTCACCGAGCAGACGCCGCCTCCGGTCAGTTCCAGCGCGCGATTCAGCCACTGGGGGACGGAATGGGTGTACCACTCGGGAAACATCCCGCTCGCCCAGATGGAGATGGTCGCGCGGCCATCCATGACTTCATCCAGACGCACCACGCCGCCGCGGTAGTTGAATTTGAAGATGGTGGGGCTTTGGTGGATGAGGGTCTTCGGGCTGAGGAGCTTGAGGATCCAGGCGTGGACGACGGTGAGCTGCTCATCGGTGGTGGAGCGGATGCGCGCCACGGCGCCCTCTTCACCCGCTAGCGCCGTATGGGCGGTGACGATCTCGTTCACGCGGGCGGTCTCGACCCAGGAGAACGAGCCGGGCATCTGACGGAAGGTCTCCCGCCCCATGGGCGAGAGCCCATCCACCAGGTCCTCCCAGGCGGTGCCTCCGCGGCGCACCATGTCCTTGTGCAGGCCCCGCAGGAGGGAGGCGCGCACATGGGTGATGGTGGCTTCGTCGTGGGAAGGTTCGGGCTGATCTTGATCGTCCATTTGGGCACCAAGATAACGCCGGACGGCTTCAGGGAACAGAATCTGGTATCCCTTGAAGATGACGGAATCCGCATCCCAGGAACGAAATCACGGCATTGATCTCGTGCGTGGCCTTTCAATCTTGCTGGTGGTGCTGCATCACACGGGCCTGCGGATTCCACTGAAGAAGACGGCCCTGGCGGGCTTCGCGCCCGGCTGGCTGCTGGGCGGCCTGAACTGGAACGGCTATGAGGCGGTCTTCGTCTTCTTCGTCATCTCCGGCTTCCTCATCACGGGCAACGCGCTGCGGCGTTGGGGACCGCTGGCGAGGATCCGGCCCAAGCCCTTCTACGCCCGCCGCTTCGCGCGCATCGCGCCCCTGCTCGTCGCGCTGGTGGCGGTCCTGAGCCTGCTCCACCTGCTGCGGATCCAGGACTACACCATCCACGGACCGGGGCAGTCGCTTCCCGGCGCGGTGTTCGCGACCTTCGGTTTGCACCTGAACTGGTACGAGGGCATGAAGGGCTACCTGCCTGGCGGCTGGGATGTGCTGTGGTCGTTGTCCATCGAGGAGGTGTTCTATCTCGCCTTCCCGCTGGTGTGCCTGCTCACGCGGCGGAGGGTCGTCCTCGTTCCCATGCTCTTGCTGCTCGCGCTGTCGTTGCCTTGGACCCATGCCGCGCTGAAGGGCAACGAGATCTGGCAGGAGAAGGCCTACCTTCCGGGCATGTCCGCCATCGCCCTCGGCGTGATGGGCGCGCTGCTCGCCGAAGCCTGGCGGAAGCCCACGCGGGGACAGATCCTGCTTCTGGGGTGGACTGGAGCCGTAGGCCTTGCCGCCGTCTTCTTCGCGGGCGCGGCGGTGTGGCACCTGCTCAAGGATGCCTATCTGCTGCTGCTCTGCCT
>CAZKIM010000041.1:0-15461 GCA_964552855.1 uncultured Solibacteraceae bacterium | reverse complement strand
TCGGCGGCTTCGTCGCGGACAAGCTCGAGGACGCCGTCACCAAGGTGAGCCCCAAACAGCTTCGCCCGCCGGGCGCGTTGGATGAATTCGCCTTCCTCACCGCCTGCACCCGTTGCGACAAGTGCATCGCCGCCTGTCCCCAGGATGCGCTCGTGAAGGCGGGGCCTTCGGCGGGCCTCGGCCTCCACGCGCCCGTGCTGGAGCCGCGCCGCATGGCCTGCTTCCTCTGCACGGACCTGCCTTGTGTGACGGCCTGCCCCGAGGGGGCTTTGATTTGGCCGAAACGCAAGCTCAACGACGGCACCGAGCTCACCGGCCCGCCCGCCGTGAAGATCGGCACCGCGAAGGTGAAGGAGAAGCTCTGCCTGACTTTCGGGACGGAGGATCGCGAGGCCACGCCCTGCACGGTCTGCGTGGACCGCTGCCCCTATCCGGGTGAAGCCATCCGCATGGTGAAGGCGGAGGGCGGACCCGATCATCCCGAGGTGATCGAGGACCGCTGCACCGGCTGCGGCCTCTGCACCTTCGGCTGCCCCGCGCCGGAAGCGGCGATCGTCGTGGAGCCGCGGCGCTGACTGGCGCCACGACCAAAGAGGGCTAGGCTGGAATCCATGAGAGGCCTTTTGCGGGCGCTGCTATCGGTGGCCTTCGTGGTCACAGGGTGGATTCCGGCCCCAGCCGCGCCGGGGGCCTCGTGTTGCCCTTGCACCCCGGCCTCCGCCTGCTGCCCGGTCTCCTCTCCCGCGAGCCATGCGCGGCCTTCCCAGGCTCCAACCTTGGAAAACCGTGCGGAAGGCGGGCTCACCCGGCCGACGGAGGGTTGGAACCGGTCCCCCGATCTCCTAAGGCCAGCGGGTTTCCATGGAAGCCTCAGGGCTCAAGATCCGAAGCGTCTCCGCGCCTGGTTGAGAGTCTGGCGGATTTGAGAGGGCGCGGTGGGAAGCCGTGCCCTCTCAAATCCCTCAACCTCAACCAGGAGATTCTATGTTCAAAGCTTTGATCGCCGCGGCCGCGCTGGCGGCCTTCCCCGTGAAGGCGCCCGTGGCGCCAGCCGCCTGCCCGTGCTGCGAGACAACCTGCACCCAAGGGTGCTGCACCACCTGCGCGCCCACCGCTCCGGCCACCAAGGCCCAGGCGGAGGATTGCGGGTGCTGCTCCTGCACCTGCTGCTAGGGCGTCTTTCCTGAAACCGGCGGCCGGGCTCTTGCCCGGCCGTCTCGGTTCGATCTGGACCCGCCCTTTGGAAGGGCGTTAGCCTTCGGCATTCCCGGAGCTTCCATGGCGGTCGTGGACAAGCGGCGCAACCGGCGCTTCGCGCCTCCCCGACCCCTGCGCGCCCGCTTCCTCGTGCAGGGCCAGCAGGTGGATGGGGAAGTGGTGTCCCTCGGCCCTGGCGGTTTCGGCGCCTGGGCGGAGGACCGCTTCGCCTTCCTCTTCGATCCCGGCGCGACCGTGAAGGAACTCACCTTCGACGACCCCCAGCTCCCCGCACCGCCCCCCGACGCGTCCCTCGCCTTCTCCACCCTCAAAGGCCAAAGCGCCCGCGAAGGCTACATCCTCTTCGGCGCCGAGTACAAAGCCAGCGACCCGGTCTTCCTCCAGGCCATGGCCGAGCTGATGGAGAAGTTGGGGTTGCGGTGAAATGGTCCTGTCTGTGAATATTCACCCTTTTTCGTTGGCCTAAACAGAATGCGACTCCCGACTTCAGTCCAGCTACTCATCGGGTTAGCACTGATGACCTTTCTGGTGTTTTTTGCTGACTGGTACGGCGTGCGCGTCATCAATAGCAATGGCCTAGGATTTCAGGTGCATCTGTATTCCTATGGAAGCACATTTGCTGTGTCATCCATTTTTTCTTTCCTCCTTCTTCGACGAAGAAAAGGAATGACTCAGACCAGGGCGTTGATTGTAGGGATTTCGACAGCAGCTGCGTGGTGGATTACAACCCTTGGTCTTCTTTTCTATTTCCACAGCTTCATTGGAGGCTGGATTTGATCGCCGCCGTTACGCGATGCTGATGCCTTCCACACTCGCCACTTCAAACGCGTTGAAGCTGCTGCGCACCAGCGGCCCGGCGTAGACGGTTGGGAAGTCCATGGCTTTGGCATCCTGGGCCAGGGCGGCGAATTCGTCGGGGTGCACATAGCGCTTCACGGGGAGCTGGTGACGGGTGGGGCGCAGGTATTGGCCGAGGGTGAGGATATCCACCTCCACTTCGCGCAGCGCCGCGAAGACCTCCAGCAGTTCCTCGCGGGTCTCGCCCAGGCCCAGCATGAGGCCGCTCTTGGTCTTGAAGGCGTCGCCGAAGAGGGAACGCCCGAGATGGCGGGCTTCCTTCAGCACGGCGAGTGTGCGGGGGAAGCGGCCCGCGGGGCGCACGACGGAGTAGAGGCTGGGCACGGTCTCCGTGTTGTGGTTGAAGACGGCGGGGCCGCTGGCCACCACTTGGGCGACGGCGTCCAGGTCGCCCATGAAGTCGGGCGTGAGGACTTCCACTTGGGTCTGCGGGCAGCGCTTGCGGATGGCGGAGACCGTGGCCGCGAAGTGGGCGGCGCCGCCATCGGGCAGGTCGTCGCGGTTCACGCTCGTGAGCACGGCGTAGCGTAGATTCAGCGAGGCGACCCGCTCCGCCGTGGCTTCGGGTTCATGCGGATCCAGCGCGTTCGGCTTGCCGCTTTTGATGGCGCAGAAGCCGCAGGCGCGCGTGCAGGTGTCGCCCATGAGCAGGAAGGTGGCGGTGCCGTGGCTGAAGCAGTGGGCGCGGTTGGGGCAGCGCGCCTCTTCGCAGACCGTGTGCAAGTGGCTGTCCCGCAGGTCCACCTTCATCGTGTGCAGATCGCGCAAGTTCACCTTCTCACGGGTGATCCACTCCGGCAGGCGCGGATGGCCCTCCAGCACTTCACGGCCAACGGCCTTGGGGAAACGGGGCATGGCAACCTCAGCCGTCTAGTGTCCCATGGGGTCGGCTAGGCGTGCGGAGCCGAAAGAAAATTCACCACAGAGACACGGAGGACACAAGAGGACGAGGCTCATCGTCGGCCTGGACTGGGAAGGGGTCGGGAGCGGCGTGGTCACGCGCAAGCGTGTGAAAGCGCCGCTCCCGACCCCTTCCACCTTCGCGCGATGCGCGAAGGCCGCCGCGGGCGGCGGGTCCAGGCCTGGTGGGTCGGCGCCCCTCCGTGCTCTCCGTGTCTCCGTGGTGAAAACGCTTTAGCGATACCCCAGGACGGCGCCTTGGGATCGAAGCTCTTCCAGCAGCGGGAAGGCGTCATCCAACGACAATCCGATGGCTTCCGCGGCGTCGCCGATGGCCGCCTCCGCCAGAAGCCGCGTCAGGAAGGCGCTTTCGGGGCCGTCCAGTTCCCGCTGGTGGTAGCGGCCATCCGGCAGGCGGTGGCAGAAGAGAAGGGCCGTGCCTTCGGCTGGCTCGGGCGCCTCTTCAGTGGCGTCCTGCACACGCCACGGGTAGGCGAGGTTGCGGGCGCTGCCGGAGAAGGCGACGCGATGCTTCGCCGTGGGCGTCGTTTCCAACTCAGCCGCTTCATCCTCCGGCGCGCGCAGCACCTCGAGCTCCAGGTACTCGAAGTGGGCGAGGCTGAGGAGGAAGGGCCACCGATCCTGGCCCCAGGCGGAGCTCGCGAGCCATTCCACGAAGTGGGGATGGATGTGCCGGTAGTACGGGCTTTGGATGGTGCGCGAATCAAGGAAGGCGTCCACGCAGTCATCCCAGTCCTCGCCCAGCGCGGCCTTCGCGATGGGGAAGCAGTCGGGCAGCGGATCGCTGAGGGCGAAGCGCACGAGGGCGCGGTAGGTGAGGAGGCGGCGCTGCCAGCGTTGCATCGCGCGGGCGTCCCCCGGCTCCAGCCCGCGCGACGCGGCGAAGGCGATGGGATCCTGGCGGAAGGTGGAGACATCCGCGTCCAGCACGAGGTCGCTGAAGACGCTTTGGAGCGCTTCGGTGCGGCTCATGCGCGCGTCTCCACGAAGGGCGCGAGCGCCGCGTCGTAGGCGGCCTGGAGCGTGTCCCGCTCGGCGAGCAGCTCACTCAGCGGCGGAATCGCGTTGTCCCGCTCCAGCAGCACGGGCACGGCGCGGCCGGTGGCGTCGAAGATCTTTGGCAGCACCCACTGGAAGAGCTCGATCACCGGATCAATGACGGGTGCGCCGTGGCTGTCAATGATGAGCTGATCCTCCTCGTCCCAGGTGTGCCCGGCGATGTGCATCTGGGCCACGCGGTTCAAGGGCAGGCCATCGAGGAAGGCCCTCGGATCGAAGCCGTGGTTGCGGCTGTTCACATAAATGTTGTTGATGTCCAGCAGCCAGCCGCAGTCGCCGCGTTCCAGCACTTCGTTCAGGAAGTCGTGCTCGCTCATCTCGCCTTCGCCGAGCTCGGCGTACCAGCTGATGTTCTCCAGCAGGAAGGGCACGGGCAGGCGGTCCTGGAGCCGCTTCACGCGATCGGTCGTATGCGCCACGGCCGCCTTCGTGAAGGGCATCGGCAGCAGTTCGTGGGTGTTCGCGCCGCCCACGCTCGTCCAGCAGAGGTGCTCGCTGTGCCAGGGCGACCGCGTGCGCTTGAGGAACGCGGCGAGCTCGTCCAGCGTCTCGTCCGCCCAGGCGTCGAAACCGCCCATGGACATGGAGAGGCCGTGGCTGATGACAGGATCGCGTTCCAGGATGGTCCAGGCCTGGCGCGCCTTGGTGCCGCCCTGACCCACGACATTCTCCGGCGCGATCTCCCAGAAGGGGACCGGCGCGGAGGCGAGGGCCGCCACTTCCTCCAGATGGGGGCGGCGCAGGCCGACGCCGACACCTGTGAAGTAGCTCGGCTGGAGGTTCGGAGAATCCATCGCGTCTTTCAGGTTCAAGAAAGAGGGACAGGATAAAGAAAGGGGGGCCGCGAAGCCCCCCTTCCGGTGGATCAAGCCTTACTTGGCGGAGCCGCAGGAGCCCTTGCCGCAGGAGGCGTCCTTCTTGCCCTTGTCGCCGGAGCAGGAGGCCTGCTTCTTGTCCTTGCTATCGGCCTTCTTCTTGTCGCCGGAGCAGGAGGCCTGCTTGGCGTCCTTCTTGTCGGCTTTCTTATCCGCGGTCTTGGCCTTGTCGGAGCCGCAGCCCTTGCTGCCGCCACAGCCTTTGTCGCCGCCGCAGCCCTTCTGCATGAGCGAGGTGTCGCTGGAGGTGCGGGCGGTGGTGGTGGCGGGGGTGGCGGCGACGGCGAAGGCGCCGGCGGCGAAGAGGGTGGCGAGAGAAGCGATGCGGCGGTTCATGGTGGTGCTCCTTGCGGCGCGTGCCGCGATGGGGGCCCTTCGGCCCTGGTGGAAAGGAATTCCCCGGGGGGATGGAAAGTAGGGTGCGACGGGGAAGGGAAATGTGACGGCGATCCTACCTCGGGGCAAGCCGCCGGTTTGTCACGGGTTCGTGCCATGATGCGACCCTGAACCCGCGAGAAGGAGCGTGTCATGGCATGGGTCGGCTGGGCCTTCGCGGCGTTCCTCGTGATGGCTGTCGCGAACTTCGGCATGAAGGGCGCGGCCGTGAAGGGCCTCAGCCCCGCGGCGGTGCTGCTGGGCGTCGTCCTCGGCGAGACGCCCTTCGCGGTGCTGGAATGGCTGCGCCGGGGCCAGCCGGCCTTGCGCGGGGGTGGAATGGCCTGGGCGGTGGTCGCCGGAGTCGCCACCGGAATCGCCCTCATCTTCCTGAATGAAGCCTTCGCCCGGGGCGCCAAGGGGGGGCTCGCCGTGGCGGTCATGAACGCCAATTTCATTTTGGTGGCGCTGGCGGGCTGGTTTCTCTTCAAAGAGAGCCTGGATGCGGGCAAGCTGCTGGGTTTGGGCCTCACACTGATGGGGCTCTGGCTCCTCGCCCGCTGAACTGAAAGCAACGCCCCATGCCGAACTTCCGTCGCCTCCTCATCGGCCGCCGCCTGGCGAGCGAAGAGCTCCACCACACGAAGATCAGCGTTCCGGTGGGGCTCGCGGTCTTCAGCTCGGACGCGCTCTCCTCCGTCGCCTACGGCACGCAGTCCATCATGGAGGCCATCAGCCTCGCGGGGCCTGGCGCGGGGCTGGGCGGCGCGCTGCTCGTCGGGGCCATGACTTGGTCCTGGGGCGCGGCGCTCGGCATCACGGCCCTCCTGCTCATGCTGCTCATGAGCTACAGCCAGACGATCCGGGCCTATCCCGGCGGGGGCGGCGCCTACCTGGTGACGAAGGACAACCTGGGCGAAACCGCGGCCCAGGCCGCGGGCGCGAGCCTGCTCATTGATTACATCCTCACGGTGGCGGTGTCCGTCTCGGCCGGCATCAGCGCCATCATCTCGGCCTTTCCCAGCATGGACCCGCATCGCGTGGCGCTGGCGCTGGTCTTCATCGGGTTCATCGCCGTCATGAACCTGCGGGGCGTCAAGGAGAGCGGCGCGCTCTTCGCGCTGCCCACCTACGGGTTCATCTCCTGCGTGCTCATCGTCATCGGCATCGGCACCTTCCGCGCGCTCACGGGCACGGACGCGGATCTGATGGCCCACATCGAGCGCACGGTGCCGACCCTCTCGACCACCGGCAAGCTGGCGGGCATCTGGCTCTTCGCCCGCGCCTACTCCGCGGGGTGCACGGCTCTGACGGGTGTCGAGGCGCTCTCGGATGGCGTCGCGGCCTTCAAGGACCCCGCGCCCGTGAACGCGGTGCGCACCATGCGGCTCATGGTGTTCCTGCTCGGCACCATGTTCCTCGGCATCACCTTCTTCTCGAACCGCTATGGCCTCACCTATTTCTCCGGCGCCCACGAGACGCTGCTCTCGACGCTCATCCGCACGATCGTCGGCGGACATTCCGGGTTGGGCCGCGTCTTCTGGCTGATGGCCCAGGGCTTCACGACCGCCGTCCTGATCCTGGCGGCCAACACGAGCTACCAGGACTTCCCGCGTCTCGCGGCGTTCATGGCGAAGGATGGCTTCCTGCCGCGCCAGTTCACGAGCCAGGGTGACCGGCTCGTGTTCAGCAACGGCATCTTCATCCTCTCCATCGCCGCAGCCGCGCTCGTGGTGGGCTTCGGCGCCCACGAAGACCACCTGCTCGACCTTTACGCCCTCGGCGTGTTCATCGGCTTCACCCTGAGCCAGGCCTCCATGGTCTTCCACTGGCGCGGGGAGAAGGGACCGCATTGGCGGCTCAAGGCCTTCATCAATGGGCTTGGCGCCACCACGACCTTCATCGTCATGTGCGTCATCGTGGCCACCAAGTTCACCCACGGCGTCTGGGTGGTGGTCCTGCTCCTGCCCGCCCTCATCATCACCTTCTCCAACATCCACCGGCACTACATCCGCGTGAAGTCCAAGCTGGCGGCGTCGCGCACGGAGTTCTCGCTGGAGCGGCGCAACCGCGTCGTCGTGCTCGTGAGCGGCATCCACCACGGCGTCATCCAGGCCCTCAACTACGCCAAGCTCATCGGCGAGCACGGCGAGGTGGAGGCGCTGACGGTGGACTTTCCGGACCACTATGGCAAGGACAGCGTGGCCTTCCAGAAGCTGCAGGCAGACTGGCCCACCTACTGCGAAGGCATTCCTCTGCGCGTCATCCGCAGCCCCTACCGCAAGGTCGTGGAACCCATCCTGGAGGAACTGGACCGCATGCGGAAGGCGGAGCCCGAATTCATCACGACGGTGATCATCCCGGAATTCGTCACGCGCCATTGGTGGGAGCACCTGCTCCACAACCAGACGGCCCTGCGGATCAAGGGTTCGCTCCTCGCCAAGCCCAAGACCATCGTGATCTCGGTGCCCTACCACCTGGATCCGATTCCCGAGTAGGGCTTCCGGCTACCGCAGGCGCGGTTCCGGGCGCGAAAGGATCTCCTGGCCCGAGAGGTATTCGGCGAGGGTCTGGTGCCGCGGGCTCAGGATCATGCAGAGGATGCTCAAGGGGAACAGCGCCACCGAAAGCAGGTGGAGCAGGCTGAAGACCATGCGCCGCTCGGGTTCGTCCTCGGCCACGACGAGGTTCCAGTGGCCCATGAGGGGCGACTGCCCCGCGATCACGAGGGGCACCATGAGGAAGGCCCAGGACAGGGCGAGGTGGGCGGGCAGCACCACGGGCCAGGCCTCGGCGAAGATTCGCGAGATCGGCGCGTGCAAAGAGAGGCTGAGGGCGAGGGCCAGCGCGAGGTTCAACGCCGCAAGCAGGCAGGCCTCGCCGACTTCCACGAGCAGCAGCGGAACGAAAGAGGCGGTGGAAGGATCGGGCTCGAAGGTGTGGAGCGCGGAGTCCAGGAGGTCCAGCGGATGAAAGGAGTGTTCCACCGGCGGGAGCACCGGCGCCGCTTCCGGCGGCGGTAGCGGCTGCACACGCCCCAGGGCCGGAGCCTGGATCGCCACCGCGCGGGGCGTGGCGTCGGCGCCCTTGGGCGAGATCAGCCCGGAGGCCTGGAAGAGCAGGGGCCGAGGCCGTTCCGCCCGGGCGAAAACGAGCCCGCAGGTGGGGCATTCCATGGCGAGGGGCGAAAGCCGGGTCTGGCAGCTGGGGCAGGCGCGCCGTTCCATGTCGTCCGCGAAAATCAGCCCAGCAGGGCGATCCAGAGGGGACGGTCACCCTTGGACATGCCCTGGATCTTGGACAGGAGCGCCATGCGGCCCGACCAGGCCGGATCATCGGGGGCGAGCGCGCGGCCCCGTTCCAGATCCCCCTGGGCGTCGCTCCAGCGGCCTTGGGAGGCGTGGTCCTCGGCGAGACGGAGGGAGAGGCGCAGCGCCTGGGCTCGCAGCGTCGGATCATCCGGGTTGGCGCGCAGAAGCGCGTCCATCACCTTGCCCGCCTGGTCCAGATCCCCTTCCTGAATGTGCTTGTGATACTCCTCCGCCGTGGCGCCCACGAGGCCCGAGGTGGCAAGGGCGGTTTTGGCCTGGTCCATGAGCTGCGCGGCGGCGCCGTTGGAGGGATCGCGCTTCACGAGGGTCTGCGCGCGAAGGTAGGCGCGCACCGCGTCACCCTCGCCAAGGGCGCTCTTGGCTTCCGACAGTATGCTGGACGGGCTTTCCGCGAGGCTCGGCACCTCGGCGTCGCGCAGCGCCTTGGCCACGGCGGCGCGGTGCGCGGCGGCCACATCGGAGGCGAGCTGGGAATCCCGCGCGTGGCTCTGGTACCAGAGGGTGCCGACGACGATGAGGGCGATGGCGGCGGCGGCGCCCACCCAGAGCTTGGGATCCTTCACCCAGTCCGGAATCTTGGAGACATCGAGGCTCTCGGGCACCTTCACCTGCAACCCGGCGCGGGGCGCGGGCGCGGGCTTGGTGAGCGCGGCGGGGGGCTGGGCGGCGACGGGCGCGGAAGGCGCTTCGGGCGCCCGCTCCGGCTCGGGATCGGGACGATCCATCTCGATGCGGATGGGGCCGGAATCCCGGGTGGCCGTTGGCCGCGCGGGCGTGCCCTGGGCCGCCTGGGCGCGCAGGAGCCCGGCCTTGGCGGCGGGATGCCCCGGGGCGAGCTCCAGCGCCTGCTGGAAGGTGAAGGCCGCCTCCTGGAAGCGCTGCATGCCCATGAGGTGCTCGGCCTGCTTCACCTTGTCATCGGCGGGGGAGGCCGTCGGCGCGACCACGGGTGCGGCGGCGGGCGCAGCCTGCGCTTCGGCCATCTCGCGATGGGCATTGTCCAGGAAACTCTGGATGTCGCTCCGGTGCGGCGCCAGTTCCAGCGCCTGCTTCCATTTGCCAACGGCCTCTTCCGGCAGGCCCATGTCGTAGAGCAGGCAGCCTTCCCGGAGCAGCTTGTCCGCGTGCTCTTCGGCCTGGCTGTAGAGGGGCACTTCCTGAGTGACAGGATGGACCGGGGCCGGAGCCGCGGGCGACACGGACCCGTCCAGGGGAAGCCCCAGCTCCTGGCGCGCGCCCTGGGCGTATTGGAGCGCCATGGCGTGATCCGGCACGGCGGCGAGGAGCTGGTTCCACTTGTGGAGCGCATCCTCCACTTGGCCCATGTCGTAGAGCGTGCAGCCTTCCCGCAGAAGCTTGTCCTGGGTGTCCTCGTCCATCAGCGCCGCCTTGGGCGCGGGGATGGGTTCGGTGGCCTTCAGGGCGGGAGAAGGCGCGGGCGCTTCCGCCACCGGAGCCGGGGCGGGCGCTGGAGTAGGCACTGGCGCGGGTTCGGGCGCGGCGGGCGCAGCGTCCCGGAAGATTGGAACCTCGACGGAGCTGTCCGTCATCCGACGGTGGGTGGCGGCGGCTTCGGCGGCCTGGGCGTCCAGGGCCGTTTTCACCCGCAGCAGACCCTCCCGGGCGGCGGCGTGATCGGGCACCTGCTTGAGCACGGCCTGCCAGATCTGTCCGGCGCGAATGACTTCGCCGCTGGCGAAGAGTTCTTCAGCCTGTTGGAGGTAACGGGCGTAGGGATCCTGAGCCATCGAGCGCCTCTAGTGCATGGGGAATTCGTTGAGGTCCCGCACCACGAGCATGAAGGTGCTGTTGCCACAGGTGAATTCATCCTGGTGGCCGATCTGGACGGTGCGCTCGAGACGCTGCCCGGAAACGAAGGTGCCGTTGGTGCTCTGGAGATCCGAGAGCCAGACGGTGCCATCCCGTCGGATCTCGAGCGCCGCGTGGCGACGGCTCACTTCCGGATCCTTGGACACCACATCGCCTTCCTCGCGGCCGATGGTGTTGAAGGGCTTTTCCAGCGGATGGACGGAGGAGGCGAGCGGACCGGCGACGATGGCCACGCTGAAGCGCAGGCCCACGGGCATCCCGGAATTGGGATCAATGCCCGCGGCGGCGAGCATGGCTTCGCGCTCGCTGCGCTGGGTGTGGGTGCCGGAGGGTGGACCGCCCGGCCCGTCCATGTAGGGCGAGCGCAGCGTCGTCGTCATCGGCACTTCGCTTGGCAGGTCCGGGAGCGCCGTGGTGGCGTCCGGCACGGGCGAGGTCATGGCCGGGTTGGCCACCTCGAACACATGGGCGCACTTCGGGCATTTGAAGCGCTTCTTCGGCACGCCTTCGAAGCGTTGCTCGTCGTATTGGAAGCGGGCTTGGCAGGCCGGGCACACCACGATCATCGGCATCATCCCTGAGGAGCTAGGTGGGAAAGTCTACCGCTACTTGTGCGGTGTGGCGAAGAAGGTGAAGGACTTGGCGAGGGGGGTGCCCTCGGGGATCTGGAAGCCGGTGACGGCCGCGGGCAGGGGCTGGTTGATGCGGAGCGCGCCGAGATCCAGCTGCCAGCTGTCCCCGCCCCGGTCCACCCAGAGCACGCGGCGCGGCAGCCAGGTCCGTTGGTCCACCCAGAGATCCAGGGCCTGCATGCGCCGCTTCATGCCGAGGGTCCGGGGCGTGAGGGCGAGGAACCAGGTGCCGGGCACCTCCGAGGAGCTGCCCAGCGCGATCTCGAAATACTGGGCGAGGTAGCTCAGCTTTTGGCCGAGGCCGAGGAACTTGCGGTTGGCGTGGATGATGTGGCCGACCTTCAACCGCTCGCCCTGCTTGGCCGAGGGGCTGTAGGAGAGCAGCTCTTTGGGCGTGAGGTGGAGGACGAGATCCTCCGGCGGCGCGAAGGCGAAGTGGGCGAAGTCCGAGCCTTGGAGGTAGAGCGTGCCCTTCATCGTCGTGGGCGTCTTCAGCAGCGCGCGCTTCATGATGAGGGTGAAGGGCGTCTCCAGCGTCTGCACCGCCGCCTGGGCCGCGTCAAAGCGATCCACCACCTCCTGCAACGAAGGTTGGGGCGCGGGCGCTTGAAGGGCGGGGGGGCAAAGCAGCATCAGGAAGCTCCAGGCAGGCGGAAGGCGGCGGAGGCGAGGGGCCGGTCATCGCCGAAGCGGAAGCCCAGCGAGAACAGGAGTGGAGCTGCCCGCCAATGGAAGGCCGCGCCCAGCACCGTGTTGGCGGGCGCGCCCGCGAAGCGATGGCGCTCGGCGCCGAGGGTGAGAAAGGCGGCGGGCGTCACCTGGATCAGCAGGCTCGCACCCTGAGTCCGCGCCTTCACCGCGAAGGGCAGGCGCTCGGCGGCGTTGAGATCCGACTCCACGGAGAACTTCAGCGACGCGCCAAGATCCACCTGCAGCCCGGCCCGGCCTTGGGGATCTTCCTTGAGGTCGCCAAAGCGGCGCGGCGTGAGGCGATCGAGGCTGAGTCCGAAGCGGGCGCCCGTTCCGAGTTCCTGGACGAGGCCGAGGTCCACGGTCGCGGAAGTGACGGAGTCCGTGAAAGGGACGCCATCCAGGGGCGCGGAAGGATCGCCCAAGGGCGTCTGCCCGGGCGTGGGCGCGAGAACGAAGGTCTGCTGACCGAACCGTGCGCGTTCCAGCCGGACGGTGAAGCCGAAGGCGGTCCTTCCCGCCTGGCTGCCCGCGCCCGCGTAGAGGCGATCCACCACCGCCGCCCGCGCGTCGAGGCTGAGCTGGGGCAGGCCCAGGTCCGTGGTGGCGAAGGTGCCGCGAAGGTCCGAGCGGGTGTAGCCGAAGCGGATGCCGCCGGTCCAGGCCCAGGCGAGGCCATAGACCTTTTCGCGCTGCGTCCACGGATGGTCGGCGTAGGAGGAGAGCGCCGACGGCACCAGGCTCGCGTCGCTCTCCGCGGCGAGAACCGCGTCCGACGCGTCCTTCGCGCCGCGCGGCTTCAGATCGCCCAGATCCGCGGCCAGGTAGAGGCCTTGGGGCAGTTGATCGAAGCGGGCCGGATTGGCGGAGGGATCCGCCCCCAGCGAGAACACGCGGGAGCCGCCGAAGGTGGAGCCATCGGCGAAGCTCTGCGCGAACGCGGGTCCAGCGGCCAGCAGGAGCAGGAGGGCCGTGCGCTTCATCCGGCCTGGTCCCAGGCGAGCTCCAGACCCATTGGCGCGCTCTGGGTGGCGAGGTGCAGCGCCGCGGCCGCGCCGCGAAGGGCTTCCTCCGCCGCGAGCCGCGCCAGGTCGGGATGGTTGTTCTGCTCGCTCAAGTGGGCGAGCACCACCATGCGCAGACGCGGCGAGAGCACCCGCGCCAGCAACTCGGCCATGGCCGCGTTGGAGAGGTGTCCCACGCGGCTGAGGATGCGGGCCTTCAGCGCGTCGGGGTAGGCACCGGTGCGAAGCATCTCGACATCGTGATTCGCTTCCAGCACCAGCAGATCCAGGTCCGAGCAGTGATCCGCGACGAGGGCGGTGCCGTGGCCGAGGTCCGTCACCACGGCCGCCGCGCAGCCACCGGCTTCCACCCGGAAGGCCACGGGATCCACCGCGTCGTGGGGCAGCGAGAAGGGCATCACGCGGAACCCTTCCCATGCCAGGGCGTGCCCGGCCCGCGCCTCGATCCAGCGCGAGGCGGGAATCGTCTCGCCGACGGCCAGTTCCACGGCGAGCTTCGTCTCCTTGGTGGCGAGGAAGGCCCAGTCCGTGTTGCGGACGAGGACGCCCACGGCCGCCCGGTGATCCGAGTGCTCGTGGGTGAGCGCCACCGCGCCCACGGCGCCCGCGTCCAATCCGCAAAGCGCGAGGCGCGCCTTCACTTGGGCCAGGGAGATCCCCGCGTCAATGAGCAGCGCGCGCCCGCCCGCGCAAAAGGCGTGGCAATTCCCCTTGGAGCCCGAGGCGAGGGCGGCGTAGCGCATGGTCCTAGACTACCCTCTATGGCCACGACGATCCGACCTTCCACCCTCGCCGATCTTGAAACCCATGTGGGTCATCGCGTCGCCATGTTCCGCGACATGGCCTACGGCGACGAGGCCGGCCTCGCGCGCATGGAGCCGGAGTTCCGCGCGCTGCTGCGGAGCTGGCTCACCACGGGCCAGGTGCGCGGCTGGATCGCGGAGGCGGACGGCGCGGTCCTCGGCGGCGCGATGCTGGAATTGAAGGAAGCCCTGCCTTCCCCGCTCACGCCCCAGCGCGTGCGCGGCTACCTTTTCAATGTGTATGTGGCGAAAGAGGCCCGGGGTCAGGGTCTCGCCCGCGCCCTCACCGAAGCCGCCCTGGACGGGGCCCGGAGCCTCGGCCTGGAGATGGTCGAGCTCCATGCCAGCAAGGACGCCGAAGCCCTCTACCGCGGCATGGGCTTCGAGCCCACGCCGGAATTCCGCCTCATCCTCTCCCAGGCCTTCAAGAAGCCGGGGCAGTGGACCGATCGGCGCTGACGCCTGTCGAAGGTCGGCCCTTCCACATCAGCAGCGCGACGATGGCCGCGAGGCAGACGATCACACAGGGCAGGCTCGCCTCCAGGCCGAAGGCCCCGCCGGTGAGCCATTCGGGCTTGGCGCCGAAGACCGGCGTCAGCAGCCCTTTCGCGTCCGTCGTGCCGCTCACGCCGAAGCCCAGGATGTTTCCCTGCGTGAAGTTCCAGCCGATGTGGACGCCGATGGGCAGCGCGAGGCTCTTCGTCTTCAGGTAGCACAGGCCCAGCAGGATCGCGGCGAGGGCGATGTTCACCGTGGCCCAGATCTTGGTCGCGCCCGTCATGCCCGGGTTATGCCAGTGGGCGAAAGCGAAAAAGAACGCCATCAGAAGCTGGGCTGGCCATTCACCAAGGCCGCCCACGAGGCGCTGAAAGAGGTAGCCGCGGAAAAGCGTCTCCTCGTTGAAGCCGACGAGGATGAAGAGCAGGAGCCCCCAGGCCACCGCGTGGAAATCCGCCGTGCCCTTGACCCAGTGGAAGCCCCCAGCGAAGAACGCCGCGAGGGCCGTCACGCCCATGATCGCCGCGCCGCCCAGGACGCCCCAGACCAGTTCCTTCCCCCACCGGCCATTGAGCCGGTAGCCGATGTCGGAGAGGGGTTTCTTCTCGAAGGCGAGGCAGATCCAGGCCGCTCCCAGACCGATGGCCGTGCTGAGGGCCACATTGACCAACTCGTTCATGTGCTTGATGTGGAACAGGCCCTTGAACACCACATTGATCAGGACGACCAGCGCGATGAACGCGAGCACGAAGCCGCCGGCCTTCCAGCCTTCGCGGACGCGGTGTTCAGAATCGGTAAGGATGCTCATCGCTTCTCCAAGCTCGCCAAGCTACGGCAAGGCGCGGAGGCCGGTTAGTCCCGTCTACATCAAGGCCTGGCTATCGGCGTAGGCCTTGGAGATCTCCAGGTAGATCTTTTCCTCGCCGGGTTTCGCGGCGACGGCCTTGGCGAACCAATAGGCGGCCTTTTCCCGGAGCCCGGCGTTCAGGTAGGCCTTGCCGAAGAGGAGGAACTTCTCCCAGTCGTCGTTCTCCAGCTTGGCGTACTGGGCCATGAACTGGTCCGCGTACTGGGGCATGACCACCGCGGCCAGGTCCTGGGCCGAGGCGACGAGGGCGTCCTTGTTCTTGGGATCCCGCTTGAGGATCTTCTCGTAGGTTTCGAGCGCCTCGTTCTTGAAGCCGTTCTTGAGCCAGCCCACGGCGATGAGGCGCAGGACTTCCCCATCGTTGGATTCGCGCTCTTCCGCGTCCTTGAAGCAGGCTTTGGCCCGCGCCTGATCCCCGGCGGCCAGGTAGGCGCGGCCGTATTCGGCGAGCCACTTGGCGTCCTTCGGTTTCATGCT
>CAZKIM010000040.1:0-15499 GCA_964552855.1 uncultured Solibacteraceae bacterium | reverse complement strand
CCCTTCTTCTGGTTGCAGGAGAGGCAGCAGGCGACGAGGTTCTGCCAGGTGTTCTGGCCGCCTTGGCAGAGCGGAACCACATGGTCCACGGTCGTGGCTTTGTGGCCGCACCCTTCGTACTGGCACACATGACCATCCCGCTTGCGGACGCGGCGCTCCAGGCGCCCCATGAGGAACTTGCTCTCGTTGCAGGCTGCGGCGTGGGGGAAGACGATGAGCTCGATGACTTCCGCCAGTTCCGCCCGGCGCTCCAGGCTCGCCGCGTCCAGCACCCAGGCCCGCCCCGCGGCCACCGCGCGGATGGCGTGACGGCGTGAGCATTCCTGCATCGGGACATAGTTCCGGTCCACGGCGATGACCTCGCCCGGACCGTGCCTGTCCTTGCGGTTCGACATGGGCGCCTCGCGCCGGAAGCGGTTCTTCCTGCGGAGGTTGTATCAGAAAGCCAAGAAAAGTCAGCTTTCTTCTGAGTCGGCGGCTTCCATGCCGAGCACGGCCTGGGCCTCGGCTTCGGGAAGGGCCTCCACCTTCTTGAGCTTGTCGGACAGCATGCGCCGCCGCTCCGAGGCCGCGCCCAGCTTGGACTTCGCCTCATCCAGCTTCTTGTCCAAGGCTTCCAGAGCCTCCCCGAACTTGCCGAAATCGGCCTTGATCGCGCCGAGCGTCTTCCAGACTTCACCGCTCTTCTTGGAGATCGCCAGCGTCTTGAAGCCCACCTGGAGGCTGTTGAGGAAGGCGGTGAGCGTCGTCGGCCCCACGAGCGTCACTTTGCAATCCCGCTGCAGGCGCTCCAGAAGACCCGGGCGGCGGAGCGCTTCGGCGTAGAGGCCTTCGAAGGGCAGAAAGAGCAGTGCGAAATCCGTGCTGAGGGGCGGCGCGATGTATTTGTCCCGGATGTCCCGCGCTTGTCCTAGGAGACGCGCCTCCAGCGCCTGCGCCGCGCGTTCGACGGAGGGCAGGTCCCCGACCTCGTAGGCCTCCATGAGGCGCTGGTAGTCCTCCGTGGGGAACTTGGCGTCCACCGGCAACCACACCGTCTCACCCTCTTCGCCACCCGGCAGCTTCACGGCGAACTCGACGATCTCATTCGACCGCGGGCGGATCTTCACATTGGCGGCGTACTGCCCCGGCGCGAGGAACTGCTCCAGCAGCGCGCCGAGCTGGGCCTCGCCCATGACGCCGCGGGTCTTCACATTGGTGAGCGCGCGCTTCAACCCGCCCACATCGTTGGCGAGGTTCTGCATGGCGCCAAGCCCTTGCTGGACCAGCTCCAGGCGTTCGGACACGAGCTTGAAGGATTCGCCGAGGCGCTTCTCCAGCGTGTCGTGGAGCTTCTCGTCCACGGTGCGGCGCATCTGCTCCAGCTTCTCGTCGTTGCCCTTCTGGATGATGAGGAGCCGCGCGTCCACGCGGTCCTGCACCGCCAGGAGCTGGGCTCCCTGCTCTTTTCGCGCTTCCGCGAGGGCTCTCTGGATGGCGTCGTTCAGCTCCTTGAAGCGGGCGGCCAGTGATTCGGCCTGGGCGCCTTTGAGACCTTCCAGGTCGCGGCTGATGCGCGCCGTGGCCTCGTGAAGGGGTTTCAGTTCGCCGAGGCCGGAAGCCAGATCCCGGCGCAGCGCGTCCACCGGAGCCGTGTCCGCAGCGGGTTTGCGCCACGCGCCAAGGGCCGCCACGAAGGCCACCAGCAGGATGAGGACGGCGAGAACGATCAGGACCATGGCTCCATCATCCCGCAGGCGTCGGGTCAGTCAGTGTCCAATCCGCCCGGCGTCCTGCGGCGTCGGAGGCGAGCGCGAGCCGTCCCGTCCATCGCCCTTCCCACGGCCCACCTTCGCCGGGCCATTCGGCGACGAGGAAATCCTCCGCCTTCAACTCCTCGTCCAAACCCAGGCCCCAGGCGCCGTCGGGACCGAGGCGGTAGAGATCCAGGTGGAAGACCCTGCCGCGCGGCGTGTCGTAGCGGTGGAGCACCGCGTAGGTGGGCGAGGCCACCTGCTCGGGATCGCCGCCCAGGCCACGCACGAAGCCTCGAGTCCAGGTGGTCTTGCCCGCGCCGAGCTCGCCACGCAGAAGCCAGACGCCGCCGCTGGGCGTGGCTTTCGCGAGATCGGCGGCCAGCGCCTCGGTCTCAAGTTCGTCGGCGAGGAAACGATCAGGCATAGAGGTCCCTCAACAGCTTCGGCAGTTCTTCCGCGAGGTCCCTCGGCAGCAGCGGCCCAGGCCCAAGGCGATCCGCGCAGGCGCCGTGGAGCCAGGCCGCGCTGGCCGCCGCTTGGCGGGGTTCGAGTCCCTGCGCGCGCAGGCCTGCGACCATGCCCGCGAGGAAGTCCCCCGTGCCGCCGGTGGCGAGACCCCAGTGGCCGGTGTCGTTGATCCAGGCTTCGTCGAGCCCGCCGCCCACCGTGAGACTTTGGGGACCCTTGAGTAGGCAGACGCCAGGACCCCTCAAGGCGCGGGTCTGATCCAGGCGATCCTTCACGCGCGTCTGTTTGGGCGTACCGAAGAGGCGCGCGAACTCCCCGGGATGAGGCGTGAGGATCGTGTCCCGCCGCGCCATCCACCGGTAACCTTCGCCTTCCTGCAAGGCGGAGGCATCCAGCACCAGCGGCCCGGCCCAGGCCGGGATCTCCGTCACGCCGCCCGGGCCGACGAGCAACACATCCACCCCATCGGGGATCGAGCCGGTCCAGGGACGGACCATCGCTTCCGGGATCTGACTGGCGATCTCGGCGCGAATCTCCGCATCCGCGAGCACGGTGACGAGACCCGCGCCCGCGCGCAGCGCTCCCAGCGCCGCGAGCACCGCCGCTCCGCTCATGCCCACGCTCCCCGCGCGGATGGCCACATGGCCACGAGTCCGCTTGTACGCGTCCCACGCCGGACTCGGCAAGATGGGTTCGTCCACAAGCCGGTGCGAAACCCGGCCCGTTTCAATCCCGAGGTCCACCACATGGATCTCGCCGCACCGGGACCGCGAAGGCTCCAGGGCGTGGCACAGCTTCAGCGCGCCGAAACAGGCCGTGAGACTCACGCCAGGACCCGTCCCGTCGGGATCATCCGGCTTCAGCCAACTGGGCTGATCGAGCGCGAGGACGCGCCGCCCGTCCATCCCATCGCGCCACTCGGCCGCGACGCCCTTCAGCGGCCGGTTCGCGCTCAGACCGAAAAGGCCATCCACGAAGAACGCCTCTTCCGCGAAGGCTTCGCGGGCGGGCGATTGGGGCGTCAGGACGGGTCCGGTCCATCGTCCGGCCTGGATCGCCGCATCCCCGGTCCAGGAAGGGTTGAGCGCGAAGACGCGCACCTGTTCGCCGCGCGCCTTCAGCAGCCGCGCCACGGCGAGCGCGTCCCCGCCGTTGTTGCCCGGGCCGGCAATCACTTCCACGGGCAGACCGGCAGGTATCAGGGAGGCCGCGCCCCGCGCCGCGCGCTCCTGCAATTCCAGCGAGGACACGCGCCCGGAGGCGATGGCCTCGCGTTCGAGCTGCCGCATCTCCTCCGCGGTGAGGACGGGAATCATGCTCCTAGTGTAGAGCCGAGCTCAGCGGTCCCAGCCGGGGTAGTCCAAGCGGTATTTCTTCCGCAGATCGCGCTCGGTTCCGGGGAAAACGCCCGCCTGACGCGCGTCATCCCGCGCCGCCTGGAATTCGGTTCGCAACCGCGCGGCGGTGGCCTGGAAGCGGGCGTACAGATCCTCATTCCCAGGCCAAGGTTTGCCCACCATGGCGCCAGGAACCCACAGGGCGTACCAGCCCCGATCAAAGGTCCCCTCGACATGACCATCCCAGAAATCCGTGAGGAACTGCACCCAGTCCTGCTCAAGGCCGTCCGATTCGCGGGCGATCCGGGCCAATCGCGCCTCGTAGAGCTTGGCGCCCGCGTCCCTCTGGCGGTCGGAGTCGGTGGGCATTCCGTCCGGCGTGAGGTTCTGCACCGTGCCGACGAAACCCGCAGGCATGGCGGCCAGCGCCGCGGATCCGTGATCCAGGAGCGCCTTCCCGTGATCAACGGCGATGGCGAAGTTGAGTCCTTGGGCGCCTCGGATCACCGCGGAGTTGATGCCGATGACCATTCCATGGTCGTCCAGCAGCGGCCCGCCGCTGTTGCCGGGATTGAGGGACGCGTCCGTCTGGAGCAGCAGCGTGGAGCCCATCTTCCGAAAGCCACTGAGGATGCCCTGGGTGACGGTGTTCTGGAGCAGGCCCAGCGGCGAACCAATGGCGATGACCCGCTCTCCGGCCCGCGCGCCTTCCATCGAACCCAGGCGCAGCACGGCCTGGTCGGGTTTCGGCTGACGCACGCGGAGGACGGCCACATCGTAATCGCCATCCACGCGCTCCACCGTGGCGTCGAGATCCTTGCCATCCTGACCCTTGAGGCGAACCCAGGCGTTGCGGCCGACCACATGGGCGTTGGTGAGGAGGCGATCCGGCGCGATGAAGAAGGCGCTGCCCCGGCCTTCATCCGTCTCCACCGTGACCACCGCCGGCATGGCCTGATGGACGAGGTCCTCGACGGAAGGCGCGCCACCCGCGGGCGTGACGACCGGCGCGGAGACCGCGACGGGCGCGGCCTGAGTCGTGACGGGGACCGGAGCCGCGATCACGGGCGCCGTCTTCGTCTTGCCCAGATACCACATGGCCCCAAGCGCGCCCACCGCTCCGGCGGCCACCACCCAGCCGAGAACCGCGAACACGGAGATGGAAGAGCGCTTGTCGAAATCAGACATAGAAATAGGCGTCCATGGATGAAAGACCATCATCCCATGGACGCCTCGTTCGTGGGTGCTTCCTAGTAGCGGTAGTGGTCCGTCTTGTAGGGGCCTTCGACCTTCACGCCGATGTAGCTGGCCTGGTCGGGACGCAGCTCGGTGAGCTTGGCGTTAAGGGTCGTGAGCTGGAGGCGCGCGACCTTCTCATCCAGGTGCTTGGGCAGGGTGTAGACGCCCACCTTGTAGTCGGCCTTCTTCGTCCACAGCTCGATCTGGGCCAGGGTCTGGTTGGCGAAGCTGGAGCTCATCACATAGCTGGGATGGCCCGTGCCGCAGCCGAGGTTCACGAGGCGGCCCTTGGCGAGGACGATGATGCGCTTGTTGTCAGGGAAAACGACATGGTCCACCTGGGGCTTGATCTCTTCCCAGGTGTATTTCTCCAGCGAGGCGATATCAATCTCGCTATCGAAGTGGCCGATGTTGCACACGATGGCGTTGTGCTTCATGCGCTTCATGTGGTCGTGAGTGATCACATGGAAGTTGCCCGTGGCGGTGACGAAGATGTCCGCCTTGTCGGCGGCTTCGTCCATCGTCACGACGCGGTAGCCCTCCATGGCGGCTTGCAACGCGCAGATGGGGTCCACTTCCGTGATCCACACCTGGGCGCTCAGCGCGCGCAGGGCCTGGGCTGAACCCTTGCCGACATCGCCGTAGCCGCAGACGACGGCGATCTTGCCGGCCACCATCACATCGGTCGCGCGCTTGATGGCGTCCACCAGCGATTCGCGGCAGCCGTAGAGGTTATCGAACTTGCTCTTCGTCACGCTGTCGTTGACATTGATGGCGGGGAACTTCAGCTCGCCCTTCTTGGCCATTTCGTAGAGGCGATGGACGCCCGTGGTCGTCTCCTCCGTCACGCCCTGGATGGCCGCGAGCTGCTGCTTGTACCAGCCGGGCTGATCGGCGTTGCGCTTCTTGATGGCGGCGAAGAGGACCGTCTCCTCCTCGCTGCCGGGCTTGGCCAAGAGCGAGGCGTCATCTTCGGCGCGCGCGCCCAGGTGCAGGAGCAGCGTCGCGTCGCCGCCATCGTCCAGGATCATGTTCGCGCCGCCCTCAAAGTCGAAGATGCGGTGCGTGTATTCCCAGTATTCGGCGAGCGTCTCGCCCTTCACGGCGAAGACGGGGATGCCGGCCTTGGCGATGGCCGCCGCGGCGTGGTCCTGGGTGGAGTAGATGTTGCAGCTGGCCCAGCGCACTTCGGCGCCGAGGGCCTTCAGCGTCTCGATGAGCACGGCCGTCTGGATGGTCATGTGCAGCGAGCCCGCGATGCGCGCGCCCTTGAGGGGTTGCGTCGCCGCGTACTCCTTACGGATGGCCATCAGCGCGGGCATCTCACCCTCGGCGATGTTCAGTTCCTTACGTCCCCAGTCGGCCAGGGAAAGATCGGCGACGAGGAAATCCTGCTGCGTTCCGACGCTCATGTCGGCTCCTCAAAATGCGGCGGCGCTCACCGCGCCAACCGGAGGGTTGTGAGGTGAGCGCCGTTGATCCAGGGGTCCGAGCCTGGGAGTGGAAGCCTCTCGCAGCGCTCCTCGGACCTCTCCAGGGTACTCCAAACAAGGAACACAGAGCACGCAGAGGACACACAGAACACAGAGGTTGGGTTCTCTGTGTCCTCCTTGCTTTTCCTCTGTGCCCTCTGTGTCCCTGCTTTTATGCAGCGGTCGGGCTCGGGTTCACGACGCCGTAGATGTTGTCGCGCTGCCAGGGCTCGAAGCCCGCGTCCTGGATCAGGCGCAGCATCTCGGCCTTGTTCACGCTGTAGCAGGTGCCCGCGGCGCTGACAACATTCTCTTCGAGCATGAGGGAGCCCATGTCGTCGCAGCCGTGGTGCAGCGCGGCCTGGCCGGTCTTCTTGCCCATCGTGACCCACGACGACTGCATGTGGGCGAAGTTGTCCATGTAGATGCGGGCGACGGCGATGGTGCGCAAGTATTCGGCGTCCGTGGGCTTCTGGATCTTGCCTTCCCAGACCGTGTGGCCGCTCTGGAAGGGCCAGGCCGCGAAGGCTGTGTAGCCGCCGCCATTGCCGCGGGCGAGGGAGCGGTCCTGCTGCTCGCGCAGCACACGGAAATGCTCGATGCGCTCGGCCATCGTCTCCGTGATGCCGAACATCATGGTGCCCGTGGTCTTCATGCCGACCTCGTGGGCGGCTTCCATCACTTCAAGCCACTTGTCCGGCCCGCCCTTGAGGGGCGCGATCTTCTTGCGGATGCGGTCCACGAGGATCTCCGCGCCGCCGCCGGGGATGGAGCCGAGGCCCGCGTCGCGGAGATCGGCGATGGTCTTCTGCAGCGACTGGCCGCTGAGCTTCGCCATCATCTGGATCTCCACTGGGCTGAAGCCGTGGAGCCAGATGCCGAGGTCGTGGCTGATGAAGTGGACGAGGTCGAGGTAGTAGTCCCAAGGCAGGTCCGGGTTCACGCCGCCCTGCATGAGGAAGCCGGTGCCGCCGAGGGCCTTGGTCTCCTCCGCCTTCTGCCGGATCTGGTCCTTCGTGAGCACATAGCCTCGGCTGTCGCCGGGCTTGTGGTAGAAGGCGCAGAAGGTGCAGTAGATCTGGCACACATCCGTGTAGTTCACATTGCGATCAATGATGTAGCTGACTCTGGCTGGATCGTTGTGGCGGTTGCGCACCGCCGTCGCCGCCAGGGCGAGATCCTGCTGGTCCGCGTGCTCCAGCAGGAGGAGGGCCTCCTCCTCGCCGATGCGCTTCCCGGCGAGGACATCCTCGAGGATCGCGGTCGCGGTGCCCATGCTCTAGACCTGGTAGCCGATGGCGCGGAGGCAGCGGTCGCAGACCTGCTCCTGGCCCTCGATGCCGTGGTTGAAGTGGGAGAGCGTGTAGGGCCGACGGCACTTCTCGCATTCCCGCGTGGGCTCGGTGGTGTCCTTGGGCGCGTATTCGTGGGTCGGGTCCGGCATGGTCGCTCCAGCCGCCTAGTTTAACGCGAAGGGGGGCCGAGCGGCCCCCCTTCAGGTCCACCGCGAGCCCTCAGGCTTCTTCGCTCACCAGATCCTTGCGGGGGGTGGCCTCGTGGCGGCCTTCCTTGCGCTTGGCGGCCTGCTTATGGGCCTGGGATTCCAGCTTGTCCATGGCCTCGGACAGGCTCTTGTACATGTCCTGGCTTTCAGCGGACGCGACGAAGGCGCAGGCGCGGGTCTTCAACGCGACCTCGGCCTCGTGCCGATGCTTCTCCACCGAGAAGGTGACATGGACATCAATGATGTCGTCCAGGAAGGCGGCCATCTTGGCCAAGCGCTCCTGCGCCTGGGCCTTGAGGGCGGTTGAGACTTCCACATGGCGGCCGGTGAAGGTGACCTTCATGACTTGCTCCGGAGACGGGGCCGGTTGGCCCGGAGTGGAACACAAACGCCCGGGACCTCGTGGAGGATCGCCGGGCGCGGGAGGGAACGGATCATCGGTGGAGCGAGTGTAGGTCCGGAACCAGGGAATGCAATCGGAAAGGGCTACCTTCTTCGGCGTCGGGAGGCCGGTGGGATTTTCAACTCTTCGCGGTATTTATTCACAGTCCGGCGGGCCACATTGATCCCTTCCCGGGACAGCAGCTTGGACAAGGTCTCGTCCGAGAGCGGCTTCGCCGGATCTTCGGCGGAAAGCAGGGCCTTGATCTTGTGCTTGACCACCGTGGCCGAGACATCCTCCCCGCTCTCGCTGCCCAGGGAAGCGCTGAAGAAATAATTGAGGTCGAAGAGCCCCTGGGGCGTGTGGATGGTCTTGGCCTTCACCACGCGGGAGATGGTGCTTTCGTGGAAACCCGTCGCCTCGGCGACATCCCGCAGGACCATAGGGCGCAAGCCTTCCACGCCGCGATCCAGAAAATCCTTCTGAAGCTCGACGATGGACGCGGAGACGCGCAGCACGGTGCGGTTGCGGTCCTCCACGCCCCGGATGAAGTCGCGCGCGGACCGGAAGCGGTCGCGGATGAAATCCTTCTCCGCCTTGGCCTCGGTCGCATCCAGGAAGCGGCGGTAATCGCCATTCACCTTGAGGCGCGGAAGGCCGTCGTCGTTGAGGTAGATCTTCCAGTTCCCGTCGTCGCCCTTGAGCACGACCACATCGGGCTTCACCACGCGATCCGAATCCAGATCGAAGGCCCGGCCCGGCGCGGGGTGGAGGTGGCGGAGCAATTCCATGGCGGAAGCCAGTTCCTCCTCGCTGCAGCCCAGCACCTTGCGGAGCTTGCCGCTGTCCCGCTGGGCCAGCAGATCCGCGTGGCGTTCGATGATGCGGACGGCGAGATCATCGGGCTCGACCCCCGCGTGGCGGAGCTGGAGCAACAGACATTCCTGCAGGGTGAAGCAGCCGATGCCGCTGGGATCGAATTCCTGGAGCAGGTCCAGAGCATCCTGCAACGCTTCCGGTGCGCAACCCAGATCAGACGCGAGGGCGGCAGCGTTCGTCTCGGAAGGGTCATCCGGCGACAGGCGCAGGAAACCCTTCGCGTCCAGCCGGTCAATGAGCTTCTCCACCAGCGCGGCGCGGGGATCCTCGTGATCCAGCGTCTCGTAGAGCTGACCCACCAGGTGATCCTGAAGCGTCTCCGTGGCGCTGAGGCGATCCTCCCAGGACATGCGGTCCTCTTCCGGGAGGCTGGAAGTGCGGGGCATGTCGGCGTCCCAGGAGTTCTCCGCGCCGAACTCCGTCTCCACGACCTGGGCCACGGCTTCTTCCGTGAAAGCTTCGAGGTTCGCGTCCGGATCCAGCTCCGAGGAAGACTCGGGCAAGGGGCCGAGGTCCACCGTGTCCACGCCCTCGGGCATGTCGGCGGCGTCCACGCTGGCGGCGGATTCCAGGGGCGCGTCCAGGACTTCGGAATCACGGCCTTCTTCAAGCGCCTCGACGGAAGGCAGTTCGTCGCCGTCTTCCGCCAGCTCCAGGAGCGGGTTCTCCTCCAACTCCTTCTCGATGGTTTGGCCAAGCTCCAGCAGGTTCATCTGCCACAGCTTCAACTTCAGCTGCATCGCGGGCGTCAACGCGAGGGTCTGGCTCTGGCTGAGCCGCTGGGAGAGGTAGGGACCGCTGGCCATCGTCGCTCAGTCCAGCTTGAAGCGTTCGCCGAGGTAGACCCGGCGGATGTCGGGGTCGGCCGTGATTTCCTCGGGCAGTCCGTGCTTCATGATCATTCCGTCCGCCAAGATATAGGCGCGCTCGGCGATCTGCAAGGTTTCACGGACATTGTGGTCGGTGATGAGCACGCCGATGCCGCGCGCCTTGAGGTCCGCGATGAGGCCCTGGATCTCCAGGACCGATTTCGGATCAACGCCTGCGAAGGGTTCATCCAGCAGCATGATGCGCGGGTCCGTCACGAGGGCGCGGGCCAATTCGCAGCGGCGGCGCTCACCGCCGGAGAGGCTCATGCCGAGGGTGTGGCGGACCTTCTCCAGGTGGAATTCCGCCAGCAGCTTTTCACAGCGCGCCACCTGCGCGTCCCGCGGGATGGGCTGAAGCTCGGCGAGCGCCATGAGGTTCTCCCACACCGTCAGCCCGCGGAACACGGAGGATTCCTGCGGCAGGTAGCCGATGCCGAGCCGCGCGCGGCGGTGCATGGGTTCGTTCGTGATGTCCTGGCCCTGCCACTGGATTTCGCCGTGGTCCGGCGCCTCCACGCCCACCACCATGTAGAAGGTCGTCGTCTTGCCCGCGCCGTTGGGACCGAGCAGACCCACCACTTCGCCCTGCGCGACTTCGAGACCCACATCGCGGACGACCACGCGCTCGCCGAACCGCTTCTGGAGGTTCCTAGCGACGAGCTTCGGCCGGGCCTGATCGGGAGATGAATCCATTCCCATTCCTACCATGAAGTCTCGCCTTCGCCGCGCACGCGCCCCTGCCAGCTCACCACCGCGGGCGCGCCGCTCGGAAGCGTCATGTCCAGCGCCTCGCCCTTGCCTTCGCCGTAGCGGCCCTTGAGCGACGCGCCGCCCGTGGCGTGGATGGCCTTCACCACGCGCCCGGGACCGAACACCACCACGACGGTGGGCGCTTCCACGCGCCAGCCCGGACCGGAGCAGGCGACGCCTCCCGTGAGCTTGAGGGACGCCTCATCGCCATGACCTTGCGCCGCGCGCACCGTCAGGTCGCCATCCGGCCCCGCCTCCGCGCCTTGCAGGCCTTCTGGGAAATCCAGTGTCTCTCCGCTGCGGAGGATGCGCGGGCCGGAGAGGCGTTCCCGCAGCCGCGTCCAGGTAGCGGGGTTGCCTTGCAGCGTCCAGGTTCCGGCCTGCCAAAGGAGTTGATTGCCGCGCAACCGCCCTCCACCCGTGAGCGCGAGGTTCACCGGGCCGGCCACGGTCCACGCCGCCGGCGAGCCCTGCGCGGACTGGCCCGTGAAGGTTCCATCCGCGCCACGCCCCAGCACGGGCGCGGCGAGCTTCCAATGGCGGGTGGCGCGATCCACCTCCATGCGCGGCGCAGTGAGGCTGCGATCGCCCCAGGTGAGCACGGGGTGGCCATCGGCCATCGCATGGCCCACGGGCAGCTCCTTCGGCAGATCGCCACCGGGCGCGTTGCGGAGGATCACCACCGGGCCTTGGAGTTTCAGTGGCACGCCTTGATAGGTCTGAGCCCACGACACCGACCCTTCCAGCCGCATCCCGGCGGGCGTCCAGCGCGCGCCCAGCGCGTCGAGGGCTTCCGCGCCTTCGACGCCTTGCCGCTGCGCGTGGAACACCTTCAGCTCCACCTGCTCGAAGGGGCTTCCCGGCGCCGGGCGTGGCGCTTCGCCGCTGGCGGCGGTGCCCTTCCAGCCGTCGTCGCGGGTGAAACTAAGGGGCGCCGGCCAACGCACCATCGTGGCGTCCACATCCGCCGTGGCGGCGCGGGCCACGCCTCCCGCGAGCGTGGCGACGGCCTCTTCGAGATGGCCTTCCTCAAAGCCCGGCGTGGCCCAAAGCCGCGCGGCCTCCATGGACTTCAGCGCGCCGGGTTCCGCCGCGATCCAGCGCACGCCGCCCTGCTGCACGACGAAGCGCCCATCGGCCTGCCGCGTCCACCCGGCGGGAAGATGCCACTCGCCGCTGCCCGCGCCCTGCCGACTCGTCCACACGAGGGGCTGGAGGCCCGTCCAGACGCCGTCCTTCCAAAGCATCGCCTCGCCCGCGCCCGTCATGTGGCCCAGACCCAGCTGCGCTCCGGTGCCATCCACGAGATCCAGATCCAACGGTCCATCCAGCGTCCAGGCCTGATCCAGCCGCCGCGCGGAGGGAGCCGTGAGGTGCCAGCGGCCAGTGCTGTCCAGCAACTGGCCCGTCACGCCTCTGAGGCGCATATCCTGCTCGGTGCCTTCCAGCGTGCGGTAGTCGAGGGTCATGTGCCCGCCGCCGAGCGCTTCCGTCAGCGTGCCGCGCGTTCCCGCCATGCCGGGATCGAAGAGGCCGGTGCCCGTGAGTCCCTTCAACCGTCGCGGGCCTTGAAGCATGAACAGGCCCGTGAAGCCGAGCCCCGCGGCGATGCACACCCAGCCCAGCAGCCGCCACCGCGGGTCGCGGTTGCCAGGGAGCGGCCAGGCGTTCATAGCGCGGCCTCCACCCGCCAGCTGCGGCCGAAGCGCGGATGATCCTCCGGCGCCACGGCTACCCGCAAGGGTCCGCTCGCGGGAATCGCGCCCCGCTCCGCCCCGGAGAACCACACGAGGCCGCCATCCACACCGCGCAGTTTCAACCGCCAATGCCCTTGACCGAAGACCTGGGGCGCGCCGAGCACTTCGCCTTCGACCCGCGCCATGGGCGGAGGAAAGCCCTGACCGAAGGGCTCGAGGCGGCAGAGGGCGTGGGCTTCCGGGATATCCGACGCGCTTCCATCCAACGGCAAGCTGGGAACGGCCGCGCCGGTGGCTTGGCCCTCCGCCCCTCGCGTCAACGCCTGACGGAGGAAGCTCAGGCGCGAGGGCTCGAAGCTCATGCCCGCCGCGAGACGATGCCCGCCGCCGCTGCGGAGGAAGGGCCGCGCCAGCTCCAGCAAGGCTCCGAGGTCATAGCCTTCGGGCGCCCGCAACGAACAGTGGGCCATGCCGTCCAGCACCGTGCACACGGCGGTGGGCTTGCCGCTGTCGCGCATGCGCTGGCCCGCGACGATGCCGATCACGCCTTTATGAGCCTCAGGCTCGATCACCAGATCGAAGGCCGCCTCATCCGGCGGCGGGAGGTGCTCGGAAAGCGCCTTCTGCACGGCGCGCCGCTCCAGATTGAGCTGTTCGACCCGCTCCGCCAGCCGCGCGGCTTCCGCCGCGTCGCGGGTGAGGAGCAGCTTCACCGCGTCCTCCGCGCCGCCCATCCGTCCCACGGCGTTGAGGCGCGGCGCCACGCCGAACGCGATCTGCTGGGCGGTGGGGATGCCTTCGATGCGCGCGGCCTTGAGCAACGCGGCGAGCCCTGGTCCATTGGCGCCGCTCAATGCGGTGAGCCCGCGGCGCACCAGCAGCGCGTTCTCGCCGATCAGCGGCACCATGTCCGCGATCGTGCCGATGGCGACGAGCTTCGCGAGCCCATCCAGGAAGGCCGGATCATTCCCGACCAGCGCCTGGGCCAGCTTGAAGGCCACGCCCACGCCAGAGAGATGGGGATTCGGATAATTCTCCAGGTGCGGGTGGACGACGATGCAGGCCGGCAAGGCCGGTCCAAGGCCGTGGTGGTCCGTGATGATCCACGCGAGCCCAAGCTCCGCGCTGGCGGCCACCTCCTCCACGGAGCGCACGCCGCAGTCCACCGAAATGAGCAGCTTGGGATCGCGGCGCTCTTTCAACTCGCGGATGCAGTCCAGGTGCAGGCCGTAGCCATCGTTGAAGCGGTTGGGGATGAAGGAGGACACCTTCGCCCCGAGCTTCTCCAGCACCCGCGTGAGCAGCGCCGTCGCGGTCACGCCATCCACATCGTAGTCGCCGTAGATGACGATGGATTCACCCGCCGCGATGGCCGCGCGGATGCGCTCGGCCGCCGCGCCCACGCCCGCGAGTTGGAGCGGGTCCGTGGCGCGGGACCAAACGGGATCCAGACGCCACGCCAGCTCATCCGGCGCGTCCACGCCGCGCATCCACGCCAGCCGCGCGGCACGCGCGTCCAGATCCCAGGCGTCGGCGAGCCGCATCCAAGGTTCCAGGCCAGCGGGGGCCTCGCGGCGGATCCGCCAGGCCAGGGGCGACATGCTCAGCCGACGCTGCCCATGCGGGCGAACTTCTGGTAACGCTGCTCCACGAGGGTTTCCGCGTCGAGGTCGCTGAGTTCGCCGAAGGCCTCGCAGACGGCTTCCTTCAGCGCGGCGGCAGCCGCGTCCCAATCCGTGTGCGCGCCCCCGAGCGGCTCGGGGATGACCGCGTCAATGACGCCCAGATCCTTCAACCGGGGCGCCGTGAGCTTCAGGGCCTCCGCCGCCTTCGGGGCCTGGGCCGAATCCTTCCAGAGGATCGAGGCGCAGCCTTCGGGGCTGATGACGGAGTAGACGGCGTTCTCCAGCATGAGCACGCGGTCCGCCACGCCCAGAGCCAGCGCGCCTCCGGAGCCGCCTTCGCCGATCACCACAGAGACGATGGGCACTTCCAGCTTCGCCATCTCGAGCAGGTTCCGCGCGATGGCCTCCGCCTGGCCGCGCTCCTCGGCCTCGATACCGGGGTAGGCGCCCATGGTGTCAATGAGGCACAGCACGGGCCGCTTGAACTTCTGCGCCAGCTCCATCAGGCGCAGCGCCTTCCGGTAGCCCTCGGGTTTCGGCATGCCGAAGTTGCGGTGGATCTTCTGCTTGGTGTCCCGGCCCTTTTCCTGGCCGATGACCATGACCGGGTTCCCGTCCATCCAGCCGAAACCGCCCACGATGGCCGGGTCGTCCGCGAAACGGCGATCTCCGTGGATTTCCTCGAAACGGTCACAGATGCGCTGGAGGTAATCCAGCGTGTAGGGCCGCTTAGGGTGCCGCGCCAACTGGCAGCGCTGCCAGTCGCTCAGGTTCCCGAAGAGATCCTCCCGCAGCTTGTCCAGCTTCTTCTGGAGCTTCTCCCGCTCCTTGGCCTGGGCCGGGTCCATCTCCAGCGCCTGAATCTGGGCTTCCAGCTCCAGGATGGGCTTCTCAAGTTCGGCAAGGTTCTGGGTTTGTGCGCTCATCGGGGCTCGCTTGACCTTGAGTCTATCTGCGGACCTGCCCGCCCCGCCAGAGCGGGGACTTTGGCGGGCGAGGCGGCATCTAAGGTGATGACGCCCGAGGTGTCCCATGCGCTTACCCGTCTGCCTTCCCGCCTTCCTCCTTTTCGCGTCCGTCCTTGGCGCCGCCCAACCGCCGGAGATCGCGGGCAAGGACTTGAAGCCGGTGCCCGGCCCCTTGGTGGACCGGTACTGCGGAGCCCCGGACTACCACGACCCCGCGGTCGGCCTCGGCAACTCGGGTTTGCAGATGCAATTCCGCGAATCCGCGCGCCGGAGCCCCAGCATTCCGGCCCGGGCGCTTCCGGATGGAGCCGTGTCCGTCTCCGACACCGTTGGCTCCGTGGCCGGATGGAAGGCCTACCGCGTCGAGGTGCCCCCAGGGGTGAAAGTCCACGCGCGCATCCACTCCGCCCACGACGGCTGGTTCCTCGTCCGCACCGTGAACCGCATGGGCTCCCTGGAACCCGGCATGCTCCAGAACCTCATCCCGACCGGCAATCCCGAAGCCAGCTACACCAACCCCAAGCGCGAGCCGAACACCATTTTCTTCGTCGTGGACACCACCGAACTCGGCAC
>CAZKIM010000039.1:1164-15529 GCA_964552855.1 uncultured Solibacteraceae bacterium | reverse complement strand
GAGAAGGTTCGACCCGCGCTGAAGAGCAGATGGTGCTTCTCCCCGAAATTGATCTGGCCGCCCAGATCGAAGCCGGTGGAGGACGCGCCTTCGATCGTCGAAGCGGTGCTGCGGAACAGCTCGCCGCCCAGCGTCAGGTGCGGTCCGAGATCCCGCTGGAGCAGCCACCCCGCGAAGGCCCAATTCCGGTTGCCCTCGCCGGGATTGCGCCACCATCCGCCGCCGCCGTAGGTGGTCCAGGCGCCGAAGCTCTTTTGGATCCAGATGGGCAGGTAGATCTGCGTGTGGCCCGCGCCGAGCCCGCGGTCCGCGTTCCCTGTGGGGATTTCCACGAGGGGAAAGACGCCGATCTGAGGCCGGGAATCCGTTTCGGTCAGGAGGCGCGCCTTCAAGCCCAGTTCGGTGTCGCCCAGGCCGCGTCGTGAGGGGCCATCGGATGGCCGGTCGTAGGCCATGGGCAGGACAAGGTGGAATTGGATCTCCGGCAGGATGCCGTAGTTGAATTCGAGGGCCGGTCCGAGGCCGCTGCTGTCGCCTGGACTCCGCTGCCCGGCCGCGAACACATAGAATTCGAGATGGCCGAGATCCACGGGCTCGGGATCATCGGTCTTGAAGGGCGGCCCCGCGCTCAGCGCGGCGCAAAGAAGGAAGCACGCGAAGGACCGGAGCATGGCGATCCGATTCTACGCGCGCTTCCCCATTTCCGGGATTCAGTTCCCCACTTCGATCAGCTTGAAGCTGCCAGGGACCATGGACGGGCGAGGATGGGGACGCTCCGCGGTGGGCGCGGGCGCGGGACCGAACTCCGCCGTCACGAGGAAGACATGGTGCGTCTTCGCGTCCACCGCCATCGTGCGCGCGCCGCGCGCGGTGGGCACAGTGCCGAGGACCTTGAGCCCATCCATCACCGTGAGCGTGCCCGCGCCGTTGGAGGCGTAGGCGAGGCCATTGCCGGCATCGAAGCCCGCCGCGTCGGTGCCCTCGCCCGAAGGCAGCGCGGCGAGCAGCTTGCCTGTCGTCGCGTCCACCACGGCCACCTTCGCGTTGCCGCCGGTGCTGTAGAGCCGCTTGTGAGCCGCGTCGTAGGCGAGCCCGCTGGGCTCCTCCACCTCGCCGAGGCCCCAGGTGGCTTGGAGCTTCAGGTCGCTCGCGCCGAAGACCGCGATCTGGCTCTTGTCCTCCAGGTTCACGAAGATGCGCCCCGCGCCATCCGTCGCGGCGAATTCCGGCTTGCCCGCGAGGGGCAAGGTGCCGACGATGTCGCCCGTGGCCGCGTTGATGGCCGTCACGCTGTGAGCGCGGCCGTTGAAGGTGAAGACCCGCTTCGAGAACGGATCGTAGAGGATCGCGTCCGGACCTTCACCCGTGGGGTGGATCATCCGAACGACCTTGAGCGTCTTGAGATCGAAGCAGGTGACGCTTGAAGCGCGGCCGTTGCTCGTGAAGCCGTAACCCAGATCCGGCGCGAGGGCGATGCCGTGGACGCCATCCGTGCCTGGAATGTCGCCGATGACGCGACCGCCATCCGCGTCCACGACCATCACATGGGTGGATCGAGACAGGTAGACGCGCCGCGCGGCGCTATCCACATTCAGGTAATCCCAGCCCCCATCGCCGCCGAGTTTGAACTCGTGCAGCACATGGGGAAGGGCGGGCGCCTGGGCGGGCATCTGAGCGACTGCGGGGAGGGCCGCGGCGACGACGAGTGCGGCGAAGCGGGAACGGGTGGTCATGGGATCTCCTTGGGGTGGAAGAGTCAGCGTTCCAGGATGTCCACGAGATCCAGCAGGCGCTGGGCCTCGCGGAGAGCGTGCGCGCGGTCCTTGGCTGAACGCGCGGCGGTAAAGGCTTTCAGGGTGGTTTGGACTTCCCTCACGGCTGGGGTGTGGCGCCCTTCATCATGCGCGAGAAGCCAGGCGAAGGAGGCGTTCAAGTCGGGGACGGCGTCCCAGCGGCCAGCTTCGGCGAGCATCCACGCGCGCATGCCGTCCTGGTCCGCGCGGCGCAGTTCGCGGGCGCGTCCCTCCGGCACGAGCGACAGGAGCGCGTCGGACGCGTCCAGGGCGCTAAGCGCGGCGGCCCGCGAATCCGAACCGTGGATGCCGTCCATGGCCGTCCCAACCCGGGCCTGATCCGCCGGGGCCAACTTCGGAAGGAGCGTCGCCTTGGCGCGTCCCCACTCGGCGCCAGCCTTGCGGGCTGCGGCGGGGACGCGGGCGGCGCGATGGTCGGTGATCGCCTCCGGCAGCGCCTCCAGCGCTTCGAGGAGCGCATGGAGCGGCTGCGCGGATTGGTGGAGGGCGGGCGGGACGAAGAACATCAGGACTCCTGGGGAAGGGCCGTCGCTTCTTCCGAATCCCGCGCGGAGGCGAAGCGCCCGTGGCGGATCAGGAGCGTGGGAAGCAGCAGCAGATTGAGGATCGTCGAGGAGAGCAGGCCGCCGAGGATGACGATGGCCATGGGGCCTTCGATCTCGCGGCCCGGCGCGTGGGCGCCGAGCGCGAGGGGAAGCAGCGCCAGCGAAGTGACGGTGGCGGTCATGAGAATGGGCACCAGGCGTTCCTCCGCCGCGCGGCGCGCCGTGGCGTGATTCCAGGCGAACCCTTCCTTCAGCACGAGATGCTCGGCGTGGGAGACGAGCATGATGCTGTTGCGCGTGGTGATGCCGAACAGCGTGACGAAGCCCACCAGCGCGCCGAGGTTGGCGGTGCCGCCGGTGAGGAAGGCCGCCAGCACGCCACCCACGAGCGCGAAGGGCAGGTTGGCCAGCACCAGCATCAGGTTGCGAGTCGAATGGAAGACGAGGCTCAGCAGCGCGAGGATGCCCGCCAGCGCGATGAGCAGATGGAGGGCCAGCTCGCGATGCGCGGCGGATTGAGCTTCCAGCACGCCGCCGAACTGGGCCGTCACGCCGGAGGGCAGACCGGCCTTGGCCTGCACGGCCTTCTCCGCTTCGGCGACGAAGGACGCGAGGCTGCGCCCCTGCACGCCGCAGGTGACGATGGCGCGGCGCTGGGCGTCATCGTGCAACACCGCGTAGCGCCCCGTGCCCTTCTCCAATGCCACCACCTGCGACAGCGGCAGGCTCCGCCCATCCGGCGTCTGAATGGGCAACGCGGTGAGGCGCTCGGGATCGCGTTTGGCGGTTGGCGCCACGGTGAGCGCCACCTCCGTCACCACGGGGCCGTTGAACACCTGACCCACCACCTCGCCCTGGAACGCGGTCTGGATGGCGTCCAGCACTTCCACGGGTCGAAGTCCGTACCGCGCCGCGGCTTCAGGGTTCACCCGCAGCGTCCACTCCGGCTGGCCCGGCGGGCTGTCCACGGCCACATCCTGCGCGCCGGGGACGGAGGCCAGCACGGCCTTCACGCTGGCCGCCGCCTGATCCAGTTCGTCCAGATTCTCGCCGTTGAGCTGCACCACCACGGGCGCGCTGCTGCCGGAAATGTAATCGTCCACCCGGTCCGCGAGGTAGGTCTTCACCTCGAAAGTGGCGCCGGGAATGACTTGCAACGCCTCGCGCACCTTGTCGCCCGTATCGGCGGGCGCGCCGGGTTTCAGTTCGATGTCGAATTCGCTGAACTGCGGGCCCACGGTGTCGTCGCCGCCCTCGGTGCGACCGGCTCGCTGGGAGATGCGGCCGATGTCCGGCACTTCCGCCAACCGCGCGGCCACGCGCTGGCCCGTGCGCAGGCTTTCCTTCAAGGACGCGCCCGTGGGCAGGTTCATCTGGAGGATGAGGTGGCCCTCCTGGAAATCCGGCAGGAAACCGCCGGGCAGGAAGGGCAGCGCCACCAGGGCGGCGGCGATGAGGATGCCCGCGCCGAGGAACAGCGCTTTGGGCCGCGCCATGAGCGCTTCCAGCAGCGTGTGGTACTTCGCCTTCAGCGCGCGCACCCAGGCGGGATCCTCGTGGGGCAGGCGGCCTTTTCCGAAGATGAGCAGCGTGAGCGCGGGCGTGACGGTGAGCGCCACGAGCAGCGAGGCGACCACCGCCGACAGGTAGGCCCAGCCCAGCGGCGCGAAGATGCGGCCCTGGACGCCGGAGAAGGTGAGCACCGGGAACATCACCAGCGCCACCACGCCTGTGGCGAAGACGACGGAGCCGCGTACTTCCATGGAGGCTTCGAGCACGATCTGGAGCGCGGGCCGCGCGCTGCCTTCCGCCCGGGCCTGCCTCATGCGGCGGAGGATGTTCTCCACATCAATGATGGCGTCGTCCACCACCTCGCCCAGCGCGATGGTGAGGCCGCCGAGGGTGAGCGTGTTGAGCGTGAAGCCCATGTGGACCAGCACCACCACCGCCGCGAGCAAGGACAGCGGAATGGCCGTGAGCGAGATGAAGGCCGTGCGCGGATCGCGGAGGAAGGCCAGCAGCACGAACACCACGAGCAGGCCGCCCAGCGCCAGCGCGTTCCGGGCGTTGCCCACGGCGGTCTCGATGAAGGACGCGACGCGGAAGGTGGGCGTGTGCAAGGTGATGTCCTGCTTGGCGAGGTCGGGGCCCTGGGCCGCCAGCAACGCCTCCACGGCCTTGGTGACGGCGATGACATCCGCCCCCGGCTGCACGAAGAGTTCGCAGGTGAGGCCCGTCTGTCCATCCACCATCGCCGCGCTGGTGGAGGGCGCCGGAGCCCAGGCCACGCGGGCCACATCGCCGAGGCGCAGCACGGCGCCATCCTTGGAGGCGACCGCGACCTGCGCGAGCGATTCCGGTGTGAGGCTCTGGCCCTCGCCTCGGAGCACGATGCGCTGGGAGGGCGTGTCCACGAAGCCCGCGCCGCGGATGCCCGTGGCGGAACCCGCCGCCTGACGAACCTGGTCCAGGGAAAGCCCATGGGCCTGCAACCGCCCCGGCAGGAGCTGCACCTGGAGCTGGCGCACTTCGCCGCCATAGGTGGACACATTGGCGATGCCGGGAATGGCGAGCAGCTTCGGCTTCAGCGTCCAGTCCAGGTAGGTGCGCAGCTCCATCGGTGTGCGCGCGGCGCTCGTGAGGCCGAAGGCGTAGGCGTAGCCGGTGCTGGAAGCCAGGGGCGCCAGCGTCGGCGTGCCCGTGCCTTGAGGCAGATGGCCCGCCACTTCGGCGACGCGCTCCGCCACCTGCTGCCGCGCGAGGTGGATGTCCGTGCCGTCCTGGAAAGTCGTGTCAATGGCGGAGGCGCCCTGGATGCTCTGCGAACGCAAATGCGAAAGGCCCGGCACGCCGTTCAACGCGCGTTCCAGCGGCAGCGTGACGAGCTGTTCGACCTCTTCCGGCGAAAGCCCCGGCGCTTGGGTCTGCACCGTCACCATGGGCGGCGCGAATTCCGGGAAGACCCCGAGCTTGGCGTGGTTGGCGGTGTAGACGCCGTAGGCCACGAGGAGGGCGGCGCCCACCATGACGAGGCCCCGCAGGCGCAAGGCCCCGTGGACGATGCGATTGAGCACTAGACGCCCCCCGCGCCGATCTCCGCGCCTTCGGCGAGGCGCGCGTAGTCGCCCTGCAGGGCCAACGCGCCCTGCAGAACGACCTGGTCGCCTTTCGCAAGGCCGCTCGCGAGCACGATGCCATCGCCGGAGGCGAAGGCCACTTTGACTTCACGGGGCTGGAAGAGGCCGTTCGTCGTCTCCACGAACACTCGCGCCTCATCACCGGACCACATGACGGCGGATCGCGGCACGAGGACGCGCGCCGCCTTCGCGCCATCCAGCGCGGCGTCCACGGGCAGGCCTGGGCGCAGTCCCTTCCCGGGCGCGACGGCCAGGAGCGCGAGGCCGCCCGTGAGCGGCGATCCTCCGGGCGCGAGGCCGAGCAGGCGCAACGACACGCCGCCTTCGACGCCAGGCGAGGTGCCCGTCAACGATCGCGGCATGGGGTTGGGTGCGGGCGTGCCCAGGGGGAGGTCGAGTCGCACGATGACGCGACGGAAATCGGCGAGGCCATCCACCGAATCCAGGCCCGTCTGCGTCCAGGCGGCTTGGGCCTTGCGGGCTTCGCCTTCAGCGGCGGCGCGCTGAGCGCGAGCCTCGGCGGCGGCGCGCTTCGCTTCTTGAAGGGCCTTGTCGGACGCGCCGTGATCGGAATCGTGCAACGCGGTGACGCGCGCGAGTTCCGCCTGCGCGGCCGTGTCCGCGGCCACCGCGGCCTGGGCGGAAGCGGAGGCGGAACGGCGTTTGGTGTCCAGATCGAGAAACGCGAAGGGATCCAGCACCACGCCATGGATGACCAGCGTGTCGGAAGCGGTGGTCTCGGTGGCCGCGACCGTCTTCAGGTCCAGCGCCTCCGCCTGGCCCTTGGCGAGTTTGAGCGCGGGCTTGCCATCCGCGCCCTTGTCCAGCGTGGCCATGGGCGGCTTCGCGGCGTCGTCGTCATCCGGCGCGCCGCCGAAGGTCAGTCGCGCGCCGATGCCCGCCGCCAGCAGCACGGCCAGCGTGATGAGGGTGATCTTCGTCCGCTTGGAAAGGCCGGAAGACTCGCTCATCGGTTCACCTCGTCGAAGGAATAGGGCCGCTCGCCGTCATCCAGCGGTTTCTGGAAGGTGTCCTCCAGGGCCAAGCGCGCGCGTTGCGTCTCCGCCCAGGCGTCCACGGCGAAGACGCGCGCCTGCAAAGCCTCCAGCTCCGAGGCGAGGAGATCGCCGCGATCGGTGCCGCCCAGATCGTAGGCGCGCGTCGCCACCTCGAGCCGCGCCTGTTGGTTCTTCATGGCTTCGTTCTGCGCCTGCAGCCGATCCCGGGCGGCGGCGTAGCGCGATTCGGCGAGCGCGGCCTCCGCGAGCGCGTGGGTCTCCACCTGCCGCAACTGGGCTTCGATCACGCCGCGCCGCGCGACCGCTTCGGCGATGGGGCCTTTGCGATGATCGAAGAGGGGCAGATCCACGCTGAGGGCAAGCGACCATTTCTTCACGCCCTGGTCGAAGCTGTAGCCAGGTCCGATGGCGAGGTTCGGAACACGCTGGGCCAGCTCCTGATCCAGCGCCGTCTCGTTCTGATCCCAGGCCAGCAGCACGCGCCGCACATCGAGCCGGTGGATGAGCGCGTCAGTGTTCGTCGGTGGCAGTTGGACGGGCAGGGCGAGAGCCGGCGCGGGTTCGGCATCGAGCCTCGCCTGCAGGGCGGGAAGCGGGATGCCCGCGGCCAGGGCCACGGCGGAAGCCGCGCGACGCAGGTCCGTCAGCGCCACGAGCCGCGCGGCCTCGGATCGTTGCGCTTCCAACGCGGAGGTCGCGTGTTCCGGCGCGCCGATCTCTCCGAGCGAAAGACGCCGGTCTTGGAGCTTCAACACCTCGGCGCGCAAGGCGGCTTCACGGTCCGCGGCGCGGGAGGCCTCGCGGGCCTGCTGCCAGTCCACCAGCGCGGCGCGCACGCCGGAGCGGAGCTTCCACGCGGTGTCCACCACCTGGAGTTGGGCCGCTTCCACCCGCAGCCGCGCCTGCTTCACGCGCAGTCGCCGTTTGCCGCCCAGCTCGATGGGGAAGGTGAGGCCGTAGGTGAGCGTCCACGGTTGCGGCACGCCTTCGGCCTTGGTGACGCTGAAGCCGAATGCGGGATTGGGCAGGGCCTTCGCGGTCTGGATGCCCGCTTTGGCGGCCGCGAGCTGCGCCTTCGCTTCTTCGAGGTCGGGATGGCGCGTCCAGGCGAGGGTGGTCAGGGCCGTCGCGAGATCGCCGCTCGGCAGGTCCGGGTTCGCGTGGCGCAGCGCGTCCAGCGTGCGCGCCGCGTCCAGATCCGCCTTCGGCGGACGGGTGCAGGCGACCGCCACCAGGAGCAGCGCAGGCGCAGTGAGATGGCGGCGGATCATGCCTTCCATCTTGGGGAGGCCGCCTGACGGGGCGGTGTCGCCCACCTGAAAAGTTCGTCAGGTTGCCGGCAGGCGCAGCCGCGCCGTGGTGCCCTGGCCCACCGCGCTCTCGATGACGAGCCTTCCTCCGTGCAGGCGCAGGATGCTTTCCACGATGGCGAGACCCAGGCCCGTGCCGCCGGTGGCGCGGGCGCGGGAGGCATCCGCGCGCACGAAGCGTTGGCCCAGGTGGGGGAGCAGCTCCGGCGCGATGCCTTCGCCCGTGTCCCGCACTTCGATGTCCGTGAAACCCGCGACCACGCTGCCCTTGAGCGTGACGCCGCCTTCATCCGTGTGACGCAGGGCGTTGGCGAGAAGGTTGTGGATGGCGCGGCGCAGCAGCGTCGCGTCGGCGTGGATGCGCGCGCCCTCCGAGCTCTCCACCCGCAGCGTGAGGCCCTTCTCCTCAGCGAGGATCTCGAAGGGTCGGGCCGCGTCCTGCAACGCCTGGAGCAAGTCCAGGTCATGTAGGTCCAGCGCGGTGGTGGGGTCTTCCGCCCGGGCGAGGAAGAGCATCTGCTCGATGAGCGCGCCCATGTGGTCCACCGATTCCGTCGCCGCTCCCAGGCGGTCCCGGAGGCTCGGCGAAGGCTCCGAAGCGGTCAGCGATTCCAGGTCCAGGCGCAGCGCGTGGAGCGGCGTGCGCAGCTCGTGGGCCATGTCGGCGCTGAGCGCGGCGAGGCGCGAAAAGGCTTCTTCCAGGCGGGCCAGCGCGCCGTTGAGCGCGACGACGAGCCGTTCCAGCTCCCGCGGCGCGGTTTCGGGATCGAGGCGCGTGTCCAGCGTGCCGGGATGGATACCCGCCGTCGCGTCGGCGAAGGTCCTCAACGGCGCGAGGCCCCGGCGCGCGAGGAACCAGCCCGCGAGCGCCGCCAGCGCGGCCACGAGCAGCGCGTTGGCGAGCAGCGTGTCCTGATAGTTGTCCAGCAGGCGCCCGTGGTGGCCCAGATCCTTCGCCGCCGTCACCGTGCCGCCCTTCCAGGTTGTCACGACGGCGACCCATCGCGAGCCGTCCGTCGCCTTCACCCGCGCGAGGCGCTGTGATGGCGCCGGGAACGACGCCGGGGGCAGGAGGGCCATGCCTTCGCTCTCGATCACCGTGCGGCCCGAGGTGTCGCGCACGCGCACGAGCACGCCGGCCTCCACATCCAGCGCGTCGGAATCGGCTTCGCCTTCCGCGTCCAGGCGCTGCGCCACGGTGCGGGAGGCGTGGAGCACATCCTCCGCGTCATCGCGCCAGGCGGCGTGGGCCAGGGCGCGGTAGAGGAAGGCCGAGCTCGCGCCCATGAGCAGCAGGGCCACGAGCCCGTAGGCCAGGGCCAGCCGCGTGACGAGCGAAGGACGCTTAGGCATCTTCCGCCCCCAGCGCGTAGCCCACGCCCCTAAGCGTGCGGATGAGCTTCACGGCGTGGGCGTCATCCACCTTGCGGCGAAGGCGCCGCACGGCCACATCCACGAGGTTGGGGTCGCCGGCGTAGGCCATGTCCCACAGCTCCTCCGCGATGCGCGCGCGGGTGACGGGATGGCCCGCGCGCCGCGCCAGCAGCTCCAGCAGCGCGAATTCCTGGGGCGTCAGATCCAGCTTCGCGCCGCTCCGGGTGACGCGCCGCCGCGCGCCGTCCACCGTGAGATCGGCGATGGTCCACACCTGCGCCGCCGCGACAGGCCCACGCCGGAGCAGGTTCTGAACCCGCGCGAGGAGTTCGGAGAACGCGAAGGGCTTGACGAGATAGTCGCCGCCGCCCGCCTCCAGTCCGCGAAGGCGATCCGAGAGCGCGTCCCGCGCGGTGAGGAAGATGACCGGCGCCGTGAGCCCCGCCGCGCGCGCCTCCTGGAGCAGCGTGAAGCCATCCAGACCCGGCAGCATCACATCCAGCACCAGCAGGTCGAAGCCGCCTTCCAGCGCGCGGGCCAGGCCCGCTTCGCCATCGCCTTCGGCGACGACCGCGTAGCCCGATTCGCCAAGCGACCGCGCGAGGGATTCCCGGGCGCGGGCCTCGTCTTCCACGATCAGGATCTTCATGGCCTAGATGCTAGCGCCATCCCGGCGCGATTCCGGCCACACTCCCTTCATGGCGACGATCTACGCGCGGAAGAACCACATCGGTTGGATCCACCTCTGGGCCAAGGCGGAGGCCTTCGAAAACGGCGAGCCTTCCGAACATTTCTTCAACAGCCGCACCGATCCGCGCTGGGGGAATGTGGCGCTGGACGCGACGCAACGGGCAGCGCTGGAGGCCGGTCAGCTGGTGGCGATCGAGGATCCGGGCTACTTGGAAAGCTGATCCGGCGCGGGGTCCCCAGCCGCCAACTGCTCCAGGCGCTGGTAGAGGCTCAGGAAGGACGCCGAGACCCAAAGCAGCGTCAGCGTGCCGAGGGCCTGGGAGGCCCAGATGAGCGGGTGCTTCAGCCGGGTCCACGCATCCGGCCCTTCCAGCCCGAAGCGCGCGAAGACCGCGTTCTGCGCGAGCGCCAGCCCCAGCGCGCCCGCGAAGGTGACGAGCAGGATCGCCAGCGCCGCCTGGACGACCCGTGGCCAGTGGCGCGCCATCGCCCGCGCGCTCCAGCGCAGCGCGTCGGGGAAGATGTCGCCCCGCAGCAGCATCCGCATGGGCGCGAAGCCGGCGAGCGTGAAGATGACGACGCCGGGAACGATGAGAAGCAAGAGGCCGATGCTGCCGAGCACCTGGACCACCAGCCCCGCGACGAAAGCGCCCAGCCAGCGCTGGTCGAAGAGCATCGGCCATCGCGCCTGGGGATTGCCGGGCGCGTCGAGCAGGTCCGCGTCCAGCCGCGAGACCCAGCGGGGGATGAAGTAGAGCTGCATCGGCAGCACCGCCACCCACGCCAGCGCCATGCCCATGATGGGATTCTTGTCCGCCTTGGCCGCGATCTCCAGCGCCGGTCCCAGCTGGCCCAGCAGCGTGCCCAGCACCAGCAATCCAGCCGTCCACCCGGGTCGCCGAGCCAGGAACCGGAACCCATCGGCGAGCGCGCCGGATTGGGAGCGGGGCAGGACGGGGCGGCCGGATTCGGGCATCCCTCTAGCCTACGCGGGAAGGCCGAAGGCCCAGGCTGGAGTATCATGCCCGCATGCAGACTTCGGCGCCCTGCCTGCTCGTGGCGAACCCGATTCTCGTGGATCCCAACTTCCTGAGGTCCGTGGTGCTGCTGGTGGAACACAACGAGGAAGGCGCCTTCGGCCTCGCCCTCAACCGCCCCCTGCCCATGATGCTGGATCAGATCTGCGCCGAAGGCGGCATGGATTACGCCGGGCCGCAGGGCGCGGTGGCCTGGCGCGGCGGGCCGGTGGAACCCCAGCGCGGCGTGCTGCTGGTGGAAGGCGGCCTGCCCGAATCCGAGGACACCGTCCTCGACATGACCCACTTCCTCAGCCATCGCAAGGATCTGCTGGAAACGCTGCTCCAGAATCCCGAGGCCAAGTACCGCCTCTACCTCGGCTACGCGGGCTGGGGGCCGGGTCAGCTCGACATGGAAATGGAAGAAGGCGCGTGGACGCAGAAGCCGCTCGTGTCGAGCTGGCTGCTGGACGCCAACCCCTCGAATCTCTGGCACCTGGCCATGGCGGAAGGCCCGGCCTGAAGCTGCTCGCCGCGCTCCTCGCCGCGACCACCCTGGTGGGCGCCGCGCCCGCCTGGGACATCCACGCGCGGCTTGCGGCGGATGGAAGCCACCTCGCGGTGGAGGCCCGCTTCGCGCCGGGCGATGCGGATGCCTTCATGGTGGATGCCGCCGCCGCGCCCTTTCTGAGCGGCCTCGAAGCCGAGACGAATGGCCAGTGGAAGGCGGTCCCCGGCGTCGCGGGGCGATGGCCGGTGGCGGACGCGGAAGCGCGCGGCGCGCATTTGCGTTGGACCTTCGATTTCGGCGCCGCGGCCCGTGCGCGCCGCAGCGGCGTGCGGCCCTTTGGCAGCGGCTTCCTCTTTCGCCCGCGCGCGTGGTTGGTGCGGCCCGAGACCTTTCTGCCCGGACGCGCGGCGCGACTCGTCGTGGAGACGCCACCCGGCTTGAGCTTCGTCTCGGGCCTCGGCCCCGGGCCTTCCTACCTCACGCGCGTGGATGATCTGGATGGCGGCCCGGAAGCGGCGGTGGGTCCGCTCCGCCTCACGCGCTTTCCCGCCAGGGGTGGCGTGATCGCCGCCATCGCGCCGGATGGAGACCTGCCACTCACGCAGCCCCAGGAGTCGCGCTGGTTCACAACCGCCGCATCGGCGTTGGAGGATGCCTACGGGCGCCTGCCTTTGCCTTGGACGGCCGTGTTCCTGCTGCCGGTGGGGCAGGGAAGCGGCGTCCTCTTCGGGAGCACCCGTGGCGGGGGCGGCGCGGCCATCGTCGTGTTGCTCGGTCGCAGCGTGTCGGATGAAGACCTCGCCGACGATTGGATCCTCACCCACGAACTCATCCACACCGCGCTGCCCGATTTGGACCGCGAGCATCACTGGTTCGAGGAAGGCATCCCGACCTACTTGGAACCGCTGCTGCGCCTGCGCGAAGGGCGCGAACGCGCCGAGTCCTTCTGGGGCGATCTGCGGAGCAAGCTGCCCCAGGGCCAGCCCCAGGCCCAGGATCGCGGCCTGGATCGCACCCCCACCTGGGGCCGCACCTATTGGGGCGGGGCGTTGTTCTGCTTCGTCGCCGACCTTCGCATCCGCGAAGCGACCCACGGCAAGCAGACCCTGCTCGACGCGCTGCGGGCCATGCTCCCTGCGGGCGGCATCGCCACCCACGGCGAGCTCCGCGCCCTCCTCGCCCAAGGCGACGCGGCGCTCGCCAAACCCGTCCTCGTTCCGCTCTACGACGCCTGGGCCGAGCGACCCGAGACCGTGGACCTGGATGCCATCTGGAAACGCCTGGGCGTGGCGCCATCGGAGGATCACGCCCCCGAAGGGGAGCTTCGTCGGACCTGGTCCCGCTAGACTCGAAGCATGGCTTTCATAGCTCAGGCATTCATCGCGAAGTGGCAGGGCAGCTCCGGCGCGGAGCGGCGCAACGCCCAGAGCTTCCTGAACGATTTCTGCGACCTCCTCGGCGTGGAGAAGCCGGGGCAGGAACTGGACTACTGCTTCGAGCGCGGCCTGCCGGACACCTCCCTGGATGGCAAGGTGACGAAGCGGGCCATGGACCTTTACAAGAAGGGCCACTTCATCCTCGAAGCCAAGCAAGCCACGGAGAAGCAGCGGGGCGGCGCGAACAAGCGCGGACCGACCCTCCAGAAGGATGGGCACACCCCCATGCTTCCCGGCCTCGCCGAGCCTGGGGCGGAGGGCTACCACGCGCCCGCCAGCTACGACGCGCTGATGGAGAAGGCCTTCGGTCAGGCCGTGAATTACGCCAAGGCGATGGCGCTGCTCGGCGACCGGCCGCCCTTCCTCATTGTCGCCGACATCGGCCACTCGTTCCGGGTCTGGAACCGCTTCGATCCCAAGGCGGGCGGCGGCTATGGCGGCTTCGGCGCGGGCAAAGTCATCGCGCTGGAAGAGCTGGAGGACCCGGCAACCCTCGCCTATTTCCGCAAGATCTGGACGAATCCCGGCGAGCTGGATGAAAGCCGCGCCCGCGCGAGCGTCACCCGCGCCATCGCGCGGGAGCTGGGCAAACTCGCGATGGAATTGAACCGGGATGGCGCGGATCGCCAAGCCACCGCCCGCTTCCTCATGCGCTGCGTGTTCACCTGCTTCGCCGAAGACGCCGGCCTGCTGCCCAACAAGCTGTTCCAGGAAGGGCTCGCCCATTGCGAGCAGAACCACAAGAGCGCGCAAGGATTCCTCGCCGATTGGTGGAAGACGATGGATGCGGGCGGCAAATGGGGTTGGAACGAGATCCTCCGTTTCAACGGCGGCCTGTTCAAGGACATCACCGTGCCGGTCCTGAGCCAGCAGCAGATCGCGCTGCTGCACCTCGCCGCGCGGGAGAACTGGTCCGCCATCGAGCCCGCCATCTTCGGCACCTTGCTGGAAAGCGCGCTGGACGCGAAGGAACGCCATGCCCTCGGCGCCCACTACACGCCCCGCGCCTACATCCAGCGGCTCATTGACGCCACCTTCGGCGACAAGCTCCGCGCCGAGTGGGAGGCGGTGGAAGCCGAACTCGCCACGCTGCTGGAGGACGGCGCCACGCCGGAAGCCGCCGAGAAGGCCCGCGTGAAGCTCCGCGCCTTCCACGACCGGCTCGCAGGCATCACCGTGCTGGACCCGGCCTGCGGCAGCGGCAACTTCCTCTATGTCGCCTTCGACACGCTCAAGCGGCTGGAGGCGGAAGTCCTGCGCCGCCTGGAGGAGTTGGGCGAGCACATCGGCGCCTTCGACTTCCACCGGGAACGCATCAGCCCCAAGCAGTTCATGGGGCTGGAGGTGAATCCCTGGGCCGCCCAGATCGCCGAACTGGTCCTTTGGATCGCCTACCTCCAGTGGTTCCGCAAGCGCCACCCCAAGGGCGATCCGCCCGAGCCCGTGCTCCAGAACTACGGCAGCATCCGCGAAGGCGACGCCGTGCTGTCCTGGTCCGGCACGAAGGAAACCG
>CAZKIM010000039.1:0-1064 GCA_964552855.1 uncultured Solibacteraceae bacterium | reverse complement strand
GAAGCCTTCGGCCTCATCACCACCAACAGCCTGCGCCAGGTCCGCAACCGCGGCGTGATCGCGCGGCAGACGGGCCAGGGTTTGAAGCTGCGCTACGCCATCCCCGACCATCCCTGGGCGAAAGATGAGAAGGACGCCGCCGTGCGCATCGCCATGACGGTGGGCGCGCGTGAGGGCCAGGCTGAGCTGTGGCGCGTCGTCCGCGAAACGCGCTCCGCCACGCCGGAAGAAGAGGCCGAGGCCGTGACGCTGGAAGGCGGTCCCGTGGCGCTCATCCACCCCGACCTCAGCGCCGGAGCCGCGGTGACGGAAGCCACGCCGTTGAAGGCGAACGAGGGGCTCAGTTCGCCCGGCATGAAGCTGCATGGCGCGGGTTTCATCGTGGAGCCCATCCAGTTCGAGGAGTGGAAGCGGCCCGCCATCGTGCATCCCTACCGCAATGGCCGGGATCTCACGGACAAGCCCAGGGGCGTGATGGTCATTGACGCGTACGGCCTGAGCGAAACCGAGCTGCGTCAGCAGCACCCGGCCCTCTACCAGCACCTCTTCCGCACCGTGAAGCCCGAGCGGGATCAGAACAACGACGCGTCTACCAAGAAGAACTGGTGGATCTTCGGACGCAACCGTGAAGATATTCGTCCCGCGCTCAAAGGCCTGCCGCGCTACCTCGCCACGGTGGAGACGGCCAAGCACCGGGTCTTCCAGTTCCTGGATGGCGCCGTCGTGCCGGACAACATGATCGTCGTCATCGCCAGCGCGGACGCGCTGCACCTGGGCGTGCTCAGCTCGCGCATCCATGTCGCCTGGGCTTTGGCCGCAGGTTCGTTTCTCGGAGTTGGCAACGATCCTGTCTACGCCAAGTCCCGCTGCTTCGATCCCTTTCCCTTTCCCGAACCCAGTCCCGCGCAGGCCAAGGTCATCCGCGATCTGGCGGAAGAGTTGGATGCCCACCGCAAGGCCGCTCAGGGCCGGGGCGCGACCCTCACCCAGCAATACAACCTGATGGAGAAGCTGCGGAGCGGCGAAGCCTTCACCGCCGCCGACACGAAGCTCGATGCCGCCGC
>CAZKIM010000038.1:10683-15608 GCA_964552855.1 uncultured Solibacteraceae bacterium | reverse complement strand
ACGCCGACGCCATCTTCAAAGCCCACCGCCGCTGGCCCCTGCTGGATGTCACCGGAAGAAGCATCGAAGAAACCGCCGGCCTCGTGCTGGACCGCGTGTTTGGGAAGGAGCGGGTGGGATAGTAAGCTGACAGCATGATCTCCCGAATCCTGATTCCCACACTTCTGGCCCTGCCCCTCTGCGCGACGCGACCCACGGCGGTCCATATCGTGGTGCAGGCAGATGCCACGACGGAAGGCGTGATCTCGCCAGATCCGGCCAAGCTCAGCGCCGCCTTCAACGCCTTCGTGAAGCGTGAATCGCTAGCCGAACCCACCGGCGGAGGTGATGGTTGGGTCCTCGGCGTCCGAATCACGCCAGTAAAGACGATTGAAGGGCTCGTAGCTGCCAAGGCTATCTTCCGCTTGTCACACTTGGACGGGGGCAAGATCTCCGGCTCTGGCGCGAAGGAATCCATGAGCCTCATCACCGCGGCCGATGACGCCAAATGGGACGCGACCGTTGTTCGGGAGGCGTGGAGTCTATTGAACGATGCGAAGGTGGTGACGGACTTGCCCGTGCTCTCGCAGCGTCAATGGGCGAAGCAATCGCAGACCTCCAAGGATGCGCGAGTTGCCTTCGACTTCGCTGAGGTCAGAACCCTCCGTCAGCCGCCCATGCCCAAGATGGCGGACACTCTGCCCGCGAGAGGAGGCGTGGTCGCCAACATCCTCGACATTGATATGGACGCTCAAGGCCACCCGGAAGCCGTTCTCGGCCGCGAGGGCACCGATGCCACCTTGGCTCGAATGGGAGCTTGGCTCCTATCCTGGACCTTCGAACCCGCGAAAGTGAAAGGCGCACCCGTCCCTGCACGGTTCTCCATGCGAATGATGCTGGACTTCAAGAAACAGCGATAACCGACTCGTCTGGACCGCGTGTTCGGAAAGGAGCGACTGGAGTAGTAGGCTGGAGAGATGATCTCCCGACTGCTGATTCCCTGGTTCCTGGCCCTGTCCATCTGCGCGCAGGCGCCTAAGCCTCCTCGTCCAGTCCGAATTCTGTTTCAGGTGGATAAACCGCCGCTGGGAACCCCGGCCCTGGACACGGCCGTCATCGCCGACAAGCTCAAGGCCTTTGCTAAGGACGAGAATCTGGTGCCGCCTATGGCAGATGGAGATGGATGGATCATTGGGATCGGGCTTACCACACAGGAGGAGTCGAATGGGCTCCTGGTGGGCGGCGGAACAATCCGACTTACTCCGGTGCGCCATGGAAGGACCGTTCCGGAGGAGGCGAAGGAATCAGGTGCTTTGGTTGTCGCATGGAAAAGCCAAGACCTTTGCCGTGCTCTCGGGATTGAACTTGCCAGAAAGAGTCAGGAATTGCTGGTCAGTGCCAAAGTCGTCCCAGATCTACCTCTCATCCGACATGAAGTTCCCGCTCCGAACCTCACACCTCCAAGCGGCCATCCGGACTCGTCCCATCCCCACGCTTTCGAGTTCTCTCAAGTCGTCGTGAGAAGCCAACCTCCGCCACCGCCTTACCCAGTTGAAGCAAAGAAAAACAACATCAAGGGCACCGTGGTGGTGGAACTCACAGTGGATCCCGAGGGAACACCCACCTCGGTCACAGCAATCGAAGGCCCAGGCCCATTGCTTCCGTACGCTTGTGGCTATGCCATTCGCTGGCGGTTCAAACCCCTCGCCCTAAACGGCCATCCCGAATACGCCCGGTTTAAGGTGAATTTTCATTTCGAGATTCACTGAGACATGCCACAGGTCTGGATCACCTTCAATTCCCCTGAATACGCGCTCACCGTCGCCCTGCGCCACGAGGTGCTCCGCGTGCCGCTGGGCCTCGCCTTCACCGTTGACCAGCTCGCATCCGAATCGGACAGCCTCCACCTCGCGGCCTTTGATGACGAAGGTCAGATCCTCGGTTGCCTCATGCTCACACCGCATTCGGATGGCGAGGTCCAGATGCGGCAGGTGGCGGTGAAGCCCGCCATGCAGGGCACGGGCCTGGGACGCTCGCTGGTTGAGGAGGCCGAGCGGAAGGCACGGGAACTGGGTTTCATGCGCATGATGCTCCACGCCCGGGACAAGGCCATCGGCTTCTACGAACGGCTGGGCTACGGGCGCGAAGGCGGTCTCTTCGTGGAAGTGGGCATCGTCCATCAGCAGATGGCGAAAACGATTTAAACCATCGTCGTTCATCTGTGGCTGAGCCTATTTCACCAGTTCCCGCACAAAGACGAACTGCACTTTCCCCTTCGCTTCGGGGATGAGTTTCTCCAGGGCGCCCACGGTCTCGGGGTAGATGTGGCCGATGGCGACGGCTTCGCCGTCCTTCTGGGCGAAGGCGATGGCGCGGTCGAATTGCTTCTGGATTTCGGGGAAGCTCTTGTCGTCGTCCAGGAAGACTTTGCGCTGGATGGTGGGGATGCCCAGCTCACGCGCGACCACCCAGCCTTGGGTCGTCGCGATGGTGCGGCTGTCCACGAAGTAGAGCTTGCGGCCCTTGAACTCTTCCAGGATCCAACGCATCCGCCTGGCGTCCGCCGTCATGCGGGAGCCCATGTGGTTGTTGGCGCCTTCGATGAAGGGCACATCGGCCAGGGCCTTGCGGGTGCGCGCGCGGATCTCGCTCTCGGGCAGATCGTACTTCAGCGCGTCCGGCCCGGGATCCTTGCCGGGAATGCCTTCCATGGGCAGGTGGAGGATGACGGCCTTGCCCATCTCGTGGGCGAGATCCGCGCTTTCGACCGTGTGCTCCTGATAGGGCAGGACGGCGACGGTGAAGGACACGGGTTCCGCGCAGAGGCGCTTCACGAGGTCAGGCTCGGCGTAACCCAGGTCGTCAATGATAAGGGCGAGCTTGGGCAGGTGGGAGGTCTCTTCGGAAGGTTTGGCGGTCGGCTCCGCAGCCTCGGGCTTCGCGGGCTCGGGGCGCTGGCGATGCACCGGGTGGGAGGGCTTCGCGGGCTCTTCCCGTTTCGGCGCTTCCCGCTTTCGCTCGCAGCTCACATGCCCCAGCAGCGCGCCCAGGCCGAGGCCGAAGGCGAGGACCGCCGCGGCCCAGCCGAGGAGCGCCGGGGTGGACGCCTTGCGACTGGATTTAGGCATGCTCCTGCTTCGCGTGGGTACTCACGGGCGGCGGCGTGGCAAGGGCCGCGAGCACAGCGGTGAGCGGGTCGTCCTTGGGGCCGAGCTTGAGCGCGCGGGTGGGGATGACGCCCTGGCGATCCAGCTTCTCGCCGCCATCGCCGATCCACCGCTCGGTCACGAGTTCCACCGCGCCGCCATCCCGCAGGGGGATGCGCGTCTGCGCCACGCCCAGGCCCGGCGTGCGCTCGCCGACGATGGCCGCGCCGTTCTTCTTGAGGCAGGAGCTGAGCGCTTCCGCCGCGCCGAGGGTGCTGGGATCCTGGATGACGATGAGTTCCTTGAAGGCAGGCAACCCCGAAGGCGCCACCGCCAGCGAACGGTCGGGCTTGCCCGCGTCCTGGATGGTGGCGAAGGAGCCGGCGCCCGTGAAGAGCCCGGCCACCGCCGCGGCTTCCTGGAGCGTGCCTTCGGTGTCTTCGCGCACATCCAGAAGCAGGGGCTTGGAGCGATCCAGCTTCTGGATCGCGGCCTTCAGCTCCGCGGCGCGGCCCGCCTTCAGGTCCGGGAGCGTGACGAGGCTGCCCTGCTCCGTCGTCTTCACCGCGATGGGCCGCGCCTTGAGCGGCTGGAGGGTCACATCCACTTTGCCCAGATCGGCCGTGGCGGCGGAGTAGCGGAAGAGCGCCACCTTGGCCCCGGGCTGGCCGCAGAGCATGCGATCCAGCTTCCAGGAACTGAGGGGGCCGATGGGCTCGTCATCCACCCGGCGGATCACATCCCCCACCTGGACGCCCGCCTGATCGGCGGGACCGCCCGGCACCACGGCGAGCACCTGCGCGTAGATGCCGCGCTTCACCACAGTCATGCCCGCGCGCGCGGGGCCGGGATCCCCGGCGCGGAGATCCTCCGGCGTCAGGAGGCTGTTCAGCGGATGGGCGCGCTCCAGCACGGCCTGGATGCCGCCGCCGATGACCTTGGGCATGTCCGGGCGATCCACATAATTCGCCTGGACGAGCGCGAGCACATCCTCGATGTCGGTGAGCCCCGCGAGCGGATCCTGCGTGGTCGCGGCCTTGGCGCCATCCGCCGGAAGCTTCTGCGTGGCCACCGGCCAAGTGAAGGCCGCCACCAGGGGCAGGGAAAGCGCCGAGAGCCAGGTGCGTGCGTGCATGGGCTAATTGTAGGCTGGAGGCCGGAGGCTGGGGGCTGGAGGTTTTCAGCGCGCCTTTGGCGCGGCCATCAAGCCTCCAGCCTCCAGCCTATTTCCTGAACCAGTCGCTGCCGCTCTGGAAACCTTTGGACTTTGAGGCCATCTGCTGGTGACGGGCCAGGGCCAGGTCAATGAGGCGGCTGAGCTGCTCGGGATAGGGCACGCCGCTGGCCGCCATGAGCTTGGGGAACATGGAGATGCTCGTGAAGCCGGGGATGAGGTTGATCTCGTTGAGGAAGACGCGGCCCGTGAGCTTTTCAAGGAAGAAGTCCACCCGCGCCATGCCGTAGGCGTCCAGGGCCCGGAAGGCCCGGCGGGCGTGGCTGCGGATGAGGTCCACCAGTTCCTCGGGCAGTTCCGCCGGGATCTTCGTCGTGGACTTGCCGGCGATGTACTTGTCCTTGAAGGTGTAGAACTCATCCGCCACCAGCACCTCGCCGGGCACGGAGACTTCGGGATCATCGCCGCCCAGCACGGCCACTTCGATTTCGCGGATGTCGAGGCCCTGTTCCACCAGCACGCGTCGGTCGAAGGTGAAGGCGCGATCCAGGGCGGCGGCCAGATCCCCGGCCTGCTTCACCTTCTCCACGCCGATGCTGGAGCCGAGGTTCACGGGCTTGAGGAAG
>CAZKIM010000038.1:0-10583 GCA_964552855.1 uncultured Solibacteraceae bacterium | reverse complement strand
CTGCTTCACCTTCTCCACGCCGATGCTGGAGCCGAGGTTCACGGGCTTGAGGAAGAGGGGTAGGCCCAGCTTCTTCGCTTCGGCGAGGCAGCCTTCGCGGTCGCGGCCCCACTGCTCTTCCGTGAGTCCCGCATAGGGCACCACGGGCAGGCCCTCGCTTTCCCAGATGCGCTTGGTGATCCACTTGTCCATGCCCGCGGCCATGGCCAGCAGGCCCGCGCCGGTGTAGGGCCGGTGCAGGAGCTGGAGGTAGCCCTGGATCTGGCCGTCCTCGCCGCCTTCGCCGTGCAGCGCGTTGAAGAACACATCCGGCAGCGGCGTGGCTTCGGCGTCTGCTTCGAGCGGCAGGAAGGGATGGGCGCTACGCAGGGGAAGCTCGCCACTTGCCAACCGCGAAAAGGGATCGCCTTTCACTACCCACACACCGTTCCGCGCGATGCCCATGGGTCGCACCTCGAACCGCGCGGGGTCCAGATGCTCGGCGATGGCGCGGGCCGTGACGATGGACACCTCGTGCTCCGGGCTTTCGCCACCGAAGAGAAGGCCGATGGATAGACGGTTGGTCATGGCTCAAGGTTAGCGGGAAAAGCGGGAACACAGAGGGCACAGAGGAACGCGGAGGGCACAGAGAAAAACCCTCTGTGTCCTCATGCAGTTCTCTGTGCCCTCTGTGTCCCTGTCTTTTGCGCTAGGCTGGTCCCGATATCCAGGAACCCACCCGTGCGCACCGCCATCTACCCCGGCTCCTTCGACCCGGTCCACCTGGGCCACTGGGACCTCATCCAGCGGGCGGACAAGCTCGTGGACCGGCTCGTGGTCGCGGTGCTGAACAACCCGGCGAAGACGCCCGCCTTCACGGTGGAGGAGCGTGTCGCCTTCTTGAAGGAGCTGACCACCGCGATGCCGAAGGTGGAGATCACCCGCTTCGACGGCCTGCTCGTGGACTTCGCCAAGGCCCAGCAGGCCCAAGTCATCATCCGCGGCGTGCGCGCCTTCAGCGACTTCGAGTACGAGTTCCAGATGGCCCTCATGAACCGCAAGCTGGCGCCCGAGCTGGAGACGGTGTTCTTGATGCCCAAAGAAAAGCTCAGCGCCCTCAGCTCCAAACTCGTGCGCGAGATCGGCCACTTCGGCGGCGACCTGAAGGAGCTGGTGCCGGAGGCGCTCCGCGAGCGCGTGGCGAAGGGGCTGAGGGCCTAGCTCACTTCCGCCAGCTTCAATCGCGCCCATTCGCGGCGCAGCCACTCGCGTTGGGGATCGCCGAGGCCTTCTTTGAGCGCGGCTTCGGCGGCTTCGCGGCAGCGTTGGAGGAGGGCGCGGTCGCGGACGAGGTCGGCCACCTGGAACTGGGGAACGCCGGCTTGGCGCACACCGAAGAATTCGCCGGGGCCGCGCAGTTCGAGATCTTTCTGGGCGATGCGGAAACCGTCGCTGGTCTCCACCAGCGCCTGCAGCCGCGCGGTGTCCGAGTTGCTGAGCATCAGGAAGTGGCTGGCGACCGCGCCACGCCCCACGCGGCCTCGAAGCTGATGCAGCTGGGAAAGGCCGAAGCGCTCGGCGTGATCCACCACCATCACCGTGGCGCCCGGCACATCCACGCCCACCTCGATGACGGTGGTGGCGAGGAGGATCTGCGCCTCGCCGCGTGTGAAGCGGCCCATGCGTTCCGCCAACTCGTCGGCCTTCAGGCGACCATGGACGACCTCGATGGAAGCCTCGGGCAGCGCGGATCGCAGCGTCTTCTCCATGGCCTGCAGGTCGCGCAGCTGAACCTTGCCTTCTTCGGACGGATCAATGGTGGGGCTCACGACGAAGGCCTGGCGACCGTTGCCCAACTCGCGTCGGACGAGATCCCAGGCGCGCTCGGCGGAATCGGGCCGCAGCAGTTTCGTCGTCACGGGTTGGCGACCCGGCGGTAGCTCATCCAGCACGCTCTGGTCCAGGTCGCCGAAGACCGCCAGGGCCAGCGAGCGCGGGATGGGCGTGGCGCTCATGACGAGCCAGTGGGGGTCGCCGCCCTTCGCCTTCAGCGCCTCGCGCTGCTTCACGCCAAAGCGGTGCTGCTCATCCACGACGACGAGCTGGAGCTTCGCGAACTTCACGGCCTCCTGGAAGAGCGCGTGGGTGCCGACCACATAGGCCGCTTCGCCGGATGCGATGCGGGCGAGCGCTTCGCGCTTCTCCGCGGCCTTCATGCCGCCGAGGAGCAGTTGCAGGCGATGGGCCTCCGGCCCCAGGTAACGCGCGAGGCTCGCCGCGTGCTGGCGCGCGAGCACTTCCGTCGGCACGAGCAACGCGCCCTGCCCGCCCGTCTCCGCCACCATCGCCATGGACAGGAAAGCCACGAGCGTCTTGCCACTGCCCACATCCCCTTGCAGCAGGCGGTGCATCACCTTGCCGGAAGTGAGGTCATCCACGATCTCCTTGAAGGCGCGGCGCTGGGCGGCGGTCAGCGGGAAAGGCAGGTAGGCCTTCAGGCGCTCCCGCAGTTCCGGCGAAGTGGGCACACGCTGGCCTTTCCGCTTGAGGCGACCTTCCCGGCGCAGGGCCACGCCCAGCGCGAAGCCGAAGAGTTCTTCCGAAGCGAGGCGCTGATGGGCGGGCGTGGCGCGCTGATCGAGCTGAATCGGATCGCAGTCATCGGGCGGCTCATGGAGCAGGCGCAGCGCGTGAAGGGTGTCCGGCAGGCCCTTGCCCAGCGCGCGGGGAAGGAAGTCTTCCTCCACGGCGGCGCGATCCAGCGCCTCCTTCACGATCTGGGCGCGCACGCGACTCGTGATGGGGCCGAGCTTGCGATAGAGCGGCAGGAAGCGCCGCACGAAGGGATTCTCGCCCTTCGCCAACCGCTCGATCTGGGGCGAGCGCAGCTCCCATCCGTGACGGCCTTCACTCAAGGGGCCATAGGCGAGGAGACGGTCGCCAGGCTTGAGGGTGCGGCCCAGGTAGGGTTGGTTGAAGAAGACGAGCTTCAGCGCGCCGCTCGCGTCCTCCAGCAGCACTTCCGTGATGGTCATCCGCTGGATGCGCGTGGGGGCTTGGCGCAGATCCCGGATCTCGCCCAGCACCGTCACGAGCTCCCGGCCGTCTGGCACCGCGCCGAGCCCGCGCAGGGCCAGATCGCCCAGCGGCACGACGCTGCCCCGGTCCAGGTAGCGGAAGGGCAGGTTCCACAACAGGTCGCGGAAGGTCTCGATGCCCGCTTCGCGCAGCGCCTCCAGCCGCGCGGGCCCCAGGCCGCGCAGGACGCCCACCTGCGTGGACAGGGGAAGATGCCCGAAGCCAGCCACTCAGGACAGCCTATCGGAAGAGAAGGGCTCGACAGGAAGCCCCGCCCGTCCGATGCTGGGGGCCAATCCCATCCGCAAAGCCCACGGTCTCCAAGGAGGCCCCTTGGCCAAGCTCGACGGTTTCCTGAACCAGCTCGCCTCCCGGGGCGGCACGGCGCTGTTCCTCAGCCCCGGCGCGCCCGCCACGGTGGAGCTGCCCGGCGGCCACCGCGCCATGCTCGGCACCCAGGATCTGCTCACGCCCATCATTGACGGGCTGGTGAAGGAGGTCATTCCCGAAGAGCACAAGACCGCCTACCTGCGGGGCGACATGGTGGTGTTCCAGCGGGAGCAGGGGGACAGCGTCTTCGAGATCCGCGCCACGCGCTCTTCCGGCGCCAGCAGCGTGCTGGCCCACCGCCTCACCCGCGCCGCCAAACCGTCGAAGGGCACGGAGGATGGCGCGCCCGAGCCCGGCGCCATCACGGGCATCCACAGCGAGGAAGCTCTCGCGGAGAAGGCGAAGGAGACGGCCAAGAACGGACCTCCGCCCAAGGCGAAGGAGGTTCCGCCGTCTCCGCCCGCTCCGCCGCCCGTCAGGCCTTCCGCAGTCCCTTCCGCAATCCCTCCGGTGCTGCGCGCGGCTTCGCCTTCCGACAGCACCCAGCCCGGGCTCAACCCCTGGGATGGACTCGTGGCGAAGCTTCTGGAGATGGGCGGCTCGGATCTCTACCTCTCGCCCGGCGAACCGCCCCTGGTGCGCCACCATGGCACCGTGGAGCCCGTGCCCGGCTGGCCGCCCACGCCGGCCGATGGTCTCTCCCAGTGGCTGGAATCCTGGGCGACGCCCCGGCATTGGAAGGCCTACCTGGAGCATGGCCACGCGGACTTCTCCCACCGGGACGCGCTGCGGGATTGCCGCCTGCGCGTGAACATCTCCCGGGACACGGATGGTCCCTCCGCCGCCCTGCGGGTCGTGCCGGACCGGATTCCCGACGATGAGGTGCTGGCCCTGCCCTCGGCGGTGCTGGAACTGGCGGACATTCCGAAAGGCCTCGTCCTCCTCGCCGGCACCCCGGGCTCGGGCCGCAGCACCACGCTGGCGGCGCTGTTGCGGCGCGCGGCGGAGCGGCGCGGCGGCTTCCTCATCTCCGTGGAGGATTCCCTGGAATTCCGCATCCCGCCCGCGGGCTCCGTCGTCCGCCAGCGGGAGACCGGCGGCGAAGGCGGCGACCAGCGCCGCGCCATCCGCGCCGCCCTCAAGCAAGCGCCAGATGTGCTCGCGGTGGACGCGGTGCGCGATGGCGAGACCGCTCTGCAGGTGCTGGAGGCGGGCATTTCCGGCCGCCTCGTCATCGCCGTGGTGGAAGCGCCTTCCGCGATCTCGGCGCTGGAACGGCTCGCGGATCGCCAGCCGCCCGAAACCCAGCACCTCGTCCGCGCCCTGCTCGCCACCGGCCTCAAGGCCGTGGCCCATCAGGTCCTCGTGCCCCGGCCCATCGGCGGCCAGGTGGCGGCTTTCGAGACCGTCTTCAACTCGCCGGATATCCAGGCAGTGCTGCGGAAGTGGGATCTGGCCAAGGTTCCCACCGCCATGAAGAGCGGCCGCGCCTACGGCCAGGTGACGCAGGCCGAAGCGCTGCTCGAGCTCGTCCAGGACAAGCAGGTGGAGGCCATGGAGGCCTACACGCACTGCCACGACCGCCACAGCTTCGTCGCCGCCTGCAAAGCCGCCAAGCTGGATTTCGACCCGCGCAAGAGTGGTCAAGTGGCCTGATACGCTTGGCCATGTCCCGACACGGCAAGCCGCGATTCCAACCCCGCTCCCCGAGCCGCACGCCGGATCGCCGTGAGCGACCGAAACCAGCGGCGGCGCCGAGCCACGGCTTCCGCCCCTTCGAGACTTTCGAGGCCACCTTCCTGGGGCACCCGGAAGGTCCGGGCGGCTTTCTGCGAGTGATCGGCGCGACGGCCAAGGGCAAGGACCTCTTCGTGGATTGGCGGGATAAGCACGGCGCCATCCACGGCGACAAAGTGCAGGGCGAGGTGACCGGCGAGGACCATCTCGGCCGCCCGCGCGCCCGTGTCGTCCAGGTGCTGAGCCGCGGCGAAGCGCCCATCCCCGCCACGCTCCAGCGACGGATGGAACTGGGTCCGAAGGCCTGGCGCGCGGTTCCTCTCGATCCGCGCCTGGGCCAGCTCGTCGCCGTTCCGCCCACCGATCTCGCCGTGGATGGCGACCTCGTGAGCGTGAAGCTGGACACCGACCCTGAAGCGGCGCAACTGCGCGGCGAGGTCATCGCCAAGCTCGGGCGGCCCACGGACCTCCGCATCGAGAACAAGCTCACGGCCGCCCTCTTCAACCTGCGCACGGATTTCCCCGATGCGGTGATGAAGGAGCTGGCGCCCTTCCCCACCGTGATCCCGGAGAGCTGGATCCGGGATCGGGAGGACTTGCGGAAGACGCTCACCTGCACCGTGGACCCGCCCACGGCCAAGGATTTCGACGACGCCATCAGCCTCGAATCGCTGCCCGAAGGCGGCTGGCTCCTCGGCGTCCACATCGCCGATGTGAGCCACTATGTGGTCGAAGACGGCCCGCTGGATCAGGAGGCGCGCACGCGCGGCACGAGCGTCTACTTCCCCGACGAAGCCATCCCGATGATCCCGGAGCGCCTCAGCGGCGATCTGTGCAGCCTGCGCGAAGGCGTGGACCGCCTCACGATGAGCGCGTGGATGACGCTGTCGCCGCAGCTTGAGGTGGTGGAGACGCGCTTCAGCGAAAGCGTCATCCATTCCGCGAAGCGCCTCACCTACGATGAAGTGAAGGAGGCCTGCCTCGACGCCAAGCCCGCCAAGCGCGCGGAACTCGGGCCGGAGCTTTGCGCCATGCTGGACGAGGCCCTGGCCGTGTCCCGCGGCCTCACGGACAAGCGCCTTGGCCGCGGCGCCATGAACCTCGACACGGAGGAGACCCAGTTCCTCTTCGACGAAGAAGGCCGTCCGGTGGACGCCAGGCCCTACGAGCGCCACGACGCCCACAAGATGATTGAGGAGTTCATGCTCCTCGCCAACGAGGCCGTGGCGCGCTTCTTCGGCCGGAAGAAGATCCCCACGCTCTACCGCATCCACGACGAACCGGATCCGTTGAAGCTGGAGATCTTCGCGGAGACCGCCCGGGGCTTCGGCCTGCTGGGCGTGAAGGAGACGCCGACGCCCGAGCACCTGAACGCCATGCTCGCGAAGATCCGCGGCGGCCCGCTGGAGGCGGTGATCAACACGCTCCTGCTGCGCTCGCTGAAGAAGGCCGAGTACAGCGCCGACAACATCGGCCATTCGGGCCTCGCGCTGGATGACTACCTGCACTTCACCTCGCCCATCCGCCGCTACCCGGACCTCATCGTCCACCGCTTTCTACGCAAGGTGCTGCGCGGCGAGAAGCTGCCGGAGGGTCTCCACGCCCAGCTCGCGCTCATCGCCAAGCAGGCCAGCGACGCGGAGCAGAAGGCGACGGAGGCCGAGCGCGAGAACAAGAAGTGGAAGGCCTGCCTCCTGATGAAGCCAAAGATCGGCCAGAAATTCAAAGGCCGCATCCAGGGCTTTTCGCCGAAGGTCGTATTCGTGCAACTCAGCTCGCCCTTCATCGAGGTCGGCGTGCCCCTCGCGGCCCTCGGCGGCGATTTCGTCGTGGACGAGCACCGCACCAAGATCACCGGCGTCCGCGGCCAGGTGGTCTTGGGCATCGGCGCGACCTGCGAAGCCGAAATCACCGGAGTGGACGAAGACCTCCGCCGCGTCAGCGCCTGGCTCACCGAAGCCCAGGCCGCGGACGGCAAGGGCAAGGCCTTCGCGTTCACCCCCGCCCTCGCCGCACCTGCGAAACTCGCCAAGGCCGATTTCGAAACGCCCAAACGAAATCGCTTTGATGGTCCCATCGGAAACGACCGCAAGCCCAGCCGCCGCGAACCCAGGCCCGCGCGGGAAGCCAGACCCAAAAAGCCGAAAGGCAGCGTGCGCGGAAGCGGCAAAGCCCACGGCCCAAAGAAGAAGGCGCGATGAACGCCCCCCTCCGCTGCCTCGGCGTGGATCCCGGCTCTCTCGCCTGCGGCTTCGCGGTGGTGGAGCGCAACGGGTCGCGGCTGTCGCTGGTGGAGGCGGGCGTGATCCGCTCGCCCCGGGGCGCGGACTTCTCCCTCCGCATCCACGGCATCCACCTACGGCTCAGCGAGGCCATCGCCGCGCACGCGCCGTCCTTCATGGCCGTGGAGTCGCCCTTCGTGGAGAAGAACGCGGCGACGGCGCTGAAGCTGGGCCAGATCCGCGGCGGCATCCTCCTCACGGCGGCGCTGCACGGCCTCCCCGTGGGCGACTACAACCCCATGCAAGTGAAGAAGGCCGTCAGCGGCTACGGCTGGGCCGACAAGACCCAGGTTGGGAAGATGGTGATGACGCTGCTCAACCTCAAGGAGCCGCTCCCGGCGGACGCCGCCGACGCCGCCGCCGTGGCCATCGGCCACCTGCTGGCGACGCGGCGGGGCTGATGCGGCGCATTCCCCGGTACCTCCAGGCTCTTGCCGAACGCTATGTCATACGCCATCTGCGCCGCACCGTGGATCCGGCGGAAGCTCAGGCGGCGGTGCTCAGAGTCCTAAGGGCGTTGCCAGGGCGCTTCGAAGCCATCACGCGCGAGGGGGACGCACGCACCGCGAGCATGAACCGCCAACTGGCATGGTCCATGGCTTTCGTGGCGGGCGCCGTGAATGCCGGTGGCTTTCTTGTCGTGGGACGCTACACCTCTCACATGACGGGGGTGGTTTCCAGCCTTGCGGATGACACGGCGTTGGGAGATCTCGGAACCGCCTTGTCCTTCCTCGCCATGATGCTCTGCTTCGTGATTGGGGCATCCATCTCCACGGTGCTCGTTTCCTATGGCAAGCGCCACCGAATGAGAAGCCGTTACGCCTTGAGCCTCCTCGTCGAGTCCTGCTTCCTGCTCGCTTTCGGCTACCTGGGCGCGCGCCTGGACGCTAGGTTTCACATGGATCTGCCGGAAGCCACGGCCCTGCTCTGCTTCATCATGGGCATGCACAACGCCGTCACGACGAACATCAGCGGCGCGGTGGTACGGACCACCCACATGACGGGCAATGTGACGGACCTCGGCATTGAGCTGGCCAAGCTTTTCTACTGGAACTCCCCCGCGGTGAAGAACGCTCCGCAAATTCGGGCTGACCGAGCCCATCTCAAACTGGTTGGCCTGCTCCTGGTCACCTTCATCGCTGGCGGCATCACTGGCGCAATTGGATTCCGACACATTGGATTCAAGACGACCGTGCCTCTCGCCCTCTTCCTCATCCTTCTGGCGGCGCGACCCCTCATCCTCGAATTTCGTCTGCTGTTCCGGCATCTACGGCGCGATCTGGAGGCCTAGGCCCCCGCGAAAACGGTAGGAATGCCACCCGCTCGCGACACGCCGGGGCTGAACCGGAATAAAAATTCATCCAAGGGGTTGACGGGCTCCCGGTCTTCCTCATACTTAACCACTAGGTTATTTAACCTGACGGTAAATCAAATGCCCACAAGCTCCGACCGACTCAGCGCCACCTTCACCGCCCTCGCGGACCCCACGCGGCGGGGCATCCTCGCTCGCCTCAGCAAACGCGAGGCCACGGTGACGGAGCTGGCGGCGCCCTACGACATGAGCCTCCCGGCCATCTCCAAGCACCTCAAGGTGCTGGAGAAGGCGGGGCTCATCAGCCGCGGGCGCGAGGCCCAGTGGCGCCCCTGCCGCCTGGAGGCCAAGCCCCTGCGGGAGGTGGCGGACTGGATGGAGCACTACCGCCGCTTCTGGGAGGAGAACTTCGACCAGTTAGATGTCTACCTCCAGGAACTTCAGAAAAAGGAAAAGCCCCGTGCCCGCCGCAAACCCTGACCTCACCACCCACCCCACCCTCACCCCGGAGAACGCCATGACCCAACACAAGGAATTCACGATCACCCGTACCTTCCAGGCGCCCCGCACGCTCGTATGGAAGGCCTGGACCGACCCCGAACGGCTCGCGCAGTGGTTCGGCCCCAAGGGCTGGCCCATGATCGTCCACAAGATGGACCTGCGCGTCGGCGGCACCTTCCATCACTGCTGGCAGATGCCCGATGGCAAGGAGGGCTGGAGCCTGTGGAAGTTCCGGGAGATCGTCGAACCGTCGAAGCTGGTGGTCGTCCAATCCTTCTCGGACGCCGAGGGTCGCGTCAAACCTCACCCCATGATGCCGGATTGGCCGCTGGAGACGCTGTCCACGCTGACCTTCGAGGAGCGCGAAGGTCAGACGATCCTCACCTTCAAGAAGGAAACCTTCGAGGTCAGCGATGCGGAAGCCGCCGCCTTCGAAGTGGGCATGGCCGGCATGGCGCAGGGCCTCGTCGGCACCTTCGAGCAGCTCGACGCCCATCTGGCCGCAGGCCCCCGCGAATAACCTTGGGTCACATCTTCAACCGCTCCCAAATGAGAGGTCACCTATGAAGACAACGGCGCTTCTCCTGACGATGCTCATGCCGGCGGCTGTCGTGGCGCAGCAACGACCCACGACCGGTTACGCCCCCGTGGATGGACTCAAGATGTACTACGAGGTCCACGGCAACGGCGACCCGGTGGTCCTGCTCCACGGCGCGTTCATGACGATCACCAACAACTGGACTGGGTGGATCGAGGAGCTCTCCAAAACGCGGAAGGTGATCGCCATCGAAATGCAGGGCCATGGGCGCACGGCGGACATCCCACGCGACATCTCCCCGGAAAACCTCGCCGACGATGTGGCGGCGCTGCTCGATTACCTGAAGATCCCGCGCGCGGACCTCATCGGATACAGCATGGGCGGCGCCGTGGCCATGCACTGCGCGATCCGCCATCCGGACAAAGTGCGGAAGGTGGTCGTCATTTCGTCCATGCTCCGCCGTGACGGCGTGGTCCAGGAAGGGCAGGACGCGCTCGCGACCCTCACGGCGGACGCCTTCAAAGGCACGCCCATTGAAACCGAGTACAAGCGGCTGAACCCGAATCCGGAGGACTTCCCGAAGTTCGTCAAGCGACTCCTCGCCATGGATACGAAGGAGCACGACATCCGCGACGATCAACTGAAGGCCACCACGGCGCCGATGTTCTTCATCTTCGGTGACTCGGATGGAGTACGGCTCGAACACATCGCGGAGATGTTCCGCCTCAAAGGCGGCGAAGTCCACGGCGACATCAAGCCGCTCCCCGCCTCGCGACTCGCCATCCTGCCCGCCACGACGCATGTGACGCTGATGCAGCGCATGTCC
>CAZKIM010000037.1:0-15697 GCA_964552855.1 uncultured Solibacteraceae bacterium | reverse complement strand
ATCAGGGCATCTGGAACACCGCGCCGGAAAGCTACTGGCTCAGCGCGGCGCATCCGTGATTCAGCGCCAGGGACAGTCGCCCGTCACCTGAAGGCGGAAGCTGGCCCTTTCCACGGCGAGCTCGGCCCGGTCCCGCACCGGGGCGGGCTCGCCGTCCAAGTGCCAGGGCGCGGCTCGGTCCAGATGGAGCACCGCGCGGAGCAGCCGACCTTCGTGACGCAGCGCGCTGTGCCCCTGCTCCCGGAAAAGGGCGGGGCCTTCCGCGAAGGCGCCGAAGAGCGAGGGCCGCCGCAGCGAAGCCCATTGCAGCGCGCCATCCAGAGGATCCGCGTGGGGCGCGATCCACAGCCCCGCGCCGAACTGAGGCAGGTTGGCGAAGCAGAGGCTCCAGGGATGCTCCGGCAACGCCGGATCCTCGCCTCTCCAGGCGGCCTTGAATTTTTCCATGGCGCCGCTGGGCTCTTCCATGGGCGGCTTGGCCGCGTCCCACCGGACCTGGAGCGGCTGCTCCGAACGCCAGAGACGAAGCGACAGTTTCGCGTAGCCGAAGAAGCCACGGCTTCCGAGCGCGTCAAAGCCGTGGGCCACCGCGGCCTCGAAGCCGGTGCCGCAGAGGTTGAGGAAGGGCTCGCCATCGAGCAGGCCGAGATCCACGCGCAGTTCGCGGCCTTCGAGGAGACGCGTCACCGCGCCTTCGGGCTCCAGCGGCGTGCGGAGGCCCCGCACCGCGCCGTTGCCGCTGCCGCCAGGGATGGCCGCGAGCGCCACGGGGCACCCGGCCGCGCGCAGCGCCTTCATGGCGTGATGGAGCGTGCCATCGCCACCCCAGACGAGGAGCGGGCCGCCCGCGCGGGTGGCCTTCTCGATGGCTTCCGAATAATCCCAGGGCGGGCCGAAGGGCAGCGGCTCGATGCGCGCGCGGAGGCCGGCCGGAAGCTTGCGCATTAACGCGTCCGGATCCTTTCGCGAAGTCCCGGAGCGCGGATTGAAAAGCAGAGGCAGGCGCTCGGTCACTTCTGCTCCCAGGCCTCGATCAGCTCGCCGTTCTTCACGCGCATCCGGAACGATCGCCCGCCCAGCGCCGCGCCGGGATCGGGGGTGAGGGCGTAGAGTCGCGAACCGTCGGCCTGCTGCTGGCGCGCCACGCGGTGATGTTGGGATTCCAGGAAGGCCTGCTTCTGCCGCAGCCGCAGCAAGTCGCCGGACGAGGAGAGCGGATTCCAGCGCCAGGGCCAGGCGTCGCGATCCGGGAAGCGCGCGCAAGCGCCGGGTTCCAGTTCCCAGATGGCCGCGTACTTCTTCAACTCGGTGAGGGTGAGCGGATCGGTGACGGGCGTGCCGCCGCTGGGCACCGGGCCGAGCGGCACGCGGAAGGCGCGGGTGATGGGCGCGATGCGCTGGTAGCCCGACTGGGCCATCGCCCACGCGAGAAAGTCCGCACCCAGCCAGAGCAGCGGCGCGAGCGCGAGGGCCGAGCCCCAGGTCCCCAATTGGCGGAAGAGCTTCATGGCTGCCTCTGGAATCGGGTGGGCGGCGCTTCCAACGCCAGCGGCGCGCCGGTGACGGGATGGGTGAGGGCGAGACGCCAGGCGTGCAGCCAGAGCCGGTCCGATTCCGCGCCGCCATAGAGGCGGTCGCCGAGGATCGGATGATCTAGGCTCGCGAGATGGACGCGGATCTGGTGCGTCCGGCCCGTGCGGGGCTTGGCGAGGATCCAGTGCGGGCCTTCAAGGGTGGCCAGCAGGTCGGATGGCGCTTCCTCGAACTCGGTCAGGGAAGGCTTGGCCTCGATGAGATCGCCCTCGCAGCCGAAGCGGCCCGGATCCGCGTGGCGCACGCGCCCGATGGGCCGGTCCACGGCGCAGGGCGCGAGGCTTTCCGACAGCCGCGCGAGGTAGTTCTTTCGCACGCCGCCTTCGGTGAACTGCTTCGTGAGCGATGGATTCGCCTTGGCGTCCTTGGCGAAGACGAGCAGGCCCGAGGTGCCCAGGTCCAGGCGGTGGTGGAGGAACAGCTTCAACTCAGGCCGCTGCTTCCGAAGCAGGGCCTGGAGATCGTGCTGGTCCGAGGCCCAGGTGCCCTGGGTGGGCAGGCCCGCGGGCTTGTCCACGGCGAGGAGCCATTCGTCCTCGAACACGATGGGGATGATCTGGTCCGGTGGCTCGGGCAGGTCGGGATCGAAGGCCACCCGGACCTCCGTGCCTGGGGCCAGCAGCTTGCCCGCGACCTTCACGCGCTTGCGGGCCGCCTGGACGCCGCCCAGCCGCAGGGCTTCCCGAGCCGCCCGCCGGGAAAGCCCGGTGCGGGCCGCGATGAGCTGATCCAGCCGTAGGCCCGCGTCCGAAGCATCCACTGAGAAGGTCCAACGCTGCAACGCCATGGCTTCCAGCCTATCGGCAGGGGCGCGAAGAAATTGTTGACAAAAAAAGTCAACATATTGTTGAGTAAAAGAGTCAACTTTAAGGAGACCCCATGACCCACCGCCCCAACCGCGTGGAGTTCGCCTACGAACTCATCGGCCACACCCCCGTCGTGCGCCTGCACCGGCTCGTCCCTGAAGGCTCCGCCACCGTCTTCGTGAAGCTGGAAAGCCAGAACCCCGGCGGCAGCGTGAAGGATCGCATCGCCCTCGCCATGATCGAGGACGCGGAACAGAAGGGCCTCCTGCGCCCGGGCATGCGCCTGCTCGAAGCGACGAGCGGCAACACCGGCATCGGCCTCGCGTTCGTGGCCGCGGCCAAGGGCTACGCCCTCACGCTGGTGATGCCCGACACCATGACCGCTGAGCGCCGGGCGCTGCTCAAGGCCTACGGCGCGCATCTCGTCCTCATCCCCGGCGCGGGGGGGATGAAGGCCGCCGTGGAGAAGGCGGATGAGATCTCGGCCGCGAACCCGGGCCGCTACTTCCAGGTTCGCCAGTTCGATAATCCGGCGAATCCGGCGGTGCATGGCCGCACCACGGCGGAGGAAGTGCTGGCCCAGGTGCCCGAGCTGGATGCCTTCGTCGCGGGGGTCGGCACCGGCGGCACGGTGACGGGCGTGGGCCGGGTCCTCCGCGAAAAGAAGCCTTCCGTGCTCGTGGTGGCCGTGGAGCCCACCACTTCGCCGCTGCTCAGCAAGGGCGAGATCGGGCCGAACAAGATCCAGGGCATCGGCCCCAACTTCGTTCCCGCCGTGCTGGATCGGGAAGCCTTCCAGCGCGTGGAGCCCGTGTCCTTCGAGGACGCGGTGGCCACTTCCCGGCGCCTGGCGCGGGAGGAGGGCATCCTCGCGGGCATCAGCGGCGGCGGGAATCTCGCCATCGCGCTGAAGCTCGCCAAGGAACTCGGCGAAGGCAAGGCGGTGGTCGTCGTTCTCCCCGACACCGGCGAACGCTACCTCACCCACCCGCTCTATGCGGAGATCGAAGAACTGAAGGACGAGGCCGTGGCGGTCTGAAACCGGCTTCATGCGAGGATGGGGCCTCATGCGCCCCATCCTCGTCGTCGGGTTCTTTCTCGTTTCGTCCCTCGTCGCCCAGCAGGCGAAACAGGTGCTGACCGAGCTCAACTGGGCGCGTCAGCAACCCAAAGCCGCGGCGGAGGTTTTGAAGGGGTGGCTCCCGCTCTTCGAAGGTGGTCACTACCTGGCCTTCCCCGGCGAGCCGCGCCTTCGCACCCAGGAAGGCGAGTCGGCCGTGAAGGAAGCCATCGCCTTCCTGGAAAAGCAGACACCGCTTCCGCCCCTGTCCTGGTCCGACCGATTGGCGAAGGCCGCGGAAGATCTGGCGCGGGATCAGGCCCGGCACGGTGGGCTCGGGCATCAAGGCAGCGATGGCAGCCTGCCCTGGGATCGCATCAAGCGCTACGGCGCCGTGGATGGCGGCGTCGGCGAAGTGGCCACCTACGGCACCTTCGGCGAACCGGGTGATCCCCAGCGCGCGGTGCTGGCGCTCATCGTGGATGACGGCGTGAAGGATCGCGGTCACCGCACCGTGATCTTCGATCCCAGCTACAGGCTCGCCGGCGCGGCCTGGGACTCCCATCCCATCTACACCCGCATGGTGGTGGTGGATTTCGCGACGGACTTCCTGCGGGATGTCGAACCACGACCGAGCCCCGCGCGACGCGGCGCCTTCGCGAAGGAGCTCGTCCAGGAACTGAACCGCGCGCGCCAGGATCCGAAAGGATGCGCGGCGGAATTGCGGACCTGGCTGGGCTATTTCCAGGCGGGTCGCGTGCTGGCCTTCCCGGGCGAGCGGCCCATGCAGACGACGGAGGGCGCGGAGGCGGTCCAGGAAGCCATCGCCCTGCTGGAGTCCCGACAGCCGGTGCAGCCGGTCGCCTGGTCCGAGGATCTCGCGGCCAGCGCCGAGGAGCGGGTGGCCGCGGAGGACGACGCGTCCTCCGAAGTCATGGATCTCCAAACGCGCCTCGCGCGCCATGGCGGCCTGGACTCGCCGTGCGGAGAGGCGCTCACCTATGGCGACTTCGGCGGCCCCCAGCGCCTCCGGCGCGCCCTGCTCGCCATGCTCGTGGCGGATGGGGCGCATGATCGCCGGACCCTTCGGCTGCTCCTCGATCCAGCCGCGAAACGCGCGGGAGCCGCCTGGGACACCCACCGACAATTCGGCGCCATGGCGGTCCTGGATGTGGCGGGACCGCTGCGTCCCATTCCCTGAAGGGCGGACGCAGGCCCGCTGCTAGGCTTTTCGGGACTCCCATGGCCTGGATCGCAGCCCTCGGCGCCGCCGTGCGCCACTTCCTCGAATACGCCGGTGACCTCGCGCACCTGCTGATCCGCGCCGTGGTCGGCGCGCTCAGGCTCGATGGAGCCAAGGCCCGGGTCGCCCTTTCCGTGCTCAAGGCGCAAGTCCGCTTCACGGGCGAGCAGGCGATGTGGCTGGCGGCGGGCGCGGGCGCGATCCTCGGCGCGGTGACGCTGCTCCAGGCCTACGCGCAGTTGGCGGGTTTCGGGCCCGGCCAGTACACCGGCACCTTGCTCGGAGCCGTGGTGCTCCGGGAACTCGGTCCCGTCCTCGCCGCCGTGCTGGTCATCGGCCGAAGCGGCACCGCCATCGCCGCGGAATTGGGCACCATGCGCCTGGGCGACGAGGTGGAGGCGCTGGAAGTCCACGGCGTGGATCCCGCCCAGTACCTCCTCGCGCCGCGCGTGCTGGGCGTGATCCTTTCGCTCTTCGCGCTGATGGTCTTCCTGGACGCGGCTTCGCTGCTGGCGGGCTACGCCGTGGCGGCGGGCAAGCTGGGAATGCCCTGGGGCGCGTTCTGGTCCCAGATCCGCGACGCGCTGGAACTGCGCGATTTCGCGCTGACGGGTTTGAAGGCGCTCGTGTTCGGCGCGCTCATCGCGGCCCAGTCCATCTACTTCGGCCTTTCCGTGAAGGCCAGCCAGACCGAGATTCCCCAGGCGGTGACGCACGCGGTGGTGGCCTCGTTGGTCAGCGTCTTCATCGCGGATGGGCTCTTCGTGGCGTTGATCTATGGGTGAGGGACTCTTCGCGCGAGGCGTGGTCTTGGCCGCGCCTGATGGGCGACCGATTCTGCGCGGCGTGTCGCTGGCGGTTCCCGCGGGTGGCAGGGCCTGGATCGAGGGCGCTCCAGGTTCCGGCAAGCGCGCGTTGCTGAAGGTGCTGGCGGGATTACTCCGGCCGGAAGAAGGCGAGGTCCGCCTGGGCGGCGTTCCGCTCTGGCCCGGCGAAGGGGTCGCGTCGCTTCGAGGCCGAGCCCGCATCGGCTTCGCCTTCGTCCAAGGCGGCCTGCTTTCCAATCAGACGCTGAGGGAGAACCTGGCGCTCCCCCTTCGCTTCGCGGGGCGGGATGAACGGGAAGCGGACGCGGCGCTGGACCGCTTCGACCTGAAGGCCTTCGCGGATCTTCGTCCGCACGCGCTCAGCGCCCGGGCGCGCAGGCTCGCGCAGCTGGCGCGCATCGAATCGCTCCAGCCGGATGCGATCTTCCTCGCGGAACCCTTCGAGGATCTGGAAGGCCCGGATCTGGCGCTCGCGCGCGACGCCATCCGACGCTGGGCGGAAGTTCCGGGCCGCCTCATCCTCGCCTCGGTGGAACACGCCGATGCAGAACTCCTCGAAGGCGCGCGACGCTTGCGCCTGGAGGCTGGCAGAATCCAAGGCGACATCGAAAGCCAGGAGGGGGCGCCATGATCGTCAAACGCCAGGACGCGCGCCTCGGCTTGTTCGTCCTGGTGGCGCTCGCGCTCTTCCTCGGCCTGCTGGCCTACAAGAGCGCGCCCGCGGTGACGGCCGCCATGCGCCCGTTGAGCGTCCGGCTGGATGACCTTCAGGGCGTGGATGTGGGCACGCCCGTCCTGCTCCAGGGCTACCCCGTGGGCCGCGTGGAGCAGGTGACCCTGAACCGGGAGGGCACGGCCTATTCCTTCCTGGTGCGCGCCTCGATCCAGCGGGATCTCGTCCTGTGGAGCGGCACCAAGGCCGCCGTCGTCGGGCAGGGCCTGAGCGGCACCGCGCTCGCCTTGGTGCTCCCGCCCCAGGATCAGCGCGGCGTGACGCTCGCCGTGGACGCCATCCTGCCGGGCGAGGCGGGCAGCAGCCTGGCCACGGTGCTCGCCAAGGCCGACAAACTGCTGGGCGATTTGGATGGATCCGTGAACGATCTGCGGGCGCAGTTCAAGGCCAAGGGCGCGGGCGTGCTGTTGGACCACCCGCCCGTCGCGAAGGCGCTCAAGGACCTGGATGAAACCTTGCGCGCCTACAAGGGCCTCGCCGATCAGGGGCAGAAGACCGTGGCGGGCCTCGATCCCGCGCTGGCGGATCTCCAGGCGAGCCTCAAGCAGGTGCGGACGCTCCTGGACAATCGCAGCGGCGACCTGGACACCACCGTGAAGAACCTCGCCTCGCTCACCACGAAGCTGGACAGCCTCAGCGCCGCGCTGGACGAGGCCGTGCGCACCGACCAGCCCGAACTCGCCGAGTCCTTGAAGAGCGTGAACGCCCTTGCCAAGAGCCTTCACGAGTTGGTGGAACTGTTGAAGCAGAAGCCCCACTGGGTCGTGTGGGGCACTCCCAGCGACGCGGCGAAGCAGAAGGCCAAGGACGCGGCGGCGATGAAGTAAAGAGCCACTGGAAGCAGGAAGAATATGGAACTGGGATGAACGCTGATCAGACCCATCAGCGTGCATCAGCGTTCATCCCAGTTGCTTTTCTTTGCGTCTTCGCAGTTCGACTTAGAGCTTGTCCAGCCCATCCACACCGAGAACCGGCGCCCATGGGATCAGCTCGTACTGCGCGCAGCCGGTCTGGACATAGGGGTCGCCGTCGCGGATGGCGTCCAGCGTCGCCGCTACGGATTCATCGGGCACGCGCAGCAGGAGCACGCCGCCACTGCGCGGGTCCATGGGACCCGAGGCCAGCAGCAGGCCCTTCGCCTTCAACTCCGCCGAGTAGGCCCGGTGCGCGTCCAGGACCTTGAGGATTTCATCCAGTGGCTTGCGGTAGCGGATGAGCGCGATGGCGTACATGGTCAGTCCTTCACGATGCGCGTGCCGACGGATTCGAAGCTGTTGCCCTTCAGCGCGTCGGGCGAGGTGATGAGCACTTCCTCGCCGCCGCCATCCAGGAAGGCGAGGGCGCTCTCGATCTTGGGGCCCATGCTGCCAGGCGGGAATTGGCCTTCGGCGAGGTGTTTCCGCGCCTCCGTCGCCGTCATGCGGTCCACCCACGCTTGAGTCGGCTTGCCGAAATCAATCGCGACCTTGGGCACGCCCGTGAGGACGACATAGAGCTTCGCGCCGAGCTGGGCCGCCAGCAGGGCGCTGAGACGGTCCTTGTCAATGACGGCCTCGACGCCGACGAGGAAGCCGGAGGCGTCCTTGATGACGGGGATGCCGCCACCGCCGCCGGCGATGACCGCGTGGCCCGTCTGAAGCAGAAGGCGGATGGCTTCGAGCTGGACGATCTCCAGCGGCTTCGGGCTCGGGACGACCTTGCGCCAGCCGCGGCCCGAATCCTCGCGCACCTTCCACTTCTTCGTCTTGGCCAGCTCCAGCGCGCGGAACTCGGGGTAGAAGGGGCCGATGAACTTGGTGGGGTTGGCGAAGGCGGCGTCCTCCTTGTCCACGACCACTTCCGTCAGCACCGTCGTCACGGGCGTCTCCAGCTTCTCGAAGCGAAGCCGGTTCGTGAGCATGCGCTCGATCATGTAGCCCATGGAGCCCTGGGTCATGCCCACGGCGATGTCCAGGCTGTAGGGCGGGATCTGCGTCGCGGCCGCCTCCTGCTGGATGAGCAGGTTGCCCACTTGGGGGCCGTTGCCATGGACGACGCAGAGCGAATAGCCCGCGGCCACGACGCGCGCCAGCGTCTCCGCCGTCTCCCGGGCGTTCTCCAACTGCTCCTCCTGCAGGCCGCTCTCCTTCTCTTTGAGAAGCGCGTTGCCGCCGATGGCGAGGAGGGCGATGGGACGGGGCATGGGCCGGTTCCAGGAAAAGAATCGAGTGTAGCGCCGGGCCTGCTCCATCCCAAGGGCGCGCTTCCCCACGGGGCTTCCGTTCTCTAGACTTGAGGATTCCGATTCCCACGATGACCCGCGCCCCGATTCATGATTGACACCGTTCGAACCGTCGAGACGCCGGAAGGCATCGCCCTGGAATTGCGGCCCGCCGGGCCGGTGGCCAGGGGCATGGCCTGGATGGTGGACATGGGCATCCGCGTCGCGATCTATTCGGCCGCGGGGATGGTGCTGGCCTTCTTCGGCAAGGCGGGCATCGGCCTCTTCGCGATTCTCGTGTTCCTGCTGGAGTGGTTCTATCCGGTGATGTTCGAAGTGCTTTGGGAGGGCCGCACGCCGGGCAAGCGCGCGCTGGGGCTCCAGGTGCTCATGGAGGATGGCCGCCCCGAGGGGTGGGGTCCGGCCATGCTCCGCAGCCTGCTCATGTTCGTGGACTTTCTTCCCGGCTTCTACGGCGCGGGCCTGATCACCATGCTCTGCGGCAGGGAGGGGCGACGCATCGGGGATCTCGCCGCGGGCACGGTGGTGGTGCATGGGCTGACCCGGCCCGCCTCCAAGGCCACCGCTCCCTCGCAAGTGTGGCCATCGCTGCCCCCCGTTCCGCTCTCCCTGGATGAGCAGCGGGCGCTCGCGGCCTTCGCGGAGCGCGCGCCGTCGCTCACGGCTGAGCGGGCTCAGGAGCTGGCGGATCTTCTCGAGCCGTTGACGGGTCTACGGGGCGCGGAAGGCGTGCTGCGACTCCAGTCCATCGCCGCCGGCATCCGCGGAGAGCGTTCGTGAAGCAGCAGGCCTTCGAAGAACTGCACCGCGAGGGCTGGGAAGCCTTCGAGACGCTTCTGCGGCGGCTTGAAGCGCCCACGGGCGAGGCGCCTTCCGCCCTTGCGGACATGCCCGCGGCGTACCGCCTCGTCTGCCACCACCTGGCCCTGGCCCGGGAACGCGGCTATTCGGCGGGGCTGGTGGATCGCCTCAACGGCCTCGCCCTGCGCGGGCATCAGCGCCTTTACGGCGTGCGGCAGGGCGCGCTGCGGGGCGCCCTGGGATTCTTCGCGGCCTTCCCGCGCCTCGCGCGTAAGCGGTGGCGGGCCCTGGCCATCGCGGCACTCGTCTTCTATGGACCCGCCACCGCGCTCACCTTCGGCGCGAAAGCAAATCCCGAAGTCGCCTACCTCGTGGAGGACCCGGTTTCGCTGGCGTCCATGGAGTCCATGTACCAGTCCGACGCGAAGAAGTTCGGGCGCTCCGGCGAATCGGACACCGATGTGGCGATGTTCGGGTTCTACATCTGGAACAATGTGCGCATCAACTTCCAGGTCTTCGCCTCGGGCCTGATCGCGGGAATCGGCTCGCTGTTCTACCTCTTCTGGAACGGCGTTCATGGCGGCGCGGCGGCGGGCTATCTCACCCATCAGGGCCTGGGCCGGAACTTCTGGTCCTTCGTCGCGACTCATTCCGCGTTGGAGCTCACCTCCCTCGTCATCGCCGGCGGCGCGGGCCTGCTGCTGGGCTGGTCGCTGCTCTTCCCGGGCCGCCGCAGCCGCCGCCAGGCCCTCATCCTCGCCGCGAAGGAAGGCCTTGTCCTCGTCATGGGGTCGGCGCTGATGGATGTGGGCGCGGCGGCCTTCGAAGCCTTCTGGTCCTCCAGCGCCCTGGTCCCCGTGGCGTTGAAATTCACCGCCGCGGCGATTCTGTGGACGCTGGTGCTCACCTACTTCCTGTTCGTGGGACGGGGAAGGATGGACGCCGATGCTTGAGCGGCTCCGTCTCACCCTGCGCCTGCGGGGCGCCTGGGAGGCCGTGGATTCCGGCTACGCGCTGCTGCGCGCCCATGGGCGCATCGTCTACGCGCTCTGGCTCGCGGTCTATGTCCCGGTGGCGGCGGCGCTCTACTGGCTGTTCTGGGAACGGGCCTGGATCGCGCTGCTCCTCGTGTGGTGGCTGACGCCGCTCCTGGGTCGCTTCGCGCTGCATGGATTGGCGAAGGCCACCTTCGGCGAACGGCCCACGGTCGTGTCCGCCCTGAAAGGCGCGAAGGGCATCCTCCGCCATGGCGCGGTGGCCTGTCAGCTCTGGCGGCGACTCAGCGTCAACCGGGCCTTCGTCCTGCCCATCTGGCAGTTGGAGGGGCAGGGCGGCCACGGCTACCGGCGCCGCGCGCCCGTGCTTCTCCGCCGCGTCCATGGCGCCTCGGCGCTGTTCACGGCCTTCAGCTTCATCCTGATGCTGGGCTTCTCCTGCGCGCTCGGAGCCGCCTTCTTCTACCTCGTGCCGGATGGGCTCCTGGACAAGGCCGGGGACCTGTTCTCCGGCGAGCACGGTCCTGGCCCGCTCTTCTACCTGTTCCCGGCCTTTGCCATCGCGGTGTTGGAACCCTTCTACCTCGCGGGCGGTTTCGGCCTTTACCTGAACCGCCGCATTCAACTGGAAGCCTGGGATCTGGATCTGGCCTTCCGCCGCCTCGCCCAGCGGCTGAAGAGCGGACTCGGCCGGTCCGTGGCGATGCTCCTCCTCGCCGCCGCGCTGGTCGCGGGCGCGGGCTTGCGCGCTCAAGCGCCCGAACCGGAGAAAGCGCCCAAAGCCGAGGTGAAAGAGGTGCTGAAGGCGCCGGAATTCCAGGCCTGGTCCACCGAACGCACCTGGCACTGGAAGAACCTCATGGAGTCCAAGCCGCGTCCCCAAGGTCACCTGCCGGAATGGCTGTTCCATCTGCTTGGATTGATCCTGAAAGGCATCATCATCGCCGCCGCCGCGCTGGGCGTGCTGTGGTTCCTCTGGCGCTTCCTCCTGTCACGCCGAGGCAGGTGGGCGGAGGACCCGGATCGCGCGACCGCCCCGGAGGATCTCTTCGGCCTCGACATCCGACCCGGCTCCCTGCCCAAGGACATCGCGGGCGCCGCGCTCGCGCTCTGGCGCGCGGGCGAGCGTCGGGCCTCGTTGAGCCTGCTCTATCGCGGCGCGTTGGCGCGGCTCGTCCATGAGCGTGGGTTGGAAGTGTCTCCCGGCGCGACGGAAGGCGATTGTCTCCGCGCGGCGATCCCCTTCCTCGATGCCGAAGGCGGCGGCTACTTCCGCAGCCTCACCGGGACTTGGCAGGCCCTCGCCTACGCGCATCAGGAACCGACGGACGGCGAGGCGCTGTGCGATGCCTGGCGACGCCACTTCGGAGGCGGCCGTGGCTAAGACAAACGCCACTCGACGCGGCGATCGCGCGCGCATCTTCGCCTTCGCCTTCCTGGGGTTGGCGGTTCTCGGCGTGTTCGGCTGGTACCTGGCGCACAACCTCGAATCCCGCGAGGAGCGCGTGTGGGTGGGCTATCACGGCGAGGCCCGGACGGACGCCTTTCTCGCGGCGTCCCGGCTCCTGAACCGGCTGGGGCGCGAGACCCATCCCGTGCGCGGGATCCCCATCACCAAGACCCTCGGCAAGGAGGACGCGCTCATCCTGCCCGACCGCCGCCTGCGCCTGACGCCGGGGCAGGTGAAGGATCTGGTGGCGTGGGTGAGGAGCGGCGGCCTGCTGATCGCGGAAGGCACCTACGCCGAAAACGCCGACTCCGATCGCGTGAGCGACCCGCTCTTCGACGCGTTCCAGGCCCGCCTCGTGGCCACGGACCTCAAGGCTCCGACCATCGGCGACAAGGAAGCACCGGAGGATTTCAAGGCGCGACGAAAAGCCTTTGAGCAGGAACATGGCGTTTTCGATCTCACGGTCAACGGAGTGTCCTGCAAGGCCGATCTGGGCGGCTACGACCGCCTGGAGGACCGGCGCCCCGGCGCGGACGCCTCGGAGGAACGCCGTGTCCTCGGCCGCGAGGAAGGAAGCGGCCTCGCGGTGCTCTTCACGCACCTCTACGCGTTGGACAACCGCCATCTCGCCGACGAGGACCACGCGGATCTGCTCGCGGCCTTGGTCAGCAAACGGCCGGTGGGCGCCAAGGTCTGGATCGTCTACCAGGAAGAGCCGCCCTCGCTCCTCGCCTGGCTTCGGGCCAACGCGTGGATGGTGCTGATCGCCTTCGGCGCGCTCCTCGTGGTCGGGCTGTGGCGAGCCCTGCGTCGCATCGGGCCGCGACTCCCGGACCCGCCCCTGGCGCGCCGCAGCCTGCTGGAGCATCTCGCCGCGACCGGGCGTTTCCTGGGTTCCGTGCGGGACGGCGAGGCGCTCCTCGCCGCGTCCCAGGCGGCCTTCAGGGCGCGACTCGGTCACGCGCATCCCGCTCTCGCGGCGCTTCCGCCCGATGAACTCGTCCTCGAACTGGCCAAGCGCGCGGCGATCCCCGAAATGCGCGTGTTCAAAGCGCTTCGTTATGGCCGTCTCTCCGACCCGCGCGATTTCACCGAAGCCATCCAGACGCTCGAACTCCTGAGGAACCTGCCATGACGACCACGTCCGATTCCGTCCAGCTGGCCAAGGCCAGCGCCCTCGCCCAGGCCATGCGGCGTGAAGTCCAGAAGGCCGTCGTCGGCCAGGAAGCGGTGATGGACCAAGTCCTCGCCGCGCTCTTCGCCGGCGGCCATGTGCTCGTCGAGGGCGTGCCCGGCCTGGGCAAGACGCTCCTCGTGCGGGCGCTGGCGCGGACCTTCAGCGGCGAGCACCGCCGCATCCAGTTCACGCCGGACCTCATGCCCTCCGATGTGGCGGGTCACGCGGTGTTCGAGCTGGAGAAGGCGGACTTCCGCATCCGCAAAGGCCCCATCTTCGGTCACCTCATCCTCGCCGACGAGATCAACCGCGCCCCGGCCAAGACCCAGGCCGCGCTGCTCGAAGCCATGCAGGAACGCCAGGTGACCATCGAAGGCCAGGGATTGCCGCTGCCGCACCCCTTCATGGTGATGGCGACGCAGAATCCGGTGGAGCAGGAGGGCACCTATCCGTTGCCCGAAGCCCAGCTGGACCGTTTTCTCCTCAAGATCGCCATCGGCTATCCGGGCGAGGCCGAGGAGCAGGCGCTCGTGCGTCAAGTGACCGAGGGCCGCGTCGCGGATGACCTCCAGGTGGAGCAGGTGCAGGCCGTCGCCACGCCGGACGAGGTGCTCACCGCCCAGCGCGCCGCCAGCGCTGTCCGCGTGGACGAAGCCGTGAACGCCTACGCCGTTCGCATCGCCCGCGCCACCCGCGATTGGCCGGGCATTGCCATGGGCGCGGGCCCCCGCGGCGGCATCGCCCTCATCCGCGCCGCGCGGGCCGTGGCGATGATGGAAGGCCGCGACTTCGTGACGCCGGATGATGTGAAGGCCATGGCCATCCCCGCCCTGCGCCACCGCGTGACGCCTTCGCCCGAAAGCGAGATCGAGGGTCATGGCCCCGACGCGTTGCTCGCCGCGCTGTTGGAGCGGGTGGAGGCGCCGCGCGCATGAAACCACGCGTCGAAGGCAATGGCCGGATCGTGCCGGGCCGACTCCTGCTGGGGTTGGCCGCGGCGTGGACGGCCTTCGCCCTTCTCGCGGCCTTCTTCCCCGCGTTGCTTCCGGCGTGGAAGCTGGTGGGGTGGAGCCTCGGCCTTCTGCTCCTGCTCGACCTCGCGGCGCTCATGGCGTTCCGCGACCTGCGCGTGGAGCGGAAAGCGCCCTTCATCCTGCCCAATGGCGTGGCCTCGTCCATCCGCTTGAAGGTCCACAACGGTCACGCCCTGCCGCTGCGTCTCACGCTCCACGATGGTCACCCCGGCGCCATGGAGGCGAACGGCCAGCCCCACGCGCTGACGGTGCCCGCGCGGGGCTGGGCCGAGCACACCTACCGCCTCCGCCCCGCGGGTCGCGGGGCCTTCGTCTTCGGCCCCGCGGACTTGCTGGTGAAATCGCCGCTCGGCCTCTTCGAGCGGGCGTTGCGGCGCGGACCCTCCCAACCGCTGCGCGTCTATCCCGATTTCTCCGCCGTGCGGAAATTCGCGCTCATGGCGACGCGCGGGCGGCTGGCCCAGCTCGGCGTCCATCGCAAGCGCCGCCGCGGCGAAGGCATGGAGTTCCACCAACTGCGCGAATACCGCGTCGGCGACGCGCTGCGGCAGATTGACTGGAAGGCCAGCGCCCGCGTTCGCAAACTCATCAGCCGCGACTACCAGGATGAGCGCGACCAGCGCATCGTCTTCCTGCTGGATTGCGGTCGCCGCATGCGCGCGCTGGACGGCGGACTTTCCCACTTCGACCACACGCTCAACGCGATGCTGCTCCTCTCCTATGTGGCGCTGCGCGAAGGCGACGGCGTGGGCCTCCTGAGCTTCGCCGGCCCCGAGCGCTGGCTGCCGCCCATGAAGGGACCCGCCACGCTGGATCGCATCATGGACCTCGTCCACGATCTGGAGCCGGAGAACCGCGCCACGGATTACCTGGCGGCGGCGGAATCCCTCGTCACGCGCTTTCCCAAGCGGGCGCTCATCGTGCTCGTCACCAACCTCCGGGATGAGGATGACGACACCCTGCGCCCCGCGATGACGCTGTTGCGGAAGCGGCACCGCGTCCTGCTCGCGAGCCTGCGGGAGCGCGCCCTGGACGAGGCCGTGGCGTCCCCCGTGCGGGGCTACGACAGCGCCCTTCTTCACGGCGCGGTCCATCACTACCTGGCGGAGCGCAAAGGCGCCCTGGACCGCCTCGCCGCCCAGGGCGTGCCAGCCCTGGACCTGCTGCCGGAGCAGCTGCCCCTGGCCCTGGTGAACCGCTACCTGGCGCTCAAGCGCGGCGGAGAACTGTGACGGGCGCCAGGCGTCGGGCCTCCAGGCTGATGGGGGGCCTTGAACAAGCCGATTCGGATGCAAAGCGGCCCGAGGCCCGAGGCCCGATGCCTGAAGCCTGACGCCCGATGCCAGTCCTTTGAGCCAGGCCTCCCGCCCGCTAGAATCGAAGTTTTACGCGGGTTCCATGCAGATCCAGGACCTCATCCTTCGGCTCCAGCGCTTCTGGGCGGACAAGGGCTGCCTCATCGGCCAGCCCTACGACCTCGAGAAGGGCGCGGGCACCATGAACCCGCTCACCTTCTTCGGCGCCCTGGGCGCGAAGCCCTGGAATGTCGCCTATGTGGAGCCTTCGCGCCGCCCGGCGGACGGCCGCTACGGCGAGAACCCCTTCCGCGTCTACAAGCACCTTCAGTTCCAGGTGATCCTCAAGCCCTCGCCCGCCAAGGTGCAGGAGCTCTACATCGAATCGCTCGAAGCCCTCGGCATTGACTTGAGCGTCCACGACCTCCGCTTCGAGGAGGACAACTGGGAAAGCCCGACCCT
>CAZKIM010000036.1:8509-15940 GCA_964552855.1 uncultured Solibacteraceae bacterium | reverse complement strand
AGCACCCGCCGACCTTCGATCCCGCCACGCCCTGGATCCAGGAAGGGGAAAGCGTGCGCCAGGATTCGCGCCTCTTTCGGCAGGTGGTGGCCACCCGGCGCAGTCCCCACACGGGCCGGACGCACGCGTTCTACCGACTCCAAGGCCCGGACTGGGTGAATGTGGTGGCCTTCACGGAAGAAGGCGAGCTGCTCGTGGTCGAGCAGTTCCGCCACGGCATTGATGAGCCGACGCTGGAGATCCCCGGCGGGAGTTGCGATGAAGGCGAATCGCCGCTGGAGTCGGCCATCCGGGAGCTGCGCGAAGAGACCGGCTTCGAGGCCCGGGAATGGATTTCCTTGGGTCATTGCGCCCCCAATCCCGCGACCCTCGGGAACCGCTGCCACACCTTCCTGGCCCTGGGCTGCGAGCCGGTGGCGGAGCTGGCGCTGGACCCGTCCGAAGAACTCCGGGTCTGGGTCTGTTCCTGGCCCGAGTGGGAGGACCTGCTGCGCCGGGGCGTCATCGAACACGCCTTGGTGCTGACGGCCTTCTTCAAGCTGGATCGCTGGGAAGGCTGGTCCGCGCTGCGGGAAAGGCTCGAAGCGCGGTAGGCTGGAGGCTCTTGCGACAGGAGCCGGGATGGCCAGCGAGTGCAGCTTTGATGCGGTTTCCAAGGTGGACATGGCGGAGGTGAAGAACGCCGTGGACCAGGCCATGAAGGAGATCGGCCAGCGCTACGACTTCAAAGGCAGCATCGCCAAGATCGAGCTGCAGGGCGCCGACAAGCTAACTCTTCACGCCGATGATGAGACGAAACTCAAAGCGGTCGTGGATGTGCTTCAGTCCAAGCTGCACAAGCGCGGCGTCAGCATCCTCGCCATGGAGTTCGGCAAGCTGGAGGCCGCCAACAAGGGCACGGTGCGCCAGGAAGTGAAGATCAACCAGGGCATTCCCATCGAGAAGGCGAAGAAGCTCGTCGCCCTGCTCAAGGACCACAAGCTCAAAGCCCAGGGCTCCATCCAGGGCGATCAGCTCCGGGTCAGCGGCAAGGACAAGGACCAGCTCCAGGAGGCCATCGCCCTGTTCAAGAAAGAGCAGGAGAAGCTGGCCATTGATCTCCAGTTCACCAACTACCGCGGCTGAGGCGTTGATGGGCGTCAGGCATCAGGCCTCAGGCGTCGGGCCTCTTGGTGGGCCGTCAAGCTTGATCGGGGTTTCTCTCTTTGCACATGGGCCCGAAGCCCGACGCCTGAAGTCGGACGCCTGATGCGGCGCCTCGACTTCGCCCGCTACTTCCTCGCCATCCAGCCGAAGCTCGCAGGCGTGGAGGCGGAGCTGCAGCGGCTGCTCCAAAGCGATGTGGCGGTGGTGGAGAAACTCGCGGCCCATATCCGCGAAGGGCAGGGCAAGCGCCTGCGGCCCGCCCTGGTGCTGCTCTCCAGCCGCTTCAGCGGCGCGACGGGCGACGCGGATATCCGCTTCGGCGCGGTCTTCGAACTGATCCACACGGCCACCCTGGTGCACGACGATGTCATTGACCACGCCCAGCTCCGCCGCGGCAAGCCCACGCTCAACCGGCTGTGGGGCAACACCCTGACGGTGCTCTTTGGCGACCTGCTCTACATCCACGCCATGTCCAGCGCCATCCAGGGCCGTTCCTGGCGCCTCATGGAGATCCTTTCCGAAGTCACGACGCGTATGATCGAGGGCGAACTGATCCAGAACGATGTGCTCTTCAAGCTGGACACGAGCCGCAAGGACTACTTCGACATCCAGGAACGCAAGACCGCGCTGCTCTTCGGCGGCTGCACCGAGGCCGGGGCCGTGCTGGGCCAGCGTTCCGAAGGCGATTGCGAGGCCATGCGCCGCTACGGCCTGGAGATCGGCCGGGCCTTCCAGCTGGTGGATGATCTCCTGGACTACACGGCCACCAGCGAGCAGTTGGGCAAGCCCGCCTTCAGCGACCTGCGCGAAGGCAAGCTGACCTTGCCCATGCTCACCCTGCTAGAAAAGGCGCCGGAGGAGACCCGCGCGCTCGTCCGCCGCATCTGGGACCGGGGCGAAGAGGTGCCCATTCCGGCCGAGGACGAAGCCGCGCTGAAGCGGCTCCTCGAAGCCCACGACGCGCTCGCTGAGACGCGCACGCTCGCACGCAAGGCCTCCGAATCCGCCACGGCGATCCTGGAAAGCCTTGAAGGGGAGAAGGGCACCAAGGCCCTCCTGCACGAGATCCCAGCGGCCCTGCTGGAGCGCAGCAAGTAGCCTTTCAGGCTTCAGGCGTCGGGCGTCTATATGCATGCGTGGAAGGACGGTTCCAGGCTGGTTGGCTTGCATGGGGGCCCGAAGCCTGACGCCCGGAGCCCGATGCCTGCTCAGAGGTCCGTCTCGCCGGCGGCGCGCAGATCGAAGGCGATGCCGTTGCGTTTGCAGGCTTGGATGAAGGTCTCCTTGTCGGGGCACTTGAGATAGCCCTCGAGCGGGTCCACCTTGCGGGCCTGGATGAGCTCCACCATCGCGTCGTTCATGAGGCGCTGGCCGTAGGCCTTGCCGGTTTGCATCTGGGAGACGATCTGGGGCGTCTTCGCCTCGCGGATGAGGTTGGCGATGGCGGGGCCGATGAAGAGCGTCTCCAGCGCCGCCACACGGCCGCCGCCGATCTTCTTCAGGAGGACCTGGCTCACCACGCACTTCAGCGCGTCGGAGAGCATCATCCGGATCTGCTGCTGCCGGTCCGCGGGGAACTGGTCCACGATGCGGTCAATGGTGCCGATGGCGTTGTTGGTGTGCAGGGTTCCGAAGACGAGGTGCCCCGTCAGTGCCGTCTCCAGGGCGATGCTGATGGTTTCCAGATCGCGCATCTCACCCACGAGCACGATGTCGGGATCTTCGCGCAGCGCGGCGCGGAGGCCGGACTTGAAGCCTTCCGTGTGGGTGCCCACCTCCCGCTGGTTCACGAGGCAGCGCTTGCGGGGGTGCACGAACTCGATGGGGTCCTCGATGGTGATGATGTGGTCCTTGCGCTGGCGGTTCGCGAGATCAATGATCGCGGCGAGCGTCGTGGACTTGCCGCTGCCGGTGGGGCCGGTGACGAGCACGAGGCCCTTGGGCAGCATGGCGAGGCGGCGCACCGGCTCGGGGATGCCGAGGGCGTCCGGATCCGGAATCTCGTTGGGGATGACGCGGGCCACGAGGCCCGGTCCGACGCGATCCATGAAGAAGTTGATGCGGAGACGGCAGCCGCCCGCCTCGAAGGGGTAGGCGAAGTCCGCGTCGTGCTTTTCCTCGAAATGCCGCCAGGTGTCGCCGTTGGCGAGGCTGCGCATGAGGTCTTCCATCTGGGACGGTCCCATGACGCCGAATTCGGTCAGTTCTTCCATGTCGCCGGAGATGCGGGCCAGCGGCGCCTGATGGGAGGTGAGGTGCAAGTCGGAACCCTTGCGGGCGAGGAGGGTCTTGAACAGCCGTTCGGCGAGGCTGCCGCCGCCGCTCGCCCCGGAGAGTTCGATGCGGGGAGCTGGGCTGGACGGGGCGGAAGCGGGAACCGCGGCCGGAGAGGCGGAGGAGGCGGCCGTTCCCAGTTCGATGCGCGTGGAAGGAGCCGCCGTTGCCGCGGGAGCCGCGGTTGGAGCCGAAGAGCCGCCCTGGGGCGTGGCTTCAAGGCTCACCCCGGCGGGCACGCGCTGGAGCTTCAGGGAAAGGGCCTTCCCATCCAGGTTGTAGATCCAGTCCAGCACTGACACCGTCGGCCAATTGCCCTTTTCCTCCAGGCCCATGACCTCCCCGGCCAGGGTCTCCACCATCACGGTGGTCATGGGGGTCGGAATCAGGTTGAGCTTCTGCCCATCCGGCAGATCGAGGGAGGGCGGCTGCCCCGGCGCCAGGAGGAGACGCTTCGCGTTCCTGGCGAAGATGTGGACGAGGAATCGGTCGAGTTGGGCCATATGCGTGTCTTGGAAAACCTCAGCATACCTCTCCACGGCATCCTAGGGATGATCCTTGAGCTTCGGTCCGAAGCCCGTCGCCGGTAGACTGGAGGGTGCTGCGGGCCTGGACCCGGCCCTGGCGACACTTGGAGACCGCATGAATATCCACGAGTACCAAGCCAAGGAACTGCTCCGGCAGTACAAGGTCGCCACCCCGGACGGCCGCGTCGCGGTGGACGCGGAAGACGCCCGGCAGATCACCAAGGAATTCGGCGGCCAGTCCGTCGTGAAGGCCCAGATCCACGCCGGTGGCCGAGGCAAGGGTGGCGGCGTCAAGTTCGCCAAGAATCCCGATGATGCCGCCGAGCTGTTCAAGAAGATGCTGGGCATGACCCTCGTCACCCACCAGACCGGCCCCGAGGGCCGCAAGGTCCACACGGTCTTCATCAGCAATCCCGTGGACATCGAGAAGGAGCTCTACCTGGCCTTCCTCGTGGACCGCGGCACTTCGCGCGTCACGATCATGGCCTCCACCGAAGGCGGCATGGAGATCGAGGAAGTCGCTGAGAAGACGCCGGAAAAGATCGTGAAGGTCAGCATTGACCCCGCCATCGGCCTCGCCGGATTCCAGGCCCGTCAGGTGGCGTTCGCGCTCGGCCTTTCCGGCGACGCGTTCAAGAAGGGCGTCGCCTTCCTGCAGAACCTCTTCCGCCTCTTCGTGGAGAAGGACTGCGCCATGGTGGAGATCAATCCCCTCGTCATCACCAAGCAGGGCGATGTGATCGCGCTGGACGCGAAGATCGGCTTCGACGACAACGCGCTCTTCCGCCACCCCGATGTGCTCGCCTACCGCGACCTCAACGAAGAGGCGCCTGAGGAAGTCGAGGCCTCCAAGTTCAACCTCAACTTCATTAAGTTGGACGGCAACATCGGCTGCATGGTGAACGGCGCGGGCCTGGCCATGGGCACCATGGACATCATCAAGTACCACGGCGGCAGCCCGGCGAACTTCCTGGATGTGGGCGGCGGCGCGACGGAAGAGGCTGTGAAGAACGCCTTCCGCATCATCCTGGGCGACAAGGAAGTGAAGGCCGTCCTCGTGAACATCTTCGGCGGCATCATGCGCTGCGACATCGTCGCCAACGGCATCGTGAAGGCCGCGAAGGAAATCGGCATCCAGGTTCCGGTGGTCGTCCGCCTCGAAGGCACCAATGTCGAGGAAGGCAAGAAGATCCTCGCCGAGAGCGGCTACAACCTCATCGTCGGCAATGACCTCAAGGACGCGGCCGAGAAGGTCGTGGCTTCCGTGAAGTAGGCCCCATGGAGCCTCAGGATCCCAAGCAGGCCGAGTACGCGGCGAAATTCGCCGAGTACCAGGAGGCCATGCACACCGGCGCCTGGCGCATCGGTTGGGGATTCTTCTTCGTCATGGTCGGTCTGCTGCCCATGATGTGGCTCTTCGTCTGGATGGTCGGACCCCGCGCCTGGGAACACACGCTCTTCCACGCCCCTGGCCTCATGTGGCTGGGCGCGGCGCTGAACCTGGCGCTCGTGATCTTCCTCATCCTGCGCCTCTACAAGAAGAACCTGGAACTGGACGCCACCAAGCGCCGCTTTCTCGCGGAGCTGAGGGCGATCAAGGGCCTGCCCGAGAAGGCGGCCGCGAAGCCCGCGTCCAACGACGAACCCAAGGATTGGGACGGCTTCCGGGATGACGCTCAAACTTTCTAAAACCGATTTCTGAAACCGATTGAAGGAGAACTGACATGGCTGTGCTCGTCGGCAATCACACCAAGCTGCTCGTCCAGGGCATCACCGGCCGCGAAGGCCTCTTCCACGCCAAGGGCTGCAAGGATTACGGCACGAATGTCGTCGGCGGCGTCACGCCCGGCAAGGGCGGCACCGAGATTGACGGATTCAAGGTCTGGAACACCGTGAAGGACTGCGTGGCCGCCACCGGCGCCAACGCCTCCATGATCTTCGTGCCCCCCGTGGGCGCGGCGGACGCGATCCTCGAAGCGCTGGAAGCGGGCATCGAGCTCATCGTCTGCATTACCGAGGGCATTCCCGTCCTCGACATGGTGAAGGTGAAGCGCGTCCTCAAGGACTATCCCAAGAGCCGCCTCATCGGCCCCAACTGCCCCGGCGTCATCACGCCCGGCCAGGCCAAGATCGGCATCATGCCCGGCCGCATCCACAAGGCGGGCAATGTCGGCGTCGTCAGCCGCTCCGGCACACTGACCTACGAGGCCGTGGGCCAGCTCACGGCGCTCGGCATCGGCCAGAGCACCTGCATCGGCATCGGCGGCGATCCCGTGAACGGCACCAGCCACATTGACGCGCTGGAGCTCTTCAACAACGATCCCGACACCCACGCCGTCATCATGATCGGCGAGATCGGCGGTTCCGCCGAAGAAGAAGCCGCCGCCTGGGTGAAGGCCAACATGAAGAAGCCCGTCGTCGCTTTCATCGCGGGCCAGACGGCTCCTCCGGGGCGCCGCATGGGCCACGCCGGCGCCATCATCTCCGGTGGCAAGGGCACCGCCGCCGAGAAGATGAAGGCCCTCGAAGCCGCCGGCATCACCGTCGTGAAGAGCCCCGCGGACATGGGCAAGGCCCTGGCAGAGCGGCTCGCCGCGAAGGCCTGATCCGCGAAGGGCCGCGAAGTCGAAAATCGAAGGGCCGCGAAAAGCATTCGCGGCCCTTCGATTGTCTACGAACATGGAGAATGCACTCCCAAGGGATAGGACATGGACGAGTCAGAGCATTCAAGTCGGAAGCTCCGAGGATGGTCTTTTGAAGCGTTCATGGTGCTCCTATTCGAAGAGCTTCCGAAGGCTCAGAATGGAGGCACAGACCTTGTCCTAGAAGAGCCGGATCTCCTTTGTGCTGACTACGACCCTGCCGAGAACCTGGCGCATCTGGCCCATTTGTTCGAGTCACCAGATCTGCTCCAGGCACAACCTGCCGAGGATCTCGCGGGTGCTTTACGCTTCATATCATTCATCGGGGACTGGCGTGAGGGATTCGTTGATCAGTTCTGGAATCCTGATGTGCCATGGGAAGCGAGACACCGATGCATTCGGTCCTTCGAAGGGCTTTATGTGGCCATGGGTTCGACCAAGGATGAGCGACTCAAGGAAGCGATGTTCATGCTCTGGGATCTCATCGCCCACGATTACCGGTATGACAAGAAGGCCTTGTCGGGTTCTGAAGATGGGCGGGTCCAGGAAGCTATATTTCAAACCTTGCTCCGGATCCTGGAGCTTCCTGAGGATCTGTGCCGCGGGGCAGCTCTCCATGGTCTGAATCACCTTGCCCACGCGCGTACAGCAGAAGTTGTCGGATCTTGGATCGAGCGAACCCACGGACTGGATGAAGACCTGAGAGCCTACGCCTATTCTTGTGCAGCTTGCAGGGCTCTATGAGCCTCTAGCACTTTAATAGTGGCCACCGGGATATAGTGGCTCTCCCATCCCGGAGTTCCCATGGCCGTGCGCGCGATCCCTGAAGGCTACGAGGGCGT
>CAZKIM010000036.1:0-8409 GCA_964552855.1 uncultured Solibacteraceae bacterium | reverse complement strand
CCCATCCCGGAGTTCCCATGGCCGTGCGCGCGATCCCTGAAGGCTACGAGGGCGTCACGCCCTACCTCATCGTCCACGACGGCGCGGCGGCTCTTGATTTCTACGCGAAGGGGCTCGGCGCGGAAGAGTTGATGCGGATGCCGACGCCGGAAGGTCGCATCGCCCACGCGGAGCTGCGCATCGGGAGGGCGATGTTCATGGTGGCGGATGAGAGCCCCGACTTCCTGGCCCACAGCCCGAAGACGCTGAAGGGCACGCCCATCGGCCTCGTCCTGTATGTGGAGGATGTGGACGCGCTCTTCGCGCGGGCCGTCGCCGCCGGAGCGACGGTCCTCCGGCCACTGGCGGATCAGTTCTACGGCGACCGCTCGGGCACCGTGGAAGATCCCTTTGGGCACAAGTGGACCCTTTCCACCCACACCGAGGATCTCACCCCCGAGGAAATGGCGGCGCGGGCCAAGGCGGCGGGCTACTGACATGGAGCCCTTCATCCAGGCCGGTCCCCAGCCCAGCCATCCCTGGCGGGGCGATCGCGTGCTGCGCAACTTCCTCGCGGCGTCGCTGCCCAAGGATGCGCTGCACGCCCTCGCCCCTGAGTTGGAAGCCTTCGGGGATCGGATGCTGGACCTCTACCGCTCTCAAACCGAGGACCGGCTCAACGAGCCGCGCCTCGTGAGCTTTGACCCATGGGGCGCGCGGGCGGATCGCATCGAGGTGACGGCGCACTGGAAGCTCTGCGAGCGGATTGCCGCGGAGCAGGGTCTCGTCGCCACGGCCTACGAGCGGAAGCTGGGCGCGCATTCGCGCCTGCATCAGGCCGCGCTCACCTATCTCTTCCATCCCGCGAGCGACATCTATTCCTGCCCGCTGGCCATGACCGATGGCGCGGCCAAGACGCTGCGAAGCCATGGCGCCCAGGCGGACGCCGTCGCGCATCTCACCAGTCGCGATCCGAAAGCCTTCTGGACCAGCGGCCAATGGATGACCGAGAGCACTGGCGGTTCCGATGTGGGCCTTACGACGACCATCGCGAAGCAGGAAGGCGGTAGCTGGCGACTGCACGGCCGAAAGTGGTTCACCAGCGCGGCCGCGTCCCAAGTGGCCCTGACGCTCGCGCGACCCGAGGGCAATCCGCCTGGTGGCAAAGGGCTCGCGCTGTTTTTCGTCGAATGCCGGAACGCGGATGGCACCCCCAACGGCTACCGCGTGAACCGCCTCAAGGACAAGCTCGGCACCCGCAAGCTGCCCACGGCGGAACTCGACTTGGACGGCATGATCGCCACGCCCGTGGCGGGGTTGATAGATGGCATCAAGGCCATCGCGCCCATGCTGAGTGTGACGCGCACCTGGAATGCGCTCTGCGCCGTCTCGACGCTGCGGCGCGGCCTCGATCTCGCGCGCGACTACGCGCGGAAGCGTGTGGCCTTCGGTGCGAGCCTCGCCGAGAAGCCCTTGCATCTCGACACGCTGGCGGGCGTCCAGGCGGAATTTGAAGGCGCCTTCCAGCTCGCCTTCCGCGCGGCGCGGGAACTGGGCCGCGAAGAGTCGGGCGAGGCGGATGGCGCGCTCCTCCGCGTGATCACGCCCCTCGCCAAGCTCTGCACGGCCAAGCAGGCGGTGGCGGGCGTGAGCGAGCTGTTGGAGGCCTTTGGCGGCGCGGGCTACATCGAGGATACGGGCCTGCCGGTGCTGCTCCGGGATGTGCAGGTGCTCGCCATCTGGGAGGGCACGACCAATGTGCTGGCGCTGGAGGCCTGGAAGGCGATCCAGGCCGCTGGGGGCTTGGAGATTTTGAAATCCGAAGGGGAAGGCGACGCGCGTTTCCCGGAGGCCGTGCAGGCGCTTTCCCATGCCTGGACCAAGCTCCAAGCCTGGTGGGCCGCGCCGGAAGAAGCCACGGTGCGCGGCTTCGCCTTGACCCTCGCCCGGAGCCTGGAGCTGGCCCTGCTCACGAAGCAGGCCGCTCTGGATGGCGACCTCCGGTCGGCGGCGGCGGTGCGGCGCTTCGCGGAACACGGTGTGGATCGCCTCGGGCGGTCTGCGCTGGAGGACGCCCGGCGACTGGCGTTGGACGAGCCCTGAGCCCGAGCCGCTATGCTGGAAGGCCCCGGAGGCGCCCGTGCTCATCAGCCGCGAGATGGTGCTGGATCAGGACATCGGCCTGAACGCCGCGCTCTTCGGCGGCGACATGATGGCGCGCATGGACAAGGTGGCGGGCATCACTTCGTCCCTGGTCAGCCACAACCGCCGCTTCGTCACGCTGAAAGTGTCCGAGTTGGAATTCCATAGCCCGGTGCGCGCGGGCGACATCATCGAATTCTACGGCTCCATCACCCGGCGCGGCACCACGAGCCTCACCGTGCAGCTGGAAGTGAAGGTCTACGCGCCGGTGAGCAACGCGCGGCGCGATGTGACGAGCGGTTCCTTCGTCATGGTGGCCGTGGATGACAGCCTGCGCCCCGAGCCCATCCTCTGGAAGGAGGACATGCTCAAGGAAGCCAGCGCCGAAGCTCAGGCGCGGCTGGATGAGAAGCAAGGCAGCAAGCGCCGGAAGAAGGTATGAGCGACGATCTCGTGAAAGCCCATCTCGACCACCGGCGGGTGTGGGCGGATTTTGATTACTGCTATCCGGTCATCTCCCGTCGAAGCAAAGGCGTGTCGCTCGGCGTGAATCTGAATCCCGACAAGGTCTGCAATTTCAACTGCGTCTACTGCGAGGTGGACCGCGTCACGCCCCCCAAGCGCAAGGACATTGATCTGGATCAACTGGAACGGGAGATGGCGGCGCTCCTGGATCTGACGCTGGATGGCACGCTCTTCAAGGTGTCGCCCTTCGATAGCGCGCGGCCGGAGCAGCGGCGACTGAACGACATCGCGTTCAGCGGCGACGGCGAGCCGACCACCGCGCCCGAATTCGCGGACGCCGTGGACCGCATCGCCAAGCTGAAATGGGCGCGGGGGCTTCACGAGGTGAAGCTCGTGCTCATCACCGATTCCAGCCGCCTCCAGGCGCGGGAGGTGATCCAGGGCCTCGACACGCTCCAGGCCAACAACGGCGAGATCTGGGCCAAGCTCGACGCGGGCACGGAAGCCTATTACAAGACCGTGAACCGCAGCGCCATCCCCTTCCAGAAGATCCTCGACAATCTGGAGATCACGGCGCGCCTCAGGCCCTTGCTCATCCAGACGCTCTTCTTCTCGTGGGAAGGGAAGGGGCCGTCGGACGACGAAGTGGACGCCTACCTCGGTCGCCTGCGCCACATCCTTTCCTGGGGCGGCAAGCTCACCGGCATCCAGCTCTACACGGTGGCGCGGCCCACGCCGGAAGCTGAGGCGCGACCCCTCAAAGCGGCGGAGCTGGATGCTATCGCGGGGAAGATCCGTGCTGGCCTGCCCGAAGTCCCGCTGGAGATCTTCCACGGTCCCGAAGACTGGCCCGAAGAAAACCAGCATGAAGCTTAGTCTCCTCGTGGCCGCAGGCGCGGCGGGACTGGCCGCGCTGCTTGGGTTCCATCACGCGGCTGCTTCCGCGCCTGTGCTGGCGCAACCCGCGCCCGAGGTCACGCTCGTCGCCACCGGCGACATCATGATGCACGCGGATGTGAAGCAGGCAGCCGCGGAGCACGGCTTCGACGCGCTGTGGGCGGACCTCGTCCCCGTGTGGAAGGGCGCGGATGTGGCCTTCGCGAACCTGGAGACGCCGGTGGCGCCCACGACCGGGCGGTCGGGAAAGCCCTATCAGTTCAACGCGCCCGAGGCCTTGCCAGCCGCCTTGAAGGAGGCGGGCCTCCAGGTTCTCTCCACCGCCAACAACCATGCTTTCGATCAGGGACCGAAAGGCGTGGTGGAGACGCTCCAACGCCTTCGAGAGGCGGGGCTGGTGCCCATCGGCACGGGCCCGACGAAGGCTGAAGCGGAACAGACGGTCTATCTGGAGCGGAAGGGGCTGAAACTGGCCTTCCTCGGCTTCTCCGACATCTTCAACAACGACCTGGACGGCAAGCCATCCCACCCGTGGGTCCGCAAGCTGGACCTGGATACCGCCTGCGCCGCGGTGGCGGAGGCGCGAACGCAGGCCGACGCCGTCATCGTCAGCATCCATTGGGGCATCGAGGATCATCACGAGCCCACTGACCGCCAACAGGAAGCCGCCGTGAGACTGGTGGCGGCGGGAGCGGACCTCATCCTCGGCCATCATCCCCATGTGCTTCAGCCGGTGGCGTGGGTCTACGCGGGCGGGCGGAAGGGGCTCGCGGCCTATTCCATGGGCAACTTCATCAGCAACCAGAACCGGATCTACCGGCCCACCGATCCGCCCGTGATGGGTGATGAACGGGATGGTCTGCTGCTGCGCGTCATCCTGCGGAAAGCGCCCGGGGGCGTCGAAATCGTCCGCGCCGAAGGCGATCCGCTCTGGTGCGAGAACAACTGGCGCGATCGAAAGGGCGGACGGATCATCCGCACCCTCCGCATCGCAGACGCGATGAAGGACGACTCCTTCCTCGCGGTCCGCGCCGCGCGGATCCGAGACATCGTCGGACCCGTCGTCCCCGTTATCCCGCCACCGGCGGGCGCGATTGGATCACTTTCCGGTCCAGCCCGCGTAGGATCTCATCCATGAGCGCGATGACCTTGGGTGCCTGGAAGTAGGCGCTGTGGAGGTCGTGGGCATCGGGCGGAATGAGGGCTGAACAATCCTGAGCCCACACATTGTCTGGGACGGGCAGGGAAGGGTCGAGGCCGCTGCGGCCCAGACGCCGCTTGCCGAAGTGCTTCAACCCCGCGGAGACGCCCAGCACCGGATCGCGCCCCGTGAAGAGGGCCGTCACGCGGTAGCAGAGGTTGGCGATGGCGTCCCCATCGCTGCCCGTCTGCTGCTCGCCGGTGCCGAAGAGGTCGTTGTCCACATCCGCCGCCACCATCAGCAGCTGGTTCACGAGGCTCAGCAGCAGGGGGCGGTTCGCCCGGGTCCAGGCGGCCTGCATGGCCTTCTGGAGCACGAAGTTGCCCATGCTGTGGGCGATGATGGAGGTCTTCGCGCGGCAGGCCTTGGCCGGGTCCTTGGCGGCCTGCCGCTGTTTCAGGGCCATCCAATCGTGGAGCTGGTCCAGCACTTCGGCGAGATCCGGCGCGGTGGCCTCGGCCTCGCCCCGATCGGGCAGGTAATCCGTGGGCGATCCGCCGCTGGGCCAGGTGAAGAGCACGCAAAGGCCCAGGGGACGGTCGGTGTCGAAAAGGGAAGAGCAGATCTGTTCGTAGCGCGCGGCGGCTTCGGCCCAAGAGTTGTTGAAGCCGTGGATGAACAGGGTGAGGTGCTGCTGATCCGTGTGATCCAGGTCGGCAGGCAGTGGCGGGAACTGGCTGGTCGCCTCCACCACCGCCTTCTGGAACTGGGCGGCGGTGACGCGGTTCCAGCTCGAAAAGGCCTTGGGGTCGCCCCCATCGGAGGTCCACCAGCTCAGGGCGCCCCGACTGGAACCCAGGCCATCCTTCCCGACCGTGCGGTTGCTGATCATCCAGTACCGGGGCATGGCCGCCTCCAGGGGAGGTCAGTCTACGCCGAGCTTGGCTCAGTGTTCCCGGGTGATGAAGGGGTCCACGCCCCGGTCCTTCAGGCGTTTGGAGATGGCCTGGGCGGCCTTTTCGGCTTCCGCGCGGCTGGTGTAGGTGCCCACCCGGACCCGGTGGACGGTGACGCCGCCGGAGGTGATCGCATCCTGGAGGGTCACCTGCCCGAAATCGGCTTCCAGCTGTTCGCGCAGGTTCGCGATGTTCTGGGCATCCCGAAGGGCGGCCACTTGGATGGTGTAGGGGTTCTTCAGATCCTCATCGGGATCGAGGGCCACCGGGGTGTCGTTCACATCCACGGATCGGATGCGGACCTCGGCGGTGCCGGTGCCCATCATGCCGAGGCGCTTGGCGGCGCCTTCCGACAGATCCAGGATGCGGCCGCGGACGAAGGGACCACGGTCGTTGACCTTCACGATGACCTTGCGGTGATTGCCCAGGTTCTCAACCTCGAGCCAAGTGCCGAGGGGAAGCGTCTTGTGGGCCGCGGTCATCTGGGAGGGATCGAAGATCTCGCCGCTGGCGGTGGGCTTGCCGGCGAAGCCATCGTTGCCGCCGTACCAGGAGGCCGTGCCGGATTCCTCATAGGCGCTCGCTGGGGTGGGGCTCTCCGGTGCGTAGCGTCGCCCCCGCTGGCCGGTCATGGGCGGGCGGGTGCAGTGGAGCGTGAAGCTGGCGAGGAGCAGCGCGGCCATCGGGCCTGAACCGACGCGGACCCACCTCAGGAAGCCACCTCGTCCCACCTTCACCGGAGTCGAGGGACCCAGGGCGATGGAGATCTCCTCCATCCATGCCGCGCTGGGGCGTGCTCCGTTGAAAGGCTCGAGACGGGTACTGTCCATGGGGCTCCGAATTCGGGGTCCCGGGCGTGGGCCACGGGTTCAAGCATCCAGTCCCAAGCATATCGTAAAAAGGCGATATTTCAATCGAAATAACTGTAAGTCTCCCAGCGTCATCCATACAAAATGATGACTCTAAGTATATTTACTTGGAAATGCTGAAATGATTACTGCTTTTCGGGGAGCTGGGAGGCCTGGAAGGGTCGGGGCTTGTTTCCGCCCTGGGTGAAGAGGGTCGGCAGATGGGTGAGGGCGGCCTGGGCTTCAGCCTCCGAGGTGAATCGGCCCAGGCAGACCTGGCGGCAGGTCCGACCGTCCTTCATGGCCATGGGCACGAGGAAGAGGTCTGCGGGCTCCTTGAAGGCGGCGACCGCGCGGGCCAGGGTGTCCGGCTGGCAGGCCACTTCCAGGCGCAGCACCCACGCGTCCTTGAGCGCGCTTCGATAGGTGGCGCCCTGGGCGAGCGCGGCCTCCCAATCGCCCTTGTGGAGGGTGGCCCACCGCTGCGCGGCGGTGGAAGGCGCAGGCGATGTCTCGGCTTTCGGTGCTTCGGGTTTGGGCGATTCCGGCTGGGTCACGACAGGAGCCGGAGCTGCTTGCGACTCGGAAGCGGTGGACGCTGGAGCGGCTGGTCGCTGACTAAGGACCTCCGACTCCGGGACCGGCGACGGGGAGGCGGCTGTTGGAGCCGGAGCCGCCGCCCTTTGAGTCCATCGCCAACCCGCATAACCCCCGAGGGCGCCCAGGATCACCAACAGCAGGACCCAGAGTCCGATCCTCCGGCGCGGCGCGAGCTCCCCGGGTTGGATGTCCACGGTTCCAGAGGCTTCGGCCGTGATCCGGAGATCGGGCCCGGCCTCCGGGTCCAGCCCGGGTGGCACTTCATCCGCAGCCGAAAGGGCTTCCGGCTCCGCGTCCAGCGCGTCGAGGGAACCCGCCAGATGACGCAAGTCCTCGGTGGGGCGCGCGGCCGCCTCGATGGAGGCCAACAGGGGCGAAATCGGGGGCGCGGGAAGGGGTTCGGACTGGGGCAGGGCCTGGATCGGCGGCGCGTCCACCTCGGCGAGGGCGCCGAGTTGGAGTCGGGCCAAGCCCATCTCCTTCAGGTAGAGCGCGAAGGCTCCGACGCGCATGGGCTCGAGGCCCGTCTCCTGGGCGAGATCCAGCAGGCGGCGCTTGCCGTCGAAGAGGGTGGTGAATCGCGCCAGGTCCGGAGGCAGATTCACTTCTGGCCGGGATTCCAGGCTGAGCTTCTGATCCAGGGGGCCGAGCAGCTCCAGCAGGCGCTCCCGGTCCCGCAGATGCAGGCAGCCCACCAGCAGCGTCAGGGGCGTGTCCAGGGAAAGGCGAACGACGGAGGCGTCCAGGGCATGGGCCTGGAACCGGGGTTCCTCCTCCATGTTGCCCATGGCGCCCCAAACCACGCGCTCCACCTGGGCCTTGGCCACTTCCAACAGATCCCGCTGGGTGATGAAGCCCATCTCGATGAGGTTGCGGCCGATGGACAGGCCCGGCTTCAGGTTCTGGAGGGCGTAGTCCAGTTGGGCCTGGGTGAGCTTGCCTCGCTCCACCAGCAGGGTCGTGAGCTTGTCCAGAGGATGCGTGCTCTGGGCGAAGGCGATCTGGCCGTTCTCCAGGTAGATGGTCCGCTGGGGTTCCTGACCGAGCGTCCAGGTTCCGGTCTCCCGATTCCGATGGCGGGCGAAGAGGTCGAGGAGGGCCTTCACCGGACCACCCACCGCTCGAGCTTGAGCTTGCCGACCTTCACGAGGAGTTTCATGGAGGTTTTCAGCGCCATGCGGAAGGACGGGTCGGAGACCTTCTCGCCCTCCAGGCTCACCGCGCCCTGGGCAATGAGGCGTTCGGCCTCCTTCTTGGAAGCCGCGAGGCCCCGCTCCACGAGGAGTTTGGCCAGAAGCACCTCGCCTTCCGTGGCGTCCACGGCCACCTCGGGTGCATCTTCGGTCTTGCGCTCGGAAAAGCGGCGGATCCAGTTCTCCTG
>CAZKIM010000035.1:8284-16059 GCA_964552855.1 uncultured Solibacteraceae bacterium | reverse complement strand
GAGATCTTCGAGGACTTCCGCAAGGAGATGGCCGGCGACCTCATCGTTCCCGTGTTCTTCGGCTCGGGCGAGAAGGACCTCGGCGTGCGCCGCCTGATGAAGGCGCTGCGGCACGAGGCGCCCGGCCCCGCCACCACGGCGGACCGGCTGAAGCTCCCCAGCGGCAAGGAGGCTTTCGTCCAGGTCTTCCGGACACTGCACGCGCCCCATGTGGGCCGTTTCAGCTTCGCCCGCGTGTGGCGCGGGCCGGTGGCGGATGGAAGCACGCTCGGCGGCGCCCGCGTGGCGGGCGTCTTCCACCTTCTCGGCACCCAGCAGATCAAGGCGCCCTCCGCTGAGACGGGCGAAGTCGTCGCCTTCGGCAAGCTGGAAAGCGCCCACGCCGGGCAAGGGCTCACGCCTTCGGCCACCGTGGATCTCCCCTGGCCCGCGCCCGCCCAGGCCGTGATGGCGATGAGTCTCAAGGCTCAGAAGAGCGCGGATGAAGTGAAGCTCGGCGGCGCGCTCCAGAAGCTCTGCGAAGAGGATCCGACTTTGCAGCTGGAGCAGAGCGAGGACACCCACGAACGCCTGCTGTGGGGCCAAGGCGAGATCCATCTCAAGATCGCGCTGGAGCGGCTCAAACACCGCTTCAACCTGGAAGTGGTCCACGGCGCGCCGCTGGTGCCCTATCGCGAGACGATCCGCAAGGCGGTCAACCAGCACGGCCGCTTCAAGCATCAGTCTGGAGGCCATGGCGCCTTCGGCGATGTGGTCCTGGACATCAAGCCGCTGCTTCGGGGCGCGGGCTTCGTCTTCAAGGAAGCCATCGTCGGCGGCGTCGTGCCGCGGCAGTTCTTCTCCTCCGTGGAAAAAGGCTGCGCGGATTTCATGCGCCAGGGGCCGCTGGGATTTCCCGTGGTGGATCTGGAAGTGACGCTCACCCACGGCAGCTACCATTCGGTGGATTCCAGCGACGCGGCCTTCCAGCAGGCGGCGCGCATCGCCATGGGCGAAGGCCTGCCCAACGCGCGGCCCGTGCTGCTGGAGCCGGTGGTGGAGCTGGCCCTCAGTGTGCCCGCCGAATTCACGGCGAAGGCGCAGCGCCTCGTGACGGGCCGTCGCGGTGGCCAGGTGCTCGGCTATGACGCCAAGGAGGGCTGGTCCGGCTGGGACACGGTGGGCGCCCTCGTGCCCCAGGCCGAAATGCGCGACCTCATCGTGGAACTCCGCAGCCTCACCCTCGGCGTCGGTTTCTTCACCTGGAAGCTCCACCGCCTCCAGGAACTCGAAGGCCGCGAAGCCGACAAGACCGTGGAGGCGCGACGCGAGGCGCTGGGCAGGGTGCCCGCGAAGGTCTGACGACGAAGCCTGGCTCGCGGGCTCTTGATTCGGGTCACGCCAGGATCCATCCCTGAGCCGCTAGGCTGTGGGCAGAGGGGGACTTCATGGGCGATCCGCTTGCCTGGCACCGGCTCCAGTTCGCGTTCACCATCGTCTACCACTACCTCTTCCCTCAGCTGACCATGGGGCTCGCGCCCCTCATCGTCTGGTTCAAATGGCGCGCGTTGAAGACGGGCGAAGCGCGCTACCACGACGCGGCGCGGTTCTGGATCCGCATCTTCGGCATCAACTTCGCTGTGGGCGTGGCGACGGGCATCCCCATGGAGTTCCAGTTCGGCACCAACTGGGCGGCCTTCTCGCGGTTCTCCGGCGGCATCATCGGGCAGACGCTGGCCATGGAGGGGATGTTCGCCTTCTTCCTCGAATCCAGTTTCCTGGCGCTCCTGGTGTGGGGCGAGAAGCGCCTCAGCACGAAGGCCCACTTCCGCGCGGCCTGCGCGCTCTGGGCCGGCAGCTGGCTCTCGGGCTACTTCATCATCGTGGCCAACGCCTTCATGCAGCACCCGGTGGGCTACACCGTGGGCGCGAACGGCAACCTCCAGTTGGCCAGTTTCTGGGCCTTCGTCTTGAACCCGTGGGCCGTCGCGCAGTACGCCCACACCATGATCGCGACCCTGGTGACGGGCAGCTTCGTGGTGGCCGCCGCGGGCGCCTTCTGGACGCTGCGGAACAAGCACGATGAGCAGGCCGCGCTGAATCTGAGGACTGGTGTCATCGTGGGCCTCCTCGCCTCGGCCCTCGTCGCGTTCCCCACCGGCGACCGCCAGGGCAAGCTCGTGGCGCGCCATCAGCCCGCGGCGCTGGCGGCCATGGAAGGCCGCTTCGAATCCGGACCGCGCGCGGAGCTGAACCTCATCGGCCAGCCCAATGTGGCCGAACGCCGCCTCGATAATCCGATCCGCATCCCGGCCGTGCTGAGTTTCATCGCCTACGGCACCTTCTCCAGTGATGTGAAGGGCCTCAACGACATTCCGCAAGACCAGTGGCCCACCTCCATCGAGCTGCTCTACTACGGCTTCCACATCATGGTGGGCCTGGGCACGCTCTTCATCGCGCTCATGGGGCTGTCGGCGCTGATGCTCTGGAAGCGCCGCCTGGAACGGACGCGCCCGCTGCTCTGGGTGCTCATGCTCGCGTTCCCGTTCCCCTTCATCGCCACCACGGCAGGCTGGATGACGGCGGAGTTGGGCCGCCAGCCCTGGCTCATCCACGGGCTCCTGCGCACGGCCGCGGGCGCCTCGCCGACCGTCCACGCGGGCTCCACGGCCTTCACGCTTCTGGGCTTCATGGGCCTCTACTTCGTGCTGGGCCTGCTCTACCTCTACCTCATCGGCAAGGAGGTCTCGCACGGACCTCAGCCGCTCGCGACGCACTAGGAGCTGACGATGCAGACGCTCTGGTTCTGGCTGGTGTCCCTTCTCGTGGCGGGCTATGTGGTGATGGACGGGTTCGATCTCGGCGCGGGCGCGCTGCATCTCGCCGTGGCGAAGGAGGACCGGGAGCGCCGCCAGGTGCTCGCGGCCATCGGGCCGTTGTGGGATGGCAACGAGGTCTGGCTGCTGGCGGCGGGCGGCTCGCTCTTCCTCTCCTTCCCCGCCGTGCTGGCCGCGGGTTTCTCGGGGCTCTACCTCGCCATGTGGCTGCTGGTCTGGTCGCTCATGCTGCGCGGCATCTCCATCGAGTTCCGCTCCCATGTGACGGACAAGCTCTGGCGCGCCTTCTGGGACGGCATGTTCTTCATCACCAGCGTGGCGCTGCCGGTGCTCTTCGGCGCGGCCCTGGGAAATGTCATCCGCGGCGTGCCCGTGGGCGCGGACGGCTGGTTCGAGCTGCCCTTCTTCACGACCTTCGGGACGACCGGACCGCTCGGCATCCTTGACTGGTACACGGTGCTGGTCGGCCTCTTCGCGTTGGCGGCCCTGGTCGGCCATGGCGCGCTCTTCCTCGCGTGGAAGACGGACGGCCCCGTTCAGGCCCGCGCCCTCGCGTGGGGCAAGCGGGTCTGGATCGCGCTGCCCTTCCTCTGGATCCTCATGACCTTCGCTACCCGCGCAGTGAATCCGGACCTGCTCGCCGCGCTGCCGCACCGGCCCCTGGGCCTCCTCGCGCTGGCCCTCGCTCTCGCGGGCCTCGCGACCATCTCTTTCGGTCTTAAGCGGGAGAGGCACCTGCTGGCCTTCCTGGGCTCCGGCGCCTTCCTGCTGGGGCTCCTCGCCACCACCGCCGCCTGCCTCTTCCCCGTGATGCTGAAGTCCACGATCCAACCGGCCTTCAGCCTCACCGCCTTCAACGCCAGCTCCGCGCCCCACGCCCTGGCCACCGCGCTCAAGTGGTGGCTCCTCGGCTTCCCCCTGGCGATCGCCTACCTCGCGCTCATCCTCCGTCTCCACCGCGGCAAGGCCCAGGCCGCCGCGGATGGCGAGGGGTATTGAGGCCCAGACCGATCTGGTCCCCCCGCCCGGGGTCGAACCGGGATGTCCTCGCGGACTGCGGATTTTAAGTCCGCTGCGTCTGCCATTCCGCCACGGGGGGCAGTTCCAGCCTACGAGGCGACGGGAACCTGCGCTAGGCTGGGGGCATCGCTTCATGAGGGAGATCGTCCATGCGCCCTGTGACTTCCGTTCTCGTCCTGCTGGCCGCCACGGGCTTGGCCGCGCAAAGCCCCAAGGACACCGCGAAGGACATGAAGGCGCTCTACCAGCGCAGTTGCGCCATGTGCCATGGCGAGGACGGCTCGGGGCGTGGGCCCAACGGGCAGCGGCTCGGGGGAAAGGACCTCGCGAATCCGCGCTGGCAGGCGCGCACGCGGGATAGCCAGATGGTGAACGCGATTCTCAAGGGCAAGGATTCCATGCCCGCCTTCGGCGCGCAGATGTCCGAGGCCGATGCCCTCAAACTCGTCACGGAAGTCATCCGGCCCATGGCCGCGAAAAAACACTAAGGAGTTTCCATGCGTCTGCTCGCCCTGCTCATCGCCGCCCCGCTGCTTGGCCAAGCGCCGACCGCGCCCGCCGCGCCCGCGTTCAACCCGCAGGCCTTCTTCCTCCAGAGCTGCGCCGGTTGCCACGGCCAGGACGGCAGCGCCACGCGTCCGGATGGCAAGAAAGGCCGCGCGGCGGACCTCACCAACGCCGATTGGCAGAAGGCCAACACGGACGCCGCCATCGCCCACGCGATCCTCGACGGCAAAGGCCATATGCCCGCCTTCAAGGGCCGGATCTCCGAGGCCGACGCGATGACGCTCGTGACTTCCGTCGTCCGCAAGCTCCAGAAGGGCACGCCGGTCAAAGCTGGCAATTAAGGGCTTTCACCACGAAGGCGCGAAGACACGAAGAAACGCAGGGGATTTCTTCGTGTCTTCGCGCCTTCGTGGTGAACTTTTTTCGAACGCTCTCCCGTAAACTGATTCAATGACCGAGGCTGTCGCCGACCATCCCCTTCTGCGTGGCCTGAACGCACCCCAGCGCGAAGCCGTCACGCACACGGCGGGGCCACTGCTGATCCTGGCGGGCGCGGGGTCGGGCAAGACGACGGTCATCACGCGGCGCATCGCGTGGCTGATCGAGGAAGAGGGCGTCCACCCGGCCGCGATCCTCGCCGTCACCTTCACCAACAAGGCGGCGGAGGAGATGCGCGAGCGCGTGCAGAAGCTCGTGAGCGTGCCGAGCGAATCGCTCTGGGTGAGCACCTTCCACAGCTTCTGCACCCGCATCCTCCGGCGCGAAGGCGAGCGCTGCCCCGTCGGCCGCGACTTCGTCATCTTCGATCCCTCCGATCAGAAGAGCCTCATGAAGCAGGTGCTGGCCGAGCTGCGCCTGCCGGAGAAGCAGTTCCACCCGCGCAAGGTGCTGGAGGTCATCTCCGATTGGAAGAACCGCTGCCTGCTGCCGGCGGAAGCGACCGAAGAGGCCTCGGACGCCTGGACCCGCAAGGCCTTGGACGCCTACAGCCTCTACCAGGAAGGCCTGAAGAAGCACCGGGCCTGCGACTTCGATGATCTGCTGCTCTGGACCGAGCGCATCTTCCGCAACGAAGAGCTGCGCGCCCAGTACGGCAACCGCTTCAAATACCTCCTCGTGGACGAGTATCAGGACACCAACCGCGCCCAGTACCACCTCGTCCAGCACCTCGCCCAGGCGCACCACAACCTGTGCGTCGTGGGGGATGAAGACCAGTGCCTCGCCAAGGGCACGAAGATCCTCATGGCGGATGGGCGTGAACGGAGGATTGAGAGCATCAAGGCCGACGATGATGTCCTGGCGCCCCACGGCAGCGGCGATTACCGGCCCGCCGTCGTGCTGCGCGCGGCTTCTCGGCCCGCCCCCGGGACGGGCATACGCATCACGACGAAGTCCGGGCGCGTGCTCACCTCCACGCCCGAGCACATGCACTTCGCGGGCTATCGGCTCGATGTATCGCCGCGCCTCCACTTCGTCTACCTCATGCACAAGAAGGGCGTGGGCTTCCGCGTGGGCACGAGCCAGACGCACACGCGCGGTCAGGTGAAGCCGATCGTGGGCTTTCTCCAGCGTGCGCGGCAGGAGCACGCGGACGCGCTGTGGGTGCTGTCCGTTCACACATCCGAGAATGAAGCCCGGCTGGAGGAATCCCTCGTCTCGCTCAGCTACGGCCTGCCGATGATGCCCTTCACGCCTCGAAAGGGCGGCTCGATGAACGGCCTCGTCCATGATGCGAAGCTCATCGGCAGACTGTTCGGCGCGCTGGACACGGAATCCTCGGCCGAGCGCCTGTTGCTGGATCGGGGCATGGCGATTGAGTTCCCGCATCACCGCGCGCAAGCGGCCACAGGCCTCCGCCGCCAGATCATGCTCACGCTCTGCGGTGACCGCCGTGGGCGCAGCCCCATGCACCGCATTTCCATGGTGGGCCAGGATGCGCAGGGCCGCAGAACCTTGGAGGGTCTGGGCTTCAGCGTCCGTCCCGCGAAAGCCGGTTCAAGGAGTTGGCGTTTCGAGACCTGCGCCAAGGATTTCGGCCGCGTGCTGAAGGACGCCAAGCGCATCCAGAAGCACCTCGATGCCGAAGTGATGCTCCAAGCCCGCCTGGGCGCAGGGCGCAGCGGCGAGCGCGCGAGCCTGCCCTTCCTGCCCGCCTGCAATGTGAAGGATGGCATGGCCCTGTTCACACCCGAGGGCTACGACACCGTGGCGAAGGTGGAGCGCGTCCCAATGAAGGGCGAGGTCTTCGATCTCGATATCGCGGGCGTCCACGCCTTCGTGGCGAATGGCGTCGCCACCCACAATTCGGTCTATGGATGGCGCGGAGCGGACATCCGCAACATCCTCGACTTCAAGCGGGACTTCCCGGAGGCGGCGGAGATCAAGCTGGAGCAGAACTACCGCTCCACGCAAAGCATCCTGGACGCGGCCAGCACGGTCATCGCCAACAACACGCAGCGTCTGGGCAAGACGCTGTGGACGGATCGCGGTGAGGGCGAGCGGCTGATCTTCAAGCTGGCGGACGATGGCCGCGCCGAGGCGGAGTGGTTGGCGCGCATGGTCCTTTCCGAGCGCGAGCGGGACCGCGAGGCGCGCATGGCCGTGCTCTACCGCGCCAACTGGCAGAGCCGCCAGATCGAGGACGCGCTGCGGGCGCTGGACATCCCCTACAAGCTCATCGGCGGCGTGAAGTTCTACGAGCGGCAGGAGGTGAAGGATCTTCTCGCCTATCTGCGCCTGATGCAGAACCCCTTCGATCTGACCTCCTTCCGCCGCTGCGTGAACGCGCCCAGTCGGGGCGTGGGTCCGACGACGCTCGGGCGCATCGAAGCCTCCATGCCGGACAATGGCACGCCGCTGGAGGGCGTCGTCGCGCTGCTCCGCTCCGGTGAAGTGAAAGGTCGCGCCCAGCGCGAGCTGGCCCGCTTCGTCACCTTCTTCGATCGCGCGGCGAAGGAACAGTCCGCGCTCACCCTCGGCGGTCTCGTGCGCTGGGTCATGGTGGAGAGCGGCTACCTGCAAAGCCTCGTGGATGAAGGCACGCTGGAAGCCGAAAGCCGCGTCCGCAATTTGGAAGAGTTCGTCGCCGCCGCGACGGAGCTGGAAGGCCAGGGCCTTCGCCTCGCCGAATTCCTCGATCGCATCACCCTCGCGGCGGACGCTGACCAGGTGGAGCAGGACGCGCGGCTCAGCCTCATGACCATCCACTGCGCCAAGGGCCTGGAGTTTCCCGTCGTGTTCGTCGTCGGGCTGGAAGAGGATGTCTTCCCCAACCGCAACGCCCGCGAAACGCCCGAAGGCATCGAGGAAGAACGCCGCCTGTTCTATGTGGCCATCACCCGCGCGCAGCGGAAACTCTACTTGAGCGCCGCGCGCCGCCGCCGCATCTTCGCCAGCGAAGTGATCGGCATGCCCAGCCGCTTCCTGAAAGAG
>CAZKIM010000035.1:0-8184 GCA_964552855.1 uncultured Solibacteraceae bacterium | reverse complement strand
CCGCCGCATCTTCGCCAGCGAAGTGATCGGCATGCCCAGCCGCTTCCTGAAAGAGCTGCCCGAGCCCGCGCTGGAGGCGCCCATCCGCTGGGGCACGGAACTCTATCGCGCCGGGCAGGGCTGGCAATCGGCGTCCACGCCGCGCGGCGGGGGCGGCGCCGATCTCGCGGGCGAGCTGCGGCGCATCCGCTCCTTCTTCGACAAGGCGCGTGAGACGGCGGATGCGCCGGATCCGGAACCTGATCCAGGTGAGCGCGAGACGCCGAGCGGCGCCTTTGCCCCGGGCACCAAGGTCCGCAGCCCCCGCTTCGGCACCGGCGTCGTCCTCGCCGCCACGGGGCGAGGAGATGGCCTCACCTACACCGTGCGGTTCCTCGAAGCTGGCGACAAGCGCATCGTGGCGCGGTTCGGGATGCTGGAAAAAGAAGGTTGAACCGCAGATTACGCAGATTGAAAACCGAAGGATCCCATCTGCGTAATCTGCGTAATCTGCGGTTCAAATATCTTTCACGCCCTTCGGCGCCTGCGGCGTCTTAGGCATGCGGATCTGGCGGCCTTCGAGTTCGTCTTTTTGCGCGCCCATGCTGGGGCGCATGGGGGGGGGAGGCGGCGGATTCTTGGGATCAGGCGGAGGCGGCGGCGTGGGATCGGGCGTGAGGGCCTGGAGGTCGTGGATGGCATCGGCCTGACCGGGCGCTTCCATCAGCAGGCGCGTGAGCAGCGCCCTGGCTTCATCGGTTTTGCCAAGGTCATGCTGGGCGCGGGCGGCCATGAGCAGGGCGGGCGCGCGCCAGGCGGGCAGGGGCCGTGGCGCGCCACCTGCTGTGAGGGGCGCGAGGCGTTGCAGCGCGTCCGCCGGTTGCCGCGATTGCAACGCGATCGCGGCGGCGAGGAGGCGGTGGTTGGGCGCGTCATCCTGGGGCGACCAGCGTTGGGCGGATTTCAGATCGCCGTTGTCCAGGGCGCGTTGGGCGAGCCAGGCTTTCACGGAAGCGGGCTGGGCTTTCGCGGGCGTGACCGCGAAGAGCAGCGGCAGCAGCAGCGCCATGCGCCAGCCGGGCATGGGTCGCCCCGCGCCGAAGAGCCAGATGGCGAAGCCGAGCAGCGCGAGCCACGCGCCCGCTTCGGGGTGCGCGGGCTTGGGCGAGCGCGTGGCGGGCAACGCCTCGGTGCCTTGCATGAGGTTTCGCGTGAGCGTCCGCATCTCTTCGGGCGTGGTGATGAGGCGCCCGCCCGTCGCGGCGCAGAGGTTCTTCAGGAAGTCGGGTCGCGCCGCGCTCGTCTGCTCCTTGCCATCCGCCGCCTTCGCGTTCGGCACGGCCTGAGGTGTGGACCCGCCGAGGACGACGGCGTAGAGCGGCAGTTTCGCCTTCTTCAGCGCCTGGATCGCGCGCATCGAGGCGTCGGATTCGGATTCCCAGGTTTCCTCACCATCGCTCAGCAGCAGGAGGATCGCGGGGCGGCCCTTCTCCACTTCGCCCGCCGCTTGTTCAAGCCCGCGCCCGAAGCTGGATCCGGGCGCGCCGATGTCGCCGGGTTTCAGCGCGAGCAGCGTTTCGCGGAGCAGTGTGCGATCTTCACCGGGCGGCAGCAGCGGCACGAGATCGCCGGTGAGCGCATCCAGCCCCCAGGCCGCGCCCGGCGTGGGTTCGGACCAGAGCCGATCCAGGAAGGAAGTGGCCGCGTCGAAGCGGGCTCGCCCGCCCGCGTCCGGCACCGCCATGGATTTGCTCGCATCCACGATCACCTGCACCGTGAGCCGCGCCACTTCCGGCTTGCCCCAGCGCGGCGCGGAAAGGCCCAGGCCAAGCCCGAGCAACACCAACGCCAGGCCCAGTCCCTGCCAGCCCGGATGTTGCCCCACCACGCGCACGCCGGTGCCCGGCCGCGCCGCGCTCCAAAATCCCGCCCCCAGCGCGAGCAGCGCCAGCCCGGCTCCGATGACGAGGTAGAGCGGATGCGTGATCATTTCGCCTCCATCCACGCGGGGAGGCGTTGTCCGCGCTTGCGGGCGAGGTCGGCGGCGAGGGGCAGGGCGAGCAGGGCCGCGAGGAGGAGTAGCCACTTGGCGAGCGGCAGGCTTTCCGTCGGCGCGTCCACGGGCAGCGCGGTGGTCTCCAGCCGGTCCACGGCGGCGAGGGCGCGAGCGAGGCCGCTGGGATCGGCGGCCTGGAAGAACTCCCCGCCGGTGGCCGCGGCGACCTGCTTCAGGGTTTCGGGATCGGTGTCCACATGGAGCCAGACCTTGCCGCCGCCTTCGATGGGGACGAGGCTTTCGCCGCTGTGGCCGATGCCCACCGTGTAGATGCGGATGCCGCTTTGGGCCGCTTCCTGCGCGGCTTCGAGCGGCGTGACGCGGCCGCGGTTCTGCGCGCCGTCGGTGAGCAGCAGGATGGCCCGCGACCGCGCGGGGCTGTCCGCGAGGCGACGCACGGCGGTGAGCACGGCGGAACCGATGGCGGTGCCATCGTCGCGCGTGTCCAGATCGAGGCCATCGAGGGTGCGTTCCAGGCGTTTGTGATCGGCGGTCAGCGGCGACAGCGTGACGGGGTGCGCGCTGAAGAGCACGAGCGCGAAGCGGTCGTGGGGGCGGCGGCTGATGAAGGCGCGGAGCAGGCGCCGCGCCGCGCTCCAGCGGTCTTCCTTACCGTCATCCAGAATGCGCATGGAGCTGGAGCCATCCAGCACCACGGCGAAGTCCACGGCGGGCGCGACGCCTTCCACGGTCTTGCGCCATTCCGGTCCCGCCGCCGCGAGCGCCAGCAGCGCGGCGAGGACGATGGGCAGGTGATGGGCCGTGAGCCGCGCGAGGCGCGAGCTGGGGCGCGAGCTGGGCACGCCCCAGCGGTAGACGGCGCGCCAGCCGAAGTAGATCGCGACGGGCAGAAGCAGGAGCAGGAGCGGATACGCGAAGGCGATCATGGGCGACCCGCCTTCGCTTCGAGATCCACCGGCGCGAGCAAGGCGGCGGCATCCGGGAAGGGCGGTTCCGTTCTTCCGAAGCGTGCGGCATCCAGGCTCGCGGCCCACTGGGCCCAGGCGTCGAGCTTGGCCTTGCGGAAATCCGGCGCGCCCCACCCGCGGCTGGGGTCACCGAAGACGGCGGCGAGCAGGTCGCGGCCCGCCTGATGCGCGGCGTCGAGGCTCGCACGGTCCTTGGCCCTTGGCGGCCACGCGGATTGGAACGCCTTCCGCGCGTGGGCGAAGGCGCGCGCGCCCGCGCGGCGACGCCACCGCCAGAGGACGAAGCCGATGAGCAGCAGCAGCGGCAGGAGCAGCAGGCTCGCCCACGCCCATGGGAACGGAATCTCAGGCACGACATCGTCCCGCCCGCCACCGTAGCCGACCCAAGGCGAACCGAAATCCACGGTGCGCGCCACGGTCACGCGCAGCTCCGGCGCGCGGCGGCCATCGCCCAGATCCAGCGGCGGCACCACGGCAAGGCCGGGCTGCATCGCCTGCACCGTGAAACGCCAGCCATGGCCATCCGCCGAAGGCTCCACCGCGCGAAGCTTGAAGGGGCCGAGCGCATCCTCCACCGAAGGCCGCGGAATCGGCGGCGCGGCCGGATCATCCTCCCGCAATTCCAGCACCGCCAACTGCCCGAAGGGCAACGAGGGCGGCGCCTTCCATCCCGGCGCGGCGGACAGGATGGAACCTGCCACCAGCGCACAAAGGCCTCCAGCCTCCAGCCTCCAGCCTCCAGCCTTCGTCTTCACGCCCCACCGCCTTTGAGCCACGCCCCCAGCTTCGCCACCGGGTCCGCCTGGATGTCCCAGCGCAAGCGGACGACCTTCGCGGAGAAGCCGGGATCGGGCCACGCGGCCGCGCGTTTGGAGGGTGGAAGCAGCGGTTCGAACCAGACGAGGCGGTGGCGCACCGCGAGCGGCTTGAGCAACGGCGCGAGACCGCGCAGACCCGCGCCGTTGCTCAGGAGCCAAAGCCGGTGGCCGCGGCCGTGCTCGCCCCAGTGGCCCAGCGCTTCGGTCCAATCTTCGGGCCGGGGAAGGGCGGGGCCGCGCTCGATGAGCTTTTCCAGCAAGCGTAAGCCGTGGGCGCGTCCGCGACGCGGGGCGATCCTCAGCGCGGGCGTGCGCGCGTCGCCGGGCACGATGAGGCCGAGCCGGTCCCCGCTCGCCTGCACCGTCGCCATGGCCGCGCCGCAAAGTTCCAGCGCCCAGCGCAGCGGCGAGATGGGATCACCCAGGAACATGGAAGGCGAAGGGTCCACGACGAGCCAGAGGATCAGTTCGCGGCTGCTCTCGAAGCGCTTGATGATGGGCTCGCCCATGCGCGCCGTGAGCGGCCAGTGGATGAAGCGCGGATCGTCGCCCGGCTCGTAGTGGCGGTTGTCAATGTAGGTGAGGCCCGAGCCCTTCAGCTTGCTCGGGTGCAGGCCCTCCGTGCCGCCCTGCAGCGGAATGCGAAGCCGCAGCGGAAGGCGGCGCAGACGCGCGACAAAACGGCGGGGCAGGGGCATGCTTCTAGGCTACAGGCTGGGGGCTGGCGGCTGGAGGTAAAACGCACCATCGAAGGGCTCCTCCAGTCTCCAGCCTCCGGTCTTCAGCCTAGGTCACCACTTCACCCTTACGCGATAAGTCAGCACCGTCTCGCCTTCACCGGGGACGGGCACCTTGAACTCGGCAGTGCCGCTGGCGGGTTTGGTGAAGGGGAGGCTGCTGCTCACCATCTCCCAATCGCCGGGGATGGGTTCGCGGACGATCACCGTCTGGGCATCCTTCTTGGCGTTCTTGAGGCGGATCTCGTAGGCGCTTTCCGTCACGGTGCGATGTTGCCCGTCCCGGCCGAGATTCTTGAAGTCCGTCTGCTTGCGGTGGCCGGTCACATCGAAGGATTCGCCGAGCTTGAGCTTCACCGTCTCGTTCTTGGGCGTGTGGTCAATGCTGTCCTCGCCCACGAACTGCGCGCGGCCCTCGCTGTCCTGTTTGTAGACGCGGATGATGCCCTTGGGCAGCGGCATGCCGAGGTGGTTGGCCTCCTTGTTGTCGAAGGAGATGAAGACGCCCACTTTCAGCTTGTCGCCCAGGGCGCCGTAGCTGTTTTGGTAATAGAAAGGCGCGCCCTCCAGCACGAGTTCCTTGGTGACGGGCACGGCGGAAGCGGAAAGCAAGGCCACCTGCTTGGTCTGGTTGGCGGCGATGGTGGTGGGCCGGTCCAGGGTATAGAGGTGGTATTCGAAGAGGCTTTGCTCGGCCATCTTCGGTGCAACATCCGCCATTCGATATGCATTCTCTTGCATAGAAGCACCCATTATCGGTGACGGACGCTGCACGCGATTCACATCCCCCGCCACCAGTTGCAGCGTGGCGTCCGGATAGGCGATGCCGCTCTGGTTCGTGAGCGTCACCCAGCCGCTGAGGTCGAGGGCCTTCTCATCGCCGGACAGGTTCGCCACATAGTCCGCCTTCCAGGACAGGCCGCCGGTGAGGTAGCTCAGTTCCAGCGTCTGGGCCTTCTCGGCGGGGCTGTGCAGGCTCAGGACGAGCGTGGGCTGGGCGCGGAGGTTCGCGGGCACATCCGGGTAGATGATTCGGCCGTTCACCCCCGTTTCGATGCGGTCGGCGTACTGGAGGACCACGCCCTGATTCGTGGACAGGACCGTCGCCTGCTCGCGGACCTCCTTCGACCCGGCGCCCTCCGGGTTGGGGCGCTGGCTCACGACCGTGACGGTGCGGCCCACATACTTGTCCAGCAGCTTCGAAGGCGTCAGCAGGTCGAAGTCAAAGTTCTGCTCGTAGGTCCAGAAGCCCTTCGGCTCCGTGAGGTTCCGCAGCAACGCCGTCTCCGGCTTGATCTGCGCCGACACCTCCTGGAAAGCCAGATGCGCGTCCCCCTTGGGCAGTCGCACGGTGCGCTGATCCTTCACCAGCGCCAGATCGCCGTTGTAGATGGTGACGGCCAAGGCCTTCTGGTCCTTCTGGGTGGTCTGGATCTCGCCGGGCGTGGCGGCAGCGAGGGTCAGGGCGAGGGGGACAAGGCAAAACGCGCGCATGGGGTTCTCCAGGTTCGGGGCGACAGCCCTCACCATGACATGCCGTGAGGGAGCGGTTCCTTTCAGAAAATGTTTCCTGCCACGCTGGGTCCATGTCTGATCGCGTCCGCTTTCCCCTGGACCGGCTGCTGTCGCGGCTGGGGGTGGCGTCGCGGGCGGAAGCGGCGCGGATGATCCGCGAGGGTCTCGTGCGGGTGCATGGGCGCGTCGTGCGCGACCCCGCTCGGAACTACGGCTTCAACGATCCGGTGGAGATCCTGCGGGGTGGCCGATGGACCAAGGCGGAAGCTCCGACTGGCCACCGCTACGCCGCCTGGCACAAGCCGCCGGGCGTCGTCGTGAGCGCGCGGGATGAGCGCGGGCGCGTGGATCTGGCCACGGCCTTGCCGCCGGAGCTGGAGGGGTGCTTCGCCGCCGGGCGCCTGGACATGGAGAGCGAAGGCCTTCTGCTGCTCACCGATGACGGCGCCTTCGCCGATGCCGCCGTGGCTCCGGGCCGTCACGCCAAACGCTACCGCGTCGCCTTCGATGCCGAACCCAGCGACGCGCAGATGGAAGGCATGGCCCTGGGAGGCGTGCTGTCCCGCGCCATCGAGGTCGGCCCGTGCGAGGTGCGGCGAAGTGGGGCGCGCGAATGCATCTTCCTCCTCCGCGAAGGCAAGAATCGCCAGATCCGGCGGTTGGCCGAGCGCGAAGGGCTCGCCGTGACGCGGCTTCTGCGCGAGGCCATCGGCGGCATCGAACTGGGAGGAATGAAGGTCGGCGAGTGGCGGTGGCTGACGGAAGCGGAGATCGCGGTGATCAGCGGAATGTGATCAGCGTCGCGCCGGCGCCGCCTTGGGCTTGGGGGGCGTCTTCGATGCGGGCGATGCCGGGGTGGCCTTTGAGGGCAGCGCGGACGGCCAGCTTGAGCTTGCCGGTGCCGTGGCCGTGGACGATCCGCGCGAAGCGCGCGCCGCCGCCGACGCAGCGCTCGACGAAGCGGTAGATCTCGGAATCCACTTCATCGGAGGCGCGGCCGATGAGGTTCAGCTCGTCCTGGATGTCTTCGGGCTCCACGGCAAGGCGCACGCGGCCTTTGGGGCGTTCGACTTCTTTCGCGCCGATGGGCGTCAGTTCGGCGAGGCGGCATTCCAGGCGGCGACCGTTGGGCGTGAGCAGCACGATGCGATCGCCTTTGCGCTCTACGACACGGCCTTCGACGCCGAGGCCCTTGTGACGGGCGTGGTCATCCACTTGAAGCTCGGCGGGCTTGGAGGAAGGCTTCAGCGTTCTGGACAGCGGTCCAAGCTCGGACGCCGCTACCTGCTGCAAGGTCTTCACGCGTTCGTTCGCATCGCTTCCGATGCGATCGGGGTTCGCGCCGGGAGCCTTCGCCTGCTGCTTCAGTTCCTTCACGAGGCGTTTGCCTTCGTGATCCAGGAAATCCAACACGCGCTGCACGCGATCCTGCGCGTCCCGCGCGAAGCGCTCCTGGTCCTCGCGAAGCTTCATCTCGCGTTGGGCGAGGATGTCCTTGTCGTGGTTCGCGCGCCGCAGCATCGTCTCCAGCCGCTCGGATTCCTCCACGAGACGCAGGCGCTCGGCTTCCAGTTCCTGAAGGAACTCGCGCCAGTCCCGCTCCCGCTCGCCGAGCGTCGCTTCGGCTTTTTCGAGGATGGGTTTCGGAAGCCCAAGGCGCGCGGCGATGGCGAGGGCGCGGCTCTGGCCGGGCTGACCCACCAGCAGGCGGTAGGTGGGCGCCAACTTCTCCTCGTCGAACTGCACGGAGGCGTTCTGGAATTTCTGATGGCGCAGCGCCCAGCGGCTGATGTCGCCGAGGTGCGTGGAGCAGAGCACCCACGCGCCGCGCCGCGACAGCGCGTGCAGCACGGCGATGCCGAGGGCCGCGCCTTCCTTCGGGTCCGTGCCCGTGCCCAGCTCATCCAACAGCACGAGACCGCCTTCCCGCGCGTCGTTGAGGATCGCCTTGAGGTGCACCACATGGCTACTGAAGGTGCTGAGCGAACCCACCAGCGTCTGGTGGTCGCCGATGTCCGCGTGGAGGCTCGGCAGGCTTGGGAAGGCCGTGCCAGCGGCGGCCGGGACGGCGAAGCCGGAGGCGGCGAGGATCCAGAGCAGGCCCACGGTCTTGAGGACGACGGTCTTGCCGCCGGTGTTGGAGCCGCTGA
>CAZKIM010000034.1:11397-16073 GCA_964552855.1 uncultured Solibacteraceae bacterium | reverse complement strand
GAGAAGTACTACCGCGATGTGAAGCTCTGCACCATCGGCGAAGGCACCAGCGAAGTGCAGCGCATGGTCATCGCGAAGAATTTGCTGAAGGAGTTCTGATCCTTATCCGGAAGCGGCGGCCCTGATTGGCCGCCGTTTCCGGAGCCGAGATTCAAAGGCCTTTGGGCCGCGCGTACACGGGCTTCTTGAGGTCATCGCGCTGGATGCGACCGAGGAGTTCCTCCAAGTCGGCTTTGGCTTCAGGATCTTTCTCATCGGCCAGCTCACCCTTCACGATGGTGGCCCAGGCGGTCTTGAGCGCGTCCGCGGCTGGTACGGGAACATCGGGTTTCACGCCCACATGCTCCCAGTTCGTCTTCGTGATGGGGTTGATGGCCCGGCCCGTGGGGATGAAGACCGCGAGGCCTTCTCCCAGTGGCGCCATGCCGCCGGGGTTGGCGCCGCCGCCGGTCGTTTCACCCACCAAGGTTGCTCGCTTCTGGGTCTGGAAGTCGTAGGCGCATTCCTCGCCGCCCGAAAAAGTGCGGGGCGAGGTGAGCACATAGACGGGGCCTGCGAAGTGCACCGAAGTCGCGCTGGTCCAATACTGCTGGGTGCGATTCTGGGGACGGAAGTAGAGGTCGTTGAGGTGCCGGATGTCGCCTTCCGGGAAGAAGAAGCTCAACAGCCGGGCGACGCTTTCAGGCTCGCCGCCGCCATTGCGCCGGAGGTCGAGGATGATGGCCTTGGATCCCGAGAGCAGCGTCAGCGCCGCCATGTAGGCGGGCGCGACGGCGTAGGTGGGGCCAAAGCCGCGGAGTTCGAGATAACCCACATTGCCGGGTAGTCGTTCCACCTTCGTGAGACCGAAGGCCATTTCCGCCATTTCATGTTTGGTCCGCGCGACTTCGTCGGCCGTGGGCGGCGTGTCGTCATCCTCAGCGGTCTTGACTTCCGGATCCACCACGACTCGGAAGTGGAGATCCTGGCTCTGGTCGCGGAGATCCTTTCCGAGGGCCTGGGCGAAGTCCAGGTCCGTCGCCGTGGCGGCGTAACCACCGGAGGCGGCCTTTGCCTGGATCGCGGTGATGGCCTTCTCCGCGACATCCGGAAAGACATAGCGCGTCCGCATTTCCGTGGCCAGGCGTGTGATCACGGCCTGCTTGGCGGGCGCGGACAGGTGCGAGGGTCGCGACGAGGGCGCGGGTTGGGCCGAGAGGACCAAGGTGAGGGCGGACGAGAGAACGGCAAGAGCTTTGGTCATCGGACCTCCATGAAAGGTGTTCAGGCTTCGGAGGAGCGGTGCCGTTGTTGAGTCGGCAAGGTGCCGAAGGACCGGCAGAATGCCAGAATGGCCCATGGCCGACACGAAATTGGATGACCTGGACCGCCGCCTTCTCGCGGAGTTGAGCCTCGACGCGCGGCTCACTCAGGTGGCCTTGGCGGCGCGGGTGGGTCTTTCCCGCTCGGCGGTGCAGGAGCGGATCAAGCGCCTGGAACGGGAGGGCGTGATCGCGGGTTACACCCTTCGAATGGAGCCGATGCCCCCGAAGGGGATCAGGGCCTACCTGCTGGTGAAGGACAGTGGGCCGGACCACGCGCGGGCGTTGCGCGTCTTGGAAGGTTTTCCTGAAGTGCGGGTCGCCGACAGCGTGGCGGGGGAGGTCAGTCTCATGCTCCAGCTGGAGGTGGCCAGCGTGGAGGACCTCCGCCGCGTCCGGGACGAAATCGGGAAGCTGCCCGGCGTGGCTTCCACCCAGACGCTGCTCGTGATGAAAGGCGAATTCAGCCGTTGAGCTCCCTTCGCTATGCTGGAGGCCTCGTCTTCGGAGGCACCATGCGCCGCGCCCTACCTCTCGCCGCCCTTTTGCTCGCCGCGCCGATCACCCCGCTAGTGGGCGCGGGTCGGCCCATGACCATCGCGGACATGTTCAAGGTGGCGCGCGTCGCGGCGCCGGCGCTGTCGGTGGCGGGTGACATCGCCTATCAGGTGGGCACGGTGGATGTGGAGGCGAACAAGGTCCACACCCATCTCTGGCTGAAGCGCGCGGGGGATGGGGAGCCGAAGGCGCTGGAGCTGGGCTCGGGCAATCAGAGCGCGCCGCGCTTCAGTCCCGACGGTAAATCGCTCAGCTACGAGCAGGGCGGTCAGCTCTGGATCGTGGATCTCGCGACGATGAAGACGCACCAGCTCACGAAGCTGGACGGCGGCGCGAGCACGGCTCGCTGGAGCCCGGACGGCACGAAGCTCGCCTTCCTTTCCACCACCGTGCCCAGCGGCGATGCTTCCGAGAACGCGGCCTACCTGAAGGCGGAAAAGGAGAAGAAGTCCGATGGCCGCCTCATCACGAACCTCATGTTCCGCCACTGGACCGAGTGGAAGGACCCCATGCAGCGCACGCACCTCTTCGTCGTGCCCGTGGATGGCTCCTCCGCGCCCAAGGATGTGACGGCGGGCCTTCCCTACGATGTGCCGACGCCCTTTGATTTCGCGTCCGGCGACGACTTCGACTGGGCGCCGGATTCGAAGAAGCTCGCCTTCGCGGCGAACCCGAAGCAGGACACGGCCATCAGCACCAACGGCGACATCTTCGAAGTCTCTGTGGACGGCGGCAAGCCGGTGGATGTGTCGGCATTCAACCCGGCGCAGGACAGCACACCGCGCTACTCGCCCGATGGCAAGGTCCTCGTCTGGCGTGCCCAGCGCGTGCCTGGGCACGAGAGCGACAAGTTCGAATTGTGGGTCTACGACCGTTCAACGGGCAAAGTCGTCCGCACGACCAAGGACGCGGATATCAGCGTGGGTGAATTTCATCTCGTGAAGGACGGCGTGCTCTTCGCGGCGGATCAGGAGGCCCAGGAAGAGCTGTTCCGCTGGAATTGGACGAACGGCAAGGTGGCCCAGCTCACCCATGGCTTCGCCTTCAATGCCTTCAAGCCCATGAAGGACGGCCGCGTGCTCGCGGCCCTTAGCGACACGGCGACGCCCGCGGACCTCTACACCGTGGATTTGAAGACGAGCGCGAAGAGCCGCGTCAGCCATCACAACGAAGCCCTCGTGAAAGAGCTGGGCCTCAACCGCGCCGAGAGCTTCTGGTTCGATGGTGCGAAGGAGGCGGATGGCAAGGCCTCGCGCATCCAGGCCCTCGTCGTGAAGCCGGTGGGCTACGATCCGGCGAAAACCTATCCAGTCGCCTTCCTCATCCACGGCGGTCCCCAAGGCCAGTGGGCGGATAGCTGGAGCTACCGCTGGAATCCCGAAGTGTGGGCGAACGCGGGGAGCGGCTACCTCACGGTCATGATCAACCCCCACGGCTCCACGGGCCGCGGCCAGGCCTTCTGCGACGAGATCAGCCAGGACTGGAACGGGAAGGTGATGACGGACCTGATGGGCGGGCTGGACGCCTTCCTGAAGGCCTATCCCAACGCGGACCCCACGCGCGTGGCCGCGGCGGGCGCGAGCTACGGCGGCTACGCCATCAACTGGATCGCCGGGCACTACGCCGATCGTTTCGCGTGCTTCATCTGCCACGACGGCGTCTACAACCTGGATTCGATGACGACGACCACCGAAGAGCTTTGGTTCCCGCGCTGGGAGAACGGCGGCTGGCCCTGGGAAACCCGCGCGGCTTATGAACACGCCAGCCCGCACCTCTTCGCCAAGAACTTCAAGAAGCCCATGCTCGTCGTGCAGGGCGAGCAGGACTTCCGCGTGCCCATCGAAGAGGGCCTGCAGAACTTCCAGACCCATCAGCTCCGGGGCATTCCCAGCGAGCTGCTGTACTTCCCCGACGAAGGTCACTGGGTGCTGAAGCCCGCCAACTCCAAGCTCTGGCACGAGACCGTGCTGGGGTGGATGGAGAAGTGGACGAAGTAGATTCAGGCCGGAGGCGGGAGGCCGGAGGCGGGAGGGGCATCCGCTCCGGCCTCCAGCGCCTTCCACGGTTCCACCACGAAGGAGCGCGTGAAGGCTCTGGGGTGGGGCAGTTCCAGTTCGAGCGTGGGGCCGAGCGCGTCGCGCAGGTCCTCGGGCGTGTCCCAAGTCCAGTGGCCCTTCCCGCCATCGGTGGTGATGAGATCCAGGTCCAGCGTGCGCGGCGCGTTGCGGCCCGCGGAGCGGTCGCGGCCCTGAGCGCGTTCGAGGCGGAGCAGGGCTTCCAGCAGGCGACGGGGATCGGCTTCATCAGTGATGAGGCGGGCCACCGTGTTGAGGTAGGCGGGACCGCGTCCGGATTCGTCCGCCGTTTCCATCACGAGCGACGAGGGCACCACCGCACCCAAGGTCCGCAAGGCTGCGAGCCCGACATCGAGATTCGCGCGCCGGTCTCCCAGGTTCGAGCCGAGGGCGACAATGGCGATCATTTGAAACCACCGATGGACACCGATGAACACCGATGAAGGCTTTGGTATCGCTGTCCATCGCGGTTCATCGGTGGTTCCTACTTCTTCTTCCCGTGCTCCGCGACCACCACGGTGCGGATGCCGCCGCGGATGAGGAAGTCGCCTTCCACGCGCATCCACTGGGGCTGGATCGCCGTGACGAGGTCATCGAGGATCTGATTGGTGACGGCTTCATGGAAGGCGCCGCTGTCGCGGAAGCTCCAGAGGTAGAGCTTCAGCGATTTCGATTCCACGCAGAGCTGGTCCGGCTGGTACCGGATGGTGAGGTGCGCGAAGTCCGGCTGGCCCGTGAGCGG
>CAZKIM010000034.1:0-11297 GCA_964552855.1 uncultured Solibacteraceae bacterium | reverse complement strand
GGTCCGGCTGGTACCGGATGGTGAGGTGCGCGAAGTCCGGCTGGCCCGTGAGCGGACAGAGGCAGGTGAACTCTTCGGTCGTGAAGACGACCTCGAAGGGCCGCCCGGGCCGCGGACTCGTGAAGGTGTCTAGCCGCTTCGTGGGCCGCGTGACGACATATTTCGGCAGCTTGTCGGGGAGGGAGGCTTTGGGGGCGGGCTTCTTCTTGGTCGGCATGGTCACACCTTCAGGTTGTCAGGAATGAACGCGTAAGGGACGGGATCGGCCACACCTGCTTCCTTGAAGCCGCGCAGGCGCAGGAGGCAGGAGTCGCAGCGGCCGCAGGCCTTGTCTTCGCCCTGGTAGCAGGACCAGGAGAGGCGGAGCGGCGCCTGGAGTTCGAGGCCGCGCTTCACGATCTCGGATTTGCGAAGGTGGAGCAACGGCGCGTGAAAGGCGAGGCGCGTCTCGGGTTTGGTGCCGAGGTTCGCGGTCTGCTCGAAGCTTTTGAGGAAGGCTTCGCGGCAGTCGGGGTAGCCGCTGGAGTCTTCTTCCACGAAACCGACGAAGATGGCCTCCGCGCCGATCACCTCGGCCCAGCTCGTGGCGGCGCTGAGGAGGTGCGCGTTGCGGAAGGGCACATAGGTGGCGGGCACACCGGGTCGCGCGAGATCGCCTTCGGGCACGGCGATGGAATCATCCGTCAATGCCGAACCACCGATGCGACGAAGCCCCGTGAAGTCCACCACGAGGCGGCGCGCGGAAGGCACGCCGTAGTGGTCCGCGACATCCGCGAAGGCGCGGCGCTCGCGGGCTTCGGTGCGCTGGCCGTAGTCGGCGTGGAGCAGGGCGAGTTCGAAGCCTTCCCCGCGCGCGATGGCGGCGGTGACGGTGGAGTCCATGCCGCCGGAAAGGGAGACGACGGCAAGGCTCATGGCGCTGCCTCCGCCCAGGCTTCGAGGCCATTCATCTCCGCCTCCAGCTTCGCGGCTTCCGTCGCGTCGTTGGCACCGGGACGCGTGGGCGCGCCGTAGCGCACGGTCACTTCCGAAAAGGGCAGGGGCAGCACCATGGTGTCCCAGGTCTTCAAGGTGACCGTGTGGTCGGCCGCGACGCACACGGGCACGATCCACGCGCCGGTCTTGCGGGCGAGAGCAATGACCCCGGGCTTGAGTTGCTGGCGCGGACCGCGGGGACCATCGGGCGTGATGCCGAAATCCCAACCCTCTTTCACCGCGCGGATCATGCGGACAAGGGCCTTCGCGCCATCATCGCTGGCGGTGCCGCGCACGGCGTGGATGCGGAAGTAGGCCCAGGTGGCGGTGGAGCGTTCGCCATCGCGGCTGTCGCTGGCGAGGATGGCGACGCCGCGATCCTCGCCGTTCGCGCGCCGCCGAAAGGAATAGGCCAGCGGCATCATCACGAGACGGCGGTGCCAGAAGGTGAGGATGAAGCGTTCATCCCGGTCCACGAGTTCCCGCACCGCCTCCGCGTTGACGAAGCGCACCCGCAGCGTGCCCATCCACAGTTTGAGCAGGTGCGCGCCGAGGAAGGGCACGAGGCGGAACTGGAACCAGGTGGAGACCGGCGAGCCGAGGGGCCGCCCGCGCTCCTTGATGTCCACGGACGCCATTGGAGCCGCCTAGGACGCGGCGCCGGGCAAGTCCGCCCGGGAAATGGGGTAGACCTTGCCGCAGTAATCGCAGCGCACCTCGATGGGATCGCCGTCGCGGAAGAGATCGTCCTGCTGCGCGCCGCTGAAGCCCGCGAGCGTCGCGACGAGCGTGTCCTTCTGGCAGCGGCAACGGTAGTCCAGGTCGGCATCCGAAAGCACCGTCGCGCCCTTGCCCTGATTGATCCACTCCAGCAGGAACTCCGGCGTGCGCTCCCAGTTGGGCACGACTTCAAGCCCTTCCAGCGCGGCGACGAGGCGCTCCAGGCGCTCGGGTGGGCAGTCGGGGAGCGGCTCCACCAGCAGACCACCGGCCACACCGCTGTCCTCCTCGCACCAGAGGGTGAGGCTCGCCTGCACCTGCTCCGATTGCTGGAGGTAGGCTTCCACCTGCTTGGCGAGGTCGCCTTCCACGAGATCGAGGGTGCCCACATAGGGCGCGCCCTGGGCGTTGGAGCGCATCACCTGGAGCAGGCCAGGACCGGAGACCCACGCGGGCTCGATGGGCTCCGCCGCCACATCCAGCACGCCCCGGAGCGTGCCGTCGGGCCAGGAATCGGCGACGACGGCCTTGGCGCGGCCCGAACCCTTGAGCAGGATCTGGAGCCGTTCGTGGAAGCCGCCGCGGCTCTGGAGCAACGCCACCGCCGCGAGGTTCTCCGTGAGCGCGGCGCAGGCGCCGGCCTCCAGGTGGGGATGGCTGCGCCGCACGCCGTCCCACAGGGGCGTGGCCTGGAGCGCGGCGAGGCGGATGTGGCGGTCGTCGGTGAGGGCCCGGACGAGGCGGGCTTTGGGCGCGTCACTCATCCTTCCAGTGTAGACGGCCAGCGGAGACGGGCGCGCGCGAAGGGCAGGCGTGAGAGGCTGGGGGAATGGCGACTCCTTCCCGCCGCGCGGTGGCGCGGGCCCTTCACGCAGTCTTCGGGCGCGGCGAGCGCGTGCCCGAGCGCTGGGACCAGAACCTTTCCGGGGCCGATGCGGCCCTGGCCCAGGCGCTGCTGGGCGCCTGCCTGCGCCGCTGGGGCGCGATGCAGGCCTGGGTGCGGCCCAAACTCAAAGACCCGGCGCGGGGGCTGCCCCTCGGAAGCCAGGTGGCGCTCGCCATCGGCCTCGCGCAGGTGGCGTGGCTGGAGGGCGTCGCCCCCCACGCCGCCGTGAACGAGGCGGTGGATCTGGCGGCGGATGGCGAGTTGGGCTTTCCCGTCCACAAGGGACTCGTGAACGCGTTGCTGCGCAAGGCCACGGCCGATCCGGGCGCGCTGCGGGCGGCACTGGAGACCTTGGCGGACGCGGACCGCACCGACTTCGTGGAGTGGATTCTCGAAGCGGCGCTCTCGCCCCGGAGGCAGGAGGCGAAGGTGTCGGAAGCCTGGGCGCGGCTCCGCCACCCGCCGCGACCGGCCTTCCGGGTTCTGCGCGGCGAAGCGCCCGAAGGGCTCGTCCCGGATCCTGGCCTTGTCGGCTGCTGGCGCCTGGAGCCGGGCGCGCCCTGGCCCATGGAGTGGCTCCGCGCGGGCGCGGGCATGGTGCAGGATGCGAGCTCCCAGGCCTTGATGGCCTTTGAAGAAAGGACCCACCCCGTCCGCGTCCTCGACGCCTGCGCCGCGCCGGGGGGCAAGACGACCTCCCTCGCCCAGCGCTTCCCCGACGCCGCGCTCACGGCGCTGGAGCGCAGTCCCACGCGGGCCGCGCGGCTGCGGGAGAATCTCGCGGCGCGGCGCGTGAAGGCCGAGGTGGTGGAAGCGGACGCGGCGGAATGGCTTGGGGCGAACGACCAGGCCTTCGACCTCATCCTGCTGGACGCGCCGTGCAGCGGCAGCGGCACTTTGCAAAAACATCCCGAACTCGCGTGGATCGGTGGGGAGCTGGACTTCCGCGATCTGGCAAAGCGCCAGCGGGCCTTGCTGGAAGCGGCCTGGCTGCGGCTCGCGGCGGGGGGGCTGCTTCTCTACGCCGTCTGCTCCTGGCTTCCCGAAGAAGGGCTCGCGCATCGTGAAGCCTTTGTGAAGACCCATCCCGACGCGCGCCCGGCCGCGATCTGGGAGCCGCGCTTCGGTCTGGACGACGCGCTGTCCAGCGTGTTCCTGCCGGATCCGCTGACCTGGGAAGGGGAGGGCTTCCAGGCCTTCGCGCTTCGGAAGGCCTGAGCCTCGCGCCGCGGGGTATCATCGGGCATCCCGGAGGATCCATGCGCACCTTCGCCGCGGCCCTGGCCGCCCTCAGCCTCGCCGCTCCGATGGCCACCCCGCTCGCGGCGCAAGCGCGGCCCGCGAACGCGGTCCCGAAGGTGTCCGAGGCGGCCATCCGCGCGCACCTCGCCTTCCTCTCGGATGATCTTCTGGAAGGGCGCGGGACGGGCCAGCGGGGCGGCGCCCTCACCATGCTCTACCTGCGCACCGAGCTCGCGCGCATGGGCCTGAAGCCCGCCAATCACGGCTCCTACCTGCAACCGGTGCAGATCGCCGGGGTGCGCACCGATCGCGCCGCGACGAAACTGGAATTCACCGGCGGCGCGGAGCCGGTGTCCTTCACCTACGGTCCCGAGATGGTGGTGGGCACGGGCACGACGAAGGGCGACATCGCCTTCGACGCGCCCCTCGTCTTCGTGGGCTACGGCATCAGCGCGCCCGGCGAGAAGTGGGACGACTACAAGGGACTCGACTGCAAGGGCAAGCTCCTCGTGATGATGGTGAACGATCCGCAGCCGACGGCGGCGGAACCGAACCGCTTCGGCGGCAAGAGCCTCACCTACTTCGGGCGTTGGACCTACAAGTACGAAGAGGCCGCCCGGCGCGGCGCCGCGGGCGTCATCCTCATCCACACGGACGCCTCGGCCACCTATCCCTGGAGCGTCGTGGAGAACAGCAACGGCGGCGAGCGCTTCCAGCTCACCGGCACGGGCGAAGCCCAGAACGGCATCCAGGGCTGGATCACCAACGCCTCGGCGGAGCGGCTCTTCAAGGCCGCGGGCCTGGATCTGGACGCGCTTCGCGCCAAGGCCGAGACGCGCGACTTCCATCCCGTGCCGATGAATTTGCGGATGAAGGGCGACCTGGTGAGCCAGGTGCGGATCATTGACCAGGCCAATGTGGCGGGCCTCGTCCCCGGCACCGATCCCAAGCTGAAGAGCGAGGTCGTGATCTACACCGCCCACTGGGATCACCTGGGCATGGACCCCCCGCTCATCAAGGCGGGCAAGGATGGCATCTACAACGGCGCGGTGGACAACGGCACCGGCACCGCGACCGTGCTCGCCATGGCCGAGGCGGCGGTGAAGCGTCCGGCGAAGCGGAGCCAGATGTTCCTCTTCGTCTGCGCCGAAGAGCAGGGCCTGCTCGGCTCGGCGGCCTACGCCGCGCACCCGCTGTGGCCCGCGGACAAGACCGCCTGCGATCTGAACCTGGACGCCATCAACTGGGTCGGTCCCACCCGCGACATCGGCTTGCCCGGTTCGGAGCGCACGACGCTCGGAGCCACCGGCGCGCAGGTGGCGAAGGCCATGGGCCTGAAGGTGGCCAAGGAGCAGCCCGACATCGGCGGCGGCTATTTCCGCAGCGATCACTTCAGCTTCGCCAAGGCCGGCATCCCCGCGTTCTCCATCGAGAGCGGAAGCGATTTCCTCGGCGACACCAAGGCTCAGAAGGCGAAGAACGACAGCTACGATCAGCGCTACCACCAGCCCAGCGATGAATACGATCCCGCCTGGGATCTGGGCGGCACCGCGCAGATGGGCCAGTTCACGCTGGATCTCGGCTACGCCGTGGCCGACGCGGCCGCCCTGCCCGCGTGGAAGGCGGGCGATCCCTTCGGCGCCGCCCGCGCGAAAGGCAAGTGATGGCCTGTCCCCAATGCGGCTCTGAAATCCTCGGCTCCGTCGCGGACCATTACCTGCAGGAAGTCCGCAAGCCCGGCGCGGACCCGCGCGAGCTGGACCCGCTCGCGCCCCCATCCCGCAAGGCGGTGCTACATGGCGTCATCTTCGGCTTCCTCGTATGGATCGGCGTGCTCGCGCCCTTCTTCGCGCCGGAAGGGACCATGCTCCGCACCAGCGTGCCCATCTGGATCCTCGCGGTGATCTGGGCGCCGCTCTTCTGGCGCGGACGCGTCCACGACCGGAAAGCGCAGGCCGCCTACCGCGCGCGCCGCTACTGCTCCAACTGCGGCTGGCACGACTAGGTCAGCGCCAGCCCCGGTCGGTGACGAAGGCCTCAACCTCCGCGCGCACGAGATCACGAATGGCGCGGACGGCTCCCAGATCCTGTCCGTGCGGATCGGAGAAGGGCCAGTCCTGGCGCGCGAGGCCGGGCACGATGGGACAGTCCTCACCGCACCCCATCGTGATGAGCCAGGTCGCGCCCTCCGTTAGTTCCGCCGTGAGCCGCATGGGCACGGCATTCGAAAGGTCCAGACCCGCTTCGCGCATCACCGTCACGACTTCGGGATGCACGCGCGCGGCGGGCCGCGTCCCGGCCGAAATCGCCCGGGCTTTGGCGGGGTCGGCGAACGCGTTGAAGAAGGCCGCGGCCATCTGGGAGCGGCCCGCGTTCTGGACACAGGCGAACAGGATGGTTTTCAAGGGGCCGCCACCGGGTGGTGTTTGAAGAGCCACTGGGCAAAGACGGTGGCGAGGATGGCTGCGGCGAGTTCCACCGCCATGAAGGCGGGCGCGTCCATGGGGCGGATTCCGGTGAAGGTGTCGGTGAGGCTCCGGGCCAGCGTGAGGGCGGGATTCGTGAAGAAGGTCGAAGCGGTGAACCAGTAGCCGCCGGTCACGAGCGCCGCGACGGCGTAGGGCGTCCTCCGCGCGTCCACGCGGTCCAGGAGCAGGATCAGGACCACGAGCGCGAAGGTGCCGATGGCCTCGCTGAGAAGCTGAGGCACGCCGTTTCGGGCATGGGTCGAAGCTTGGACGAGGCGCAGGCCGAACATCGCGTGGGTGGCGAGCACGCCGAGCAGCATCCCGAGCGTCTGCGCGAGCGTGTAAGCCCCCGCGTGGGCGCGACGGAGCTTCCCGGTGAGCAGGAAGGCGAGGCTCACAGCCGGGTTGAAGTGCGCGCCGGAGACGGGCCCGAAGGCGAGGATGAGCGCGAGCAGCCCCGCGCCCGTCGCCAACGCGTTGGCGAGGAGCGCGAGACCGTCGTTGCCGCCGAAGAGGCGTTGGGCCATGATCCCGGATCCCACCACCGTGGCGGCGAGCAGGGCCGAACCCAGCGCCTCCGAAGCGAGGCGGCGTTTCAGGTCGAAGGGGCGGATCACGCGGAACAGCCGCAGACGCCGGTTTCGGCCTTCGTCGTCACGCAGGCTTCCGCCGTGGAGCAGGAAGCGGGCGCAGCGTCCACGCAGCAGGCGCCGCCGTCTTCCTTCATGCGGTCCGCGTCCTCCAGCACGACGAAGACCTCCCAGCGGTTGCCATCCGGATCCATGGCCCACACCTTGTCCTGCTTGGCGTAGCAGCAGGTTGTGCCCGTCTCGACGAGATCGAGGAGGCCTTCCGCCTGGAGTCGCATCCGCGCGGCTTCCACGGCTTCGGAGGAATCCACCTGAACGCCGAAGTGATTCACATTGCGGCCTGATGGCGCGTGCTCCACGAGGGCGAGGTTGAGGGCGGGCGAGATTAGGTCGAATTTGGCGTAGCCGGGACGCCGCTTGAGGGGCTCCGCGCCGAAGAACCGCTCATAGAAGGCCACGGAGGCTTCGAGGTCGGCGACATCGAGGGAAAGATGGGGTTTCAGAACACCGCGCATGGGATCTCCTTGATTCGATGGAAATAGAAATATGGTGTGAAAAAAATTCAGCAGCAGCTCTTGCCGCCGCCGCAGCAATCCTCCCAGAGGTAATCGGTGAGCTTCCTCAGCTCCGCGAAATCCGCGCGGTAGCGGATGAAGGTGCCCTCCTTTTCCGGGATCAGGAGGCCTGTCGCGGCGAGCGTGTCCAGGTGGTGGCTGAGAGTGCTGGCCGGGATCTTCAACGCGGTCTGGATCTCCCCGGCGGGCGTCCCCGCTGGGTCGCCGCGCACCACGAGCCGGAGGACACCCAGGCGGGAGGGATGCCCCAGGGCCTTCATCCGCTCCGCCTGTTTGTCCACCTGTCTGGCCACGGTCGGCCTCCTGAATATGATTCTAGGAATGTCGAATCAAGGCGCAAGAAAATAATTCGATAAAGATGGAATTATCCCGTCGCCAGCGTCAGGATCACGATCTCCGGCGGCGCCTGGATGCGGAAGGGGAGTCCTACCACGCCGAGGCCCCGGCCCACGAAGAGGCGGGGGCCCTCCGGCCCTTGCGGGTAATAGAGCCCGCCGGTGTAAGGTCCGAGCATCCGCGCGCTGGAGACGCCTGGGATGAGGTTGATCTGCCCGCCATGGGTGTGGCCGGAAAGCACGAGGCGCGCGCCCGTCGCCAGCGCCTCGTCCACCATGCTGGGGCGGTGGGCGAGGCAGAGCCGGAAGGCGTCCGGCGGGATGCCCCGCGCGGCGGTCGCGGGCTCGGGACCGGGACCATAGCTCACGCGGTTGAAGCGTCCGTTGCGCGCCATCGGGTCCTGGAGTCCGATCAGCGCGAGCCGTGCTCCGTCGCGTTCGAGGAGCGCGTGGGCGTTTTCGAGCGGAACGATGCCCGCGGCGGAGAGGTCCCGCCAGATGGGGCGCGGATCCTCGAAGTAGTCGTGATTGCCCAGCGCCGCGAAGGTCCCGAGCGGGGGGCGCAGTCCAGCGAAGGCCGCGAGCAAAGGCGTCAGTTCGGAGGGTTGGCTATCCACGAAATCGCCGCCGAACAACAGGAGTTCGGGTCGTTCCTGTTCGGTCAACTCCCGCCAGCGCCGCAACAGCCCTTCGCCGATGAGGGGACCGGAATGCAGGTCGCTGAGGTAGGCGATCCTCGTCCCATCCAGGCCTCTCGGTAGATCCTTGAAGGCCAGACGCAGACGCGTGATGCCGGGATCGCCGTAGGCTTCCCGGCTGCCGGTGGCGCTGGTGGCCGCCGCGGCGCCCACGCCCAGCAAGCCGGAGGTGCGCAGGAAGGCGCGGCGGCTGGGGCTTTCCGGGCCTTCCTCCTTGCGCAGGATTCGTTCCCGGAGGCGCCAGAGGAGGAGCGTGAGCGCGGACCAGAGGATGACCAGGAGCGCGATCACTTGGAGGTAGAGTCCGACGCGCGCGAAGGGGCGGAGCGCGAGCGCCACGGGGCTGTGCAAGCCCAGGGTCCGCAGCGAGACATAGGCCAGCATCGGCAGGTTCAGGACGAGGAGGATGCCGTTCAGCCAGCGCCACCACCCTTTGCGGAGAAAGGGATGCAGCGCCTTGGCCATGCCCCCTTGGAGCGCCAGGACCAGGGCCAGGAAGATGGACAGGGCCATGGGTCGAGTGTGGCGGAATCCCGCGATCCCGGCGCGGGTCGGATTGGGGGTTGACGGCGGCTTCATTTATATTGAGACTGAGTCTCGATGTTGATGACGCCTCCGCCCCCCGCGCTCTCCCACCCGGCCCCTTCGCTGGATCGGGAAACGCTCAGCATGGGGACGCGGCTTCGTCTCCAGGTGGAAGGCGCGGGCGATCTCGGCGCGGCGTCCGAGGCGGCCTTCGAGGAAGCGGCGCGGATCGAGGCGGCCTGCTCCACCTGGAGGCCCGACAGCGCCTGGAGCCGGTTGAACGCGTCCGGCAAGGCCGACCTGTCGCCCGAATGGATCGCGCTCCTGATGGAGGCCAAGGCCTGGTCGGGTCGCATGGAAGGCGCGTTCGATCCCGTGCTGGGGCGTCTCGTGGCCGTGTGGGGCGCGCGGCAGGGCGGGACGACGCCTACGCCGGACTTGGTGGAGGCCGCGCGTCGCGCCAGCGGTGCGGCGCACCTGGCCCTGACGGAAACCACCGCCACCTTGAGCGACGGTGCCTGGGTCGAAGGCGGCGGATTCGTGAAAGGCTACGCGCTGGATCGCATGGCGAAGGTGCTCGAAGCGCGCGGCGTGGCGTCGGGCCTGCTTGATTTCGGCGGACAACTGTTGGCCTTTGGACGGCCGCGTCAGGTCTCCATCGCGGGTCCGGTCCACCGCGACCGCGCGCGCCTCCGGCTCCAACTGCGCGACGCCTCCCTCGCCTGCAGCGGCGACGCGGTGCGGGGCAAGCACCTCTTGGATCCGCGCACCGGCGAACCCTGCCCGGCCTGGGGCGAGGTGGCCATCGTCGCCCCGCGCGGGCTTGATGCGGATGTCCTCAGCAAGCTCTATGTCCTCGGCCCCCAGGCAGGCCTCGCCTGGGCCGACGCCCACGGCGTGGCCGCGGCCTTCCTTCCCAACACCGGCGCGCCGCGCTTCAGCCGCGCCTTCCGCGCCCTGCACCCCGTGCTTCTTTCGGAGAACTGATGAAAGTTTCGATCCTCGCCCTCACCCTCGTGGCCGGTCCGCTTTTCGCGCAGTCCGCGCCGACCCAGGCTCCTGAAAAATCTGAAGCCCAGCGCATCCAGGAGCTGGAGCGAAAGGTGGACATCCTCTCGCAGCAGTTGGAAGCCCAGCAGACCGGGTCCACCGCGCCCGTGGCCACGGGCGGCGCGGGCAGCTACGGCCTCGGCTCCGCGGCGAGCAAGGTCTATGACGCCAATGGCCTCTCCATCGGAGGCTACGGGGAATTCCTCTATCAGAACTTCGACAAGAAGTTGCAGGATGGCACGACGGCGCCGAAGAACGACCAGTTCGACACCCTTCGCGGCGTGTTCTATTTCGGCTACCACTTCAACGAGCGCATCGTCTTCAACAGCGAAGTGGAGTTCGAACACAGCGGCTACTCCGATGAGCATCCCGAAGGCGAGGCCATCATCGAGTTCGCCTACCTGGATTTCCTCGTGAACAAGGCCATCAATGTGCGCGCGGGTCAGCTGCTCCTGCCGCTCGGCTTCACCAACGAGATCCACGAGCCCCCGGCGGTGCTGAGCGCGGCGCGACCTTTCGTGGAGCGGAGCGGCGGCATCATCCCCACCACCTGGCACGAGAACGGCGTCGGGCTGCACGGCGATCTGCCCGCTAACCTGAGCTACCGCCTCTACCTGGTGGAGGGTTTGAACGCCGCGAAGTTCAACGGCGAAGGCATCAGCGATGGGCGTCAGGATGGTAACAAGGCCGTCGCCAACCGCTTCGCGCTCACGGGCCGCCTGGATTGGAAGCCGCTGCCCGGCGCCACGGCGGGTTTCGGGTTCTACAAGGGCGCGAGCGTCCACACGGACTCCATTGACACGCCCATCTCCGCCATCACGATCCCGACGACGCTGCTGGAAGGCCATGTGGAGTACAAGGCGATGGGCTGGCAGCTGCGCGGCCTCTACGCCCGCACGACGCTGGGCGCGGCGGACCTGGGCGCGCTCGGCGCGGCGGACCCGGCCTACCAGGCGGGCACCCGCCAGTGGGGCGGCTACCTGGAAGCGGGCTACGACGCGCTCAGCTTCACAGGCTCCAAGCAAGCGCTCCTCCCCTTCGTCCGCTGGGAGCGCCTGAACACCCAAGCGGAAGTGCTGGCGGGCGTCATGGCCGATGGGTCCAACGATCAGAGCATCGTGACCACCGGCCTCAGCTGGAAGCCCATCCCCCAGATCGCCGTGAAGGGCGACTACAGCTGGGTGAAGAACGCCGCGAAGACGGGCCGCAACCAGCTGAACCTGGCGATCGGGT
>CAZKIM010000033.1:3031-16277 GCA_964552855.1 uncultured Solibacteraceae bacterium | reverse complement strand
GCGAGGTGCGAGGTGCGAGGTGCCGAGGACGGCGCTTCTCCCACTGCGGGCCTTCGAGTTGTCTCTGAACGGGTGGATGGCCTATCGTATCCTCACCCTTTTCAGACGCCTTCAGGAGCACCTTCATGCGCGGCTTCGCATCCATCTTCGTTGTGCTCACGGGGTGCCTGCTCGTGGGATGCGGAGGCGGAGGCGGTTCGAGTTCGTCCGCGTCCACGCCGGTTCCAGGTGGGGGCGGGACCGTGGTCAATGGCGATCCGGGTGGCGGACCCTCGCACTTCACTTCGCTCACGACCTATCAGGCCAAGGCGCTCGCGGTCGCGGATGGTCTCCGAAGCCGCGCCGTCCAAGACAGCCATGGCCTGACCTGGCAGTACGCGGATGGGAGCCAGGTCACGCGTCCCTCCGAAGTTTACGAAGGCTCCGGCGGCATCCTGATCTTCCTGGCGGAGGCCTATAAGGCCCAACCCACTTCCGCGCTTCACGACACGCTGGAGGCGGGCGGGCAATGGCTCCTCGCGCAACCTTCGCAGGCGAACGGCGCGGGTCTGTACACCGGCGGCCAGGCCGGACTCGGATGGGTCTGCCTCAGCCTCTACGACGCGCTTGGGGATTCGGCGTGGCTCGACGCCGCCAAAGCCAAGGGCACGGCGGTGATGGGCTCCACGAATCCCAACGCGTCCATCGCTCCGGCGGATCTCATTTATGGACCCGGAGGAGATGGCCTCTTCCTCCTTCGGCTCTACCAGGAGACGGGTGACACCACCTGGCTCCAGGGTGCGAAGAGCATTGGCGACGCCTTGCTCGCCTCGGGCGTGACGGACGCGTCGGGCACGCACTGGACGGAGACGATCGGCAGCTCCATCCGGAGCTATCCCGGCATGGCCCATGGCACGGCCGGGGGCGGCTATTTCCTCTGCCATCTGGCCAAGGCCCTGGGCGCCACGGCGGGCGCGCCGTACAAGGCTGAGGCGATTCAGGCGGCGCAGTGGCTCCGCTCCGTGAAAGTCTCGAATCAAGGCCAGTCGGCATGGTGCTTCTACTTCCCGGACGAGGCCACGACCTATCCCATCCAGTGGTGCCACGGGAGTCCGGGCGTCGGGATCTTCTTCGCGGACCTCTACACGCTGACTGGAGACGCCGCGGATCTTCAGACGGCCGTGGACTGCGCGAGCGCGGACGCGGCGCTCAGCTCTGGTTGGGTGACCTCCGCCTGCCTGTGTCACGGCACAGCCGGAAACGGCGAGCTCTTCCTCAAGCTCTACCGGGTGACGGGAAACGCGGCGTGGCTGCAGCAGGCCCAGGCCTTCGGGGATGCCGCCTGGTCCGCCACTCGCGGCGTCACATCGCCCGTCTGGCTTTCGGGCGATGGAACGAATCGCTGCAACGAGGGGTTGATGACGGGCAACGCCGGCGTCGGTCATTTCCTGCTGGAACTCAGCGACCCGACTCACCTCGCCATGCCGTTCACCGATTGATCCGATCGGTGAAGCCGGGGAGATTCACCTCAGCAGCCGTCGCCATCCCTTGAATCGGATGCCGCCTTCGCCCACGCGGGAGAGGACCCAGCAGCCGTCTTCGCCGTTCGCTTCCGGCGCGTGTTCGGAGCCGGGCTCGCGATGGATGAAGTCGCCCGGGCCGACGCGCTCAAGGCCTTCCTGCACCCAGCCGGCGAGGAGGACGGAGGTCTCGGCGCCGAGGTGGTGATGGCTGGGAAAGGTGCTTCTCGGCGCGACGAAGGTGAGCCAAAGGCTCGTCGGGCCGTCTTCCCACAGCCGCGCGGCGCGGGATCCGTTCAACAGCCGACGCCGCCAGGACCAGGCGGCGGAGGGCGGAAGCTGGTTCAGGATTCCCGGCGGCAGCGGCGGCTCCGAAGCCGCGCGCTCGACCGGGGCCTGGGCGGGAAGGTCCGGATGGGCGGCGCGGCAGGCGGGGCAGGCGCCGAGGTGGATCTCCAGGATCAGGCGCGAGGGCAGGTCGGCGCGACCCGCTTCCATCGCCTCCCACTGGGCGGAGGAGGGATGCGAGAAGGGCACGCGGATCTCGCTGCCGCGAAGCTTCGCCAGCACCGCATCCAGCGAGGCGCAGCCGACCGCGGGCGCGGCATCCGGTTCGCGGAAGGCCTCCCGCGCCAGGTTCGGCACGGCGCGCAGGCCCTTCAGAAAGGCCCTGCACCCCGCGCAGAGCACGAGGTGCGCGCGCATCGCCCAGCGCTTGGGCCAGGGCAAAGCGCCTTCAAGATGGTCCGTCATCCGCGCGGTGGCGTGCTCGCAGCTGAAGAGGATCATGGCCGCCCCGCTTCGGGCAGGCCGCCCGCGAAATCCGCCAGCAGGGCCCGGAGCGCCAGCCGCGCCCGGTGAAGGCGCTGGCGCACCAGATCCCGGGTGATGCCCAGGCGGGCGGCGATCTCGTCCGTATCCCAGCCCTCCAGATCGCGAAGGACGAAGACCGCCCGCTGATCATCCGACAGCCGCTCCAGCCCGGCGTTGATCCGGGCCTTCAGCTCGTTCCGGGCGGCATGGTCCAAGGCTTCGGCCTCCTGGCTCCATTCCAGGGAGCCGTCTTCCATGTGATGCCCGTCGTCGGCGAATCGTGGCATCAGGTCTTCAATGGCGTCTTCCCGGCGGCGAACCCTCTTACGGCGATGCATGAGGGCCTGGTTGGCGCACACGCGGTAACCCCAGGTGCTGAAGCGGCTGTTCCCGGCGAAGCTGCCCAGTTCCCGGTACATGGCCAGGAGCGCGTCCTGGAGGGCATCCTGGGCTTCGGCCTCGTTGCCCAGGATGCGGACGATGACCCGCAGGAAAAGGCCCAGGTGGGGCCGCGCGAGCGCGTCGAAGGCGTGCGTGTCCCCCTGCCGGGCGGCCGTCACCAGCTCGGATTCCGGTCGCTCAGCCACGCAGGGCCTCGTGGCCGCCCGAAGGCGCGGGCGCGGCGATCCGCCCCAGGCGGACGGTGAAGGCGGCGCCGAGACCCCGGCCCTTGGAGGCGGCCCGGATCTCGCCGCCGTGGCGCTGGACGATCTCCCGCGCGAGGAAGAGGCCGAGGCCCGTGCCCGGCACGGCGCGGGTCATCTCGTCGCCCACCCGGTAGAAACGCTGGAACAGGCGCGGCAGTTCCTTGGCCGGGATGCCCGCGCCCCGGTCCGTGACGACGAGGATGGCCTCGTCCCGCGTGCCTTCCAGCGTCAGCGTGGTGGCGCGGGGGGCATCGGCGTACTTGTAGGCGTTGGAGAGCAGGTTCTCCACCACCATGCCCAGCGCCTTGGAATCCGCGAAGGTCCACACGCCGGGCGCGAGTTCCAGCCGCAGGCCCAGCGAGCCCGGCCCCAGCTTCTGGTCCATGGCCTCCGCCACGCCGCGCAGCCAGGGGCCGAGCTCCAGCGGTTCGGGACGGATCTCCATGCTTCCCGATTCGGACCGCGCCACATCGAGGAGGTTGTTGACCAGTTCGGCGAGGCGTTCGAGGTCCTGGTCCATGCGGGTGCGGATCTTTCCGCGCTGGTCGCTGCTCAGCTCGCGGTCGAAGAGCGTCTCCATCCACACGCGCAGCGAGGCGATGGGCGTCTTCAGCTCGTGGGTGACGGAGGCGGTGAAGTTGCGCTGGCGCAGCTTGAGGTCCATCTCCTCCGTCAATTTCCGGTAGATGAGGGTGAAGCCCCCGAGGATCGCCGCGGCGAGGAAGAAGGCCTCGCCCGCCGCGCGCCAAAGCGCGAGGCGCCGTTCGCGTTCCATGCTCTGGAGCGGCTCGGTGCGAAGGGTGAGGTAGGCGTCCAGATGGTCCACCAGGTGCGGGTCGTCGGGCGCGACGGGGGCCGGGACGACCGCCACCTGCGGGAAGCGGGCCTCGATGGCCGCCTTGCGCTCCGCGAGGCTGGGCAGCTTGGTGGGCAGGGTGCCCTGGACGACGATGCCGCGACCGCCGGGTCGGGGCGCCACATCCTGCTGGTAGTAGAAGGGCAGGACGAGGAAGGAGTCCATCTGCCAGGCTTCGGCGCGGGCGGCCTTGAGCGTCTCGATCTGGGCTTCTTCCAGCCGCTTCGACTCCCGGATCTGGATGGACAGCCACCAGCCCACCTGGATGAACAGCAGCGCCGCCACCGCCAGATAGATCAGGCGTTGGCCGGAGGTGCGGGGAAGCCGGGAGGGGGCAGCCATGGGCGGCGTCCAGTGTGGCGCAAAGCGCCGTCCGAGGGCATCCTTGCACCATGACCCAGCCTCCTAACCCGATTGGTCGGGATCCCCTCGGGCCGACCGGCGCCCATCGGATGCCGGGCGCGGAGGCGCTGGCCGATCTCTTGAAGACCCAGCGGCAGCTCGGGCAGGTGACCCAGGAGATCCGCGATCTGCGGGAGCGCATGGCGCGGCGCACCCATCAGATGCAGCTGCTCCAGCGGGTCAGCGAGATTCTCGCGGCGACTTCCAAGGGCGGCCAGGTGGCGAGCGTCATCCTGGATGTGCTGGCCCAGGAATACGGCTGCCCGCGGGGCGTGGCGTGGACGCTGGAGGATGGCGGCGCGGAGTTCAGCCCCCGCGAAGGCCACGGCATCGAACGGTCCGCGTGGTCGCCCATGCGCCTGCCCGCGCCCAATCCCTTCCAGGACCAGCCGCTCCTCCTCTTCCAGGGCCAGTGGCTGGATCGCGCCCACCTTCCGCCGGGGCTCGCGAGCCTGCCCACGCTGCCGGATTCGGGCCTCTACTTCGTCCCCTTCGAATACCAGCTGCTGCTGCTTGGCTTCGCGATCATCGAGGTTCCGAAGGATCGCAACCTCGAATCCGAGGATCTGGATTCCATCGCCATCCTCCAGCGCCAGACCGCCGTGACGCTCTACAACGCGTGGCTCTTCCGGGATCTCCAGGACCAGCGCAACACCTTGCAGTCCCAGGCGGGCGAGCTGGAGCGGGTGAACTCCGCGCTCCGCGAATCGGACCGCCTCAAGAGCGAGTTCCTCGCGCTCACGAGCCATGAGCTGCGCACGCCGCTCACGGGCATTCTCGGCTTCACGCGCCTCGTGCTGGATGGCCTCTACGATGGCGAAGAGGACATGAAGCAGATGCTCCAGGACAGCTACGCGTCCGGACAACACCTGCTCAATCTGCTCAACGACATCCTGGATCTGGCCAAGATCGAAAGCGGACGGTTGGAGGTCCAGTCCACGCCGTGTCCCCTGTATGTGGTGGTGGAGGAAGTGAAGCCCGTGGCCGAAGCCTACCCGCGCCGCCCCGGCGTCGCGCTGGTCTGGCCCGACAACCTCGCCGACATGCCCGAAGTGCTGGTGGATCCGGGCCGCCTCAAGCAGGTGCTGCTCAACCTCATCAGCAACGCCCTCAAGTTCACGAAGGAGGGTTCGGTGTCCCTCCAGGTGGAACGGGGCATCGGCATGGTGGTGATGCGCGTGGTGGACACGGGCATCGGCGTGAGCGCCGAGGCGCAGCAGCGCCTCTTCCAGAAATTCGTCCAGGCGGAAGGCGGCCATTCCCGCGAATACGGCGGCACGGGTCTGGGCCTCGTGATCTGCAAGCACCTCGTGGAAATGATGGGCGGCGCCATCGGGCTCTACAGCGAAGGCCAGGGCAAGGGCACGACCATGACCATCTCCGTCCCCATCGCCTGAGCCATGCCGATGGCCGGTCCCAATCCCCATTCCGCTGGAGGGTCCAACGAAGCGGCGAAGGAGGCCTTCCGCGAGGCGCTTCGGGCCGAGCAGCGGGCGGTGGGCGCGGAAGCGGCGCTTTCCAGCCTGCGCCAACGCATCGCGACGCTGACGGGCGCGGAAGGCGGAGCGCCCGCCCTGCTGGAGATGGTGGCTAGGCGTCTCGGCGCGACGCGAGCGGCCCTGTGGCGCCTGGGGCCGAAAAGTTTTGACCTCGCCGCCACGCAGGGCCAGGCTCCGCCGCGCCTGCGCTTCCCCGCGCCCCACCCCTTCGGCCAGGCCGTCCAGCCCCCCAAGGGCTGGCTGCCTGATGAGGGGCTGCCGACCCAACTGCTGCTGCTGCGGGGGCCGGGCGAACGACTCTACTTCCTGCCCTTCGAACGCCAATTCCTACTGATGGGCTTCGCCATCCTCTCGCTTCCGGAAGGCCACCCTCCCGATGCCGCGGCGCTGGAAGAGCTGGAGCCCGTGCTGGCGCTGGGGGCGCTGGGCCTCTACCACCAGTGGGAGCTTGAGGATCTTTCCGCGCGGCGTTCGGCGCTGGTGGAGGAAGTCTCCGAGCAACGCCGCTACGCGCAGGCGCTGGAAGAAAGCCGCTGGGGCGTCACCCAGGGCGACCGGGTGCGCACGGAATTCCTGCGCTTCGCCACCCGCTCCTTGAGCCAGGGCCTCAGCGAGCTGCTGGTGCTGCTCAAGCTGGGCATGGATGGCGCGTACACCGAAGACGAGAATGACGCCGCGTTCACCAACGCCACCCGCATCGCGCACCATCTCCGCTCCCTGCTCGCCGAAGTGGAACGCTGCACCGAGACCGCCGAACGGACCGTCACCTTGCTCCCGGTGGACCCCTCTCCCGTGCTCCGGGCCGCGAAGGAGGCCCACGAGAAGCAGAGCGAGAGCCTGCTCACCTGGCCGAACCTCTGGGTCCCCCTGCCCAAGGTGCTGGGGGACGCGGCCATCCTCCAGGAAGTGTTCTCGACGCTGCTGGGTCTCCAGGCCTTCCATGCCCGGCAGGCCCACGAGGCGCTCCGCATCGAGATCGGCGCCCAGACCTTGCGCCTGCGCTTTCCCTTTCCGGAGCTGGATCTCTCTCCGGTGGTGGGCGCCCTGGACGGTCTGCACCCCGATGGTCCGGATCCCGGCGGCACCGGCGGCCCGGCCCTGGCGCTCGTCGTATCCCGTCAGTTGCTCCGGGATCTGGGCGGCGAGTTGCGCGTGGATCGGGAAGGTTCCGGCAGCGTGGTCTGCGTGGACCTCGCCCTGGCCCAGACCTGATCCCCTAGAGAGTGAGACAATTCATCCCCACGCCTGGAGCCGCCATGATCCGTCGCGATTCATTCCTGCCCTTCACCCGGCCCATGGTGGGCGAAGAAGAGATCGCCGAAATGGTGGATTCCATCCACAGCGGCTGGATCACGACGGGGCCGAAGGCCGCCAAGTTCGAAGAGGCGCTCGCCGCCTACAACGGCGTGCCCCATGTGCTCGCCATGAACAGCGCGACCACCGCGCAAGAGATCACCATGCAGGTGCTGGGCCTCCAACCCGGCGACGAGGTCATCACCACCTCGCTCACCTGGGTCAGCACGCTCAGCACCGTGCTGCTCCAGGGCGGCGTGCCCGTGCTCGTGGACATTGATCCGAAGACCCTGAACCTCGACCCGGCCAAGCTTGAAGCCGCCATCACACCGCGCACCAAGGGCATCATCCCCGTCCACCTCACGGGCCTGCCCGTGGACATGGACCCGGTGTGGGCCCTCGCGAAGAAACATCACCTCTGGGTGGTGGAGGACGCCGCCCAGGCCATGGGCGCGCACTACAAAGGCAAGAAGGTCGGCAGCGATCCGCGTTCGGCGATGACCGTCTTCAGCTTCCATCCCAACAAGAACATGACGACGGGCGAAGGCGGCGCCATCGCCTTTCACGATCCGCACCGCCTCGGCCGCATCCAGCGCCTGCGCTTCCACGGCATCGAGCGCGACGCCTGGAAGCGCCAAAGCAAAGAAGGCAGCGTCCACATTGATGTGGAAGAGCCCGGCCGCAAGGCCAACTTCATGGATCTCCAGGCCGCCATGGGCCTGCACCAGATCAAGAAGCTGGATGGCTTCAACGCCAAGCGCGGCCAGCTCTTCCGCCGCTACCTGGAGCTCATGAAGGACATGGACGAGGTGATGCTGCCCTGGGCGGGCGACGCGGACCTGGGCCACTGCTTCCACCTCTTCGTCGCGCGCATCCTGCCCGAGAAGGCCGGCCTGGACCGCGATGCCTTCGTGACGGAATTGAAGGAACGCAACATCGGCACCGGCATCCATTACAAGCCCAGCCACCAGCACTCCTTCTACCGCGCCTTCTACGAGAAGCGCGGCCACGCCCTGCCCAAGGACGGCCTGCCGAACACCGACTGGAGCGGCGACCGCCTCTGCAGCCTGCCGCTGTGGCCGGGCCTTACTGAAGAGGACCAGGACCTCGTCGTCGCCGTGATGAAGGATGTGTTCGTCGCCGCGCGGGCGAAGAGTCGTGTGACGGTGTAGGGTGGCCTTCGCCCCGCTCGTCCTCACGCTGGACGCGGGCGGAACCTCGTTCACCTTTTCCGCGATCCAAGAAGGGCGCGAGGTCGTGGCGCCCTTCGCGCTGCCTTCGTATGGGCACGACCTCGCGGCCTGTCTCGCTCAAATTCGGAGCGGCTTCGAAAAGGTCCACGATGCGACGGGCCATAAAGCGGCGGCGCTTTCCTTCGGCTTTCCCGGCCCGGCGGATTACCGCAACGGCGTCATCGGCGACCTGGGCAATCTGCCGGGCTTCCGGGGCGGCGTGCCGCTGGGGCCGATGCTGGAGGCGCAGTTCGGGTTGCCGGTGTTCATCGGGAATGATGCGGACCTCTTCGCGTTGGGCGAGGCGCGCCATGGACGCCTGACGGAGGTGAACGCGGATCTGGAAGCGGTCGGGAATCCCTTTCGCCACCGCACCCTCCTCGGCCTCACGCTGGGCACCGGCTTCGGCGCGGGCATCGTCCTTGAGGGCAGAGTCCTGCGCGGCGACAACGATTCGGGGGGAAGCATCTGGTTGATGCGCTCCAAGCAGCATCCGGACTGCTTCGTGGAGGAAACGGTGAGCATTCGCGGCTTGCGCCGCGCTTACGCGGAGGTCGCGCGGATCGCGTTCGAAGAGACACCCGAGCCCATCGCGCTCGCGGCGAAAGCGCGTGAAGGGGATCGGCCCGCGCAGGAAGCTTTCCGCGTTTTCGGCGAGTCCATCGGCGATGCCCTCGCCCAAGCGCTCACGCTGGTGGATGGCCTCGTCGTGCTCGGCGGCGGACTCAGCGGCGCAGCGGATCTCTTCCTGCCCGCCGTGATGACCGAGGTGAATGGCACGCTCGCGAAGCGCGACGGCGGAAGCGTGTCGCGGCTTGAATCCCGGGCCTACAACCTGGAGGATCCCACCGAGCGCGCGGCCTTCCTTGATCCGCGCACACCCTCCAAGCGCGTCGGCGTCTGCGTCACCCGCCTCGGCACCGCGCGAGCCACCGCCCTTGGCGCGTGGCGCGTGGCGGTGGAAGCCTTGGAGGCTCCTACTCCAGCGTGATCCCCGTGGCTTCTTCGGCGACGAGGCTTCCGAGGGCGACGCCCATGCCGTTGCAACCGAAAGCGAGGACGGTGCGGGGGCCGATGCGCTTCACGACGGGCTTCTTCTCCGGGCCGAAGCCCATGATGCCGGCCCAGCGGCGGGCGATGCGCGGCGCCTTGCCGGGGAGGAGAATGTCCCGCAGGATCTGCTCGAGCCGTTCCTGGACCGTCTGGGTGACGGCCATCTCGTCCGTCGCTTCGGCTTCGAAGGCGATGTTCCGCGCGCCGCCGAGCAGGACGCGCGGGCCTTCGGGCGTTGCGAGGTCGCGGAAGTACACGAAGCCCTCGTCCATGTGGTAGCAGCCCTTCCAACGCAGGTCGGGGATGGGCTCGGTGACGAGGATCTGGCCCCGGGCGGGCACGATGCCAAGCCCCGGGAGAAGCCGGTGCGTGAAGCCGTTGGCGCAGAAGATCACCTGTGACGCGCGGAAGGGGATGCGCTCCTTCGAGCCCGGCTGCTTCGCCCAAAGCGTCGCCACCGAATCGTTCTCATCGAAGTCCACCACTTCGGCGCCGGTGCGGATCTCCACGCCGCTTTCGCGGGCGCGGGTCTCGAGCGCGGCCATGAGCTTGCCGGAATGGAGCTGACCTTCGAAGGGATTTCGGACCACCGCGCGGATCTTCTTCACATTGAAGCCGAGCGAGGCCGCCGCGCTCTGGCCGTTGCGCTCCTTCATCACCTGGAACACATCGGTCTTGAAGATGGGGCGGAGCCACACATTGAGGCTCGGGAGCCCCTGGAGCGCCTCCATCTGGGCGTCCATCAGAAGCTCGAAGCCGCCGTGGTGCTCATAGCCGATGGCGGCGTCGCCCAGCGTCTCCCGCAGCTTGTGCAGGCCGCGGAAGCGCTTCTCCACGAGCGCCAGCGCCGCGTCCCGGCCCATGCGGTCAATGTCGGAGAGGATCTCGGTGAGGCTGCCGAAGCAGGCGAAGCCCGCGTTGCGGGTGGAGGCGCCACTGGGCAGCAGGCCCCGCTCCAGCACGGCCACGCGCCACTGGGGCTTGCGGCGCTTCAGCTGGATGGCGGTGGACAGGCCCACGATGCCGCCGCCGACGATGAGCGCGTCGTGGAGGGAGGCGGCGTCCTGTTCCCAGAAGCTGAGCATGCGGGGCCGTGAAGGAGGATGTTAAGGCGTGTGAAGCGAGGCAAAGTTGCCCTCATGCTACTCGCGTGCAAGGAAAAAGCCGCAAAATTCCGAAAATCTTTCCCAACACCCGGCGGTGGACCTCAGATCTGCTCGTGGGGCAGGGCGGGCAGGGGGGCGAAGATGGTCCCATTGGGGTCGTAGGCGTAGAAGTTGCTGATGGCGCCGGTGTAGGCCCAGGCGTACTGCTGGATCTGGTCCGCGAAGCGGGTCTGGGCGCCGCCTTCCCGGAACATCGGCCCCCAATGGGGGTTGTAGGCGCCTTCCACTTCGCGCAGCAGCGCCGCCATCTCTTCGCCCTGCTCGACGCCGCGCCGTTCCAGATCCCCGACCTGGCGGGCGAGGGCGGTCGTCTCGGCGTTCAGCGCGTCCAGCGCGTCCGGGGAGAGGCGCGGCGCGAGGAGTTGGCGATGATGCTGGGTGCGCTGGATCTGGTCCTCCAGGATGGACAGCCGTCGCTGGGCGCGGCGACGCAGCGTCTCCAGCTGGACCAAGCGGCGCATCTGCGGCCCCTTCGATTCCATGAGACCCAGTTCCCGTTCCAGTTCGGGGATGAGCATGAGCGTGCGCCAGGATGAGGTCTTGGCGGATCGCATGATGTCGCCGTAGATGTGATCGCCCACATAGAGCACGGACTGGCCGGAAGCGCCGAGGCGCTCCTCCAGCCAGGCGGCGTTGCCGCCACTGAAGGCGTGGGCGGGAGCCTCTGCCGCGGCGGGAAGGAGCGGCGCGCCTTCCAGGTAGAAGAGGGGCTTGCGGGCCGAGGCCACGATGAGGTCGAAGTAATCCGTCCAACGCGGATAGGCCTCGTCCTGCCCGTCCAGCAGGTGCGAGAGTACGCCATCGCTGAAGCTCCACTCGCTGTTGGTGAGGAGGAAGAGTTTCTTGCCGCAGCGTTTGAGACGCTCCAGGGCCGGCGCGAGCTGGGGATCCTTCGGGATGAAGAAGTCGCGGTGCGCGAGGATCTCGCCCTTCATCTCGCCGTTGCGGTGCGTGGTGTCAATGGCCCACCGCACATCCTGGAAGATGTCCATGCTGCTCTTGCCCTGGATGCGGCCGCCATCGGAAGCTTCCACGAGCAGCGCGAACAGCGCGCATTCAGGGATCTCGAAGAGCGTGTCAATGCTGCGGAAGCCCTTCGCCGCGGCGTCCAATCGGCGCCGACCGTAGACGGCGTCCATCTCCGCCTGCTCCATCGGCCGCGCGCCGTGGGAGGCGCGCACGACCTGGCGTTCTCGATCCACCTTCAGCAGGTTGCCCCGGGATCCATCGAGCACGAGGCCTCGGGACGCGAAGTCCGGATCGTAGGGCGCTTCCAACAGCCAGAGCGGGTAGGCGCGCTCGCGGACGAGGAGGCGGATCGCCTTGCGGAACGCCAATTCGTCAATCTCCGGGCTGCGATAGCGCGCCAGCGTGTAGTCCATGTCGAAGCCGATGGCGCGGATCTCCCCGAGCGGCAGGTTGCGCAGCGCGAAGACTTTTTTCGCGGGCGCGAGCCTATCCTCCGCTCCTTCATCGGAGACGCGGCGGGACTGGGTCGGGGGCAAAGTCATGGCTTCAAGGGTAAGCGCTCCCGCGCGGCGATGCAGTAGGACCAGCGCCGCGATTCGTCCGGCGGGAGCGCCACCACGCCGGGCTTGTGGCGGAACTCGCCTTCGAATCCTTCCGGGTCCGCGTGGCCCTGCCAGGGCTCCAGGCAGAGGAAGGGCGCGCCCGGTTTCGACCAGAGCCCGAAGTGGGGGAAGTCCCAGGCCAGCTCCACCACCGGCGAACCTGGCGCGGAGTAGCGCAGCGTGCGGCTCCGCAGATGATCGAAGATGAGGGCGTCCTCGTCGAAGAGGGCATCGTTCACGCACAGAGATGTGGCGACGAGGGGCGAGGGATGAGTTTCCGTCTGCAGCAGGCCGTTGCTCAGGCGGCGGATGGGATGCGGTTCCTCGCATTCGAAGTCGAGGCGATGCTCTTCCCGTCGCCCGCCGGGCAGGGGCCATCGGAAAGCCGGATGGGCGCCGAGGCTGGCGAGGAGGTCCTCCGCCCCTGGATTGACGAGCGTGAACACGATGCGGAGACCTTCCTCGGAGAACGTGAATGATTGCGTGAGCTCGAAGGCGAAAGGAAAGGATTCGCGCGTCTGGTCCGAGTCGCGGAGGCGGAGGGAAGCGGCGGCACCACCGGCGTTCAGCACTTCCCAAGGCAGGTCGCGCGCGAAGCCATGTTGGGTAAGCCGATAGGCGCGGCCTTCGTGGCGGAGCGTGTCGTGCTTCAGCCGCCCCACGATGGGGAACAGCACCGGCGCCCGTCGGCCCCACCAGCGCGGATCGCCCTCCCACAGCAGATCCAGGCCGCGCCACCGGAACCGCGCTAGCTCCGCGCCATGAATCGCCACTTCCGCCTCATAGTCGCCATGGTGGAGCTGGATCATGGCTCTTCGTCCCCGATGCCGTGGGTGATGGCCTGGTGTCCGAAGCGCTCGAAGGCGATTCGTCGGAACGCCTCCGTGTGGCCCCAGTCCTTCTTCTCCATCCAGAGCGCGAAGTGGATGAGCTCGTGTTCGAGGATGCGCTGCTGCACGCGCTCCGCGTTGTGGCAGCGGATGCCGCAGACCTCCAGGGGCCAGGGCCAGTCGCGGCGCCGCAACAGCGGGATGCTGAGGCGGATCTCCGGTCGCCACACGCCGCGGCTGTCCTTCTCGATCACGAAGAGCCCCGCGCAGCGCGTCATCCGCCCCGACCACACGATGGGCGGCGGCGCGAAGTCCCAGCCCGCGGCCTTCAGGATCGCGGCGGCGCGAGCGCGGGTGGTGGACATGAAGCTATTTCACACTGAAA
>CAZKIM010000033.1:0-2931 GCA_964552855.1 uncultured Solibacteraceae bacterium | reverse complement strand
GGCGGGATCAATCCCAACCGAGCCGCAACGCTTCGTCCATGGTGGCCTCGCTGGGATTGCCACGCTCCAGCTCGCCTTTGAGTAAGGCCCAGAGTTTGGAGAGGCCGGCCTTCTGGGCAGCCCCTTCGATCCAGGCCTCATCCCATCCCGGTTGCCCCGCCTGGGCCGCGGCCACACCCGCGGCTTGCGCGTAGCCTTCCGCCACCTGCCAAGCGGCCACTTGGGCGAGCCGGTCCAGCACACAAACTTCGGGCCTCACGCAGCGAATGAGATCTCCAGCAAGCGTCGGCACCTCACGGGTGTCCGCGTTTGGGTCCAGTTGGAGATCGCCCACGGCCAGCGGGCCAGACGGGAATTCCACGGGCACACCGTCCACCATCACATGGCGGCCGGATGATTTGAGTCCGAGCCCGAGGCCCGCAAGGTCTTCGCTTCGCAAGGAGGTGATGAAATCCAGGTCGAAAGTCTGGAAGAGTCCTTCCGTAAGCCCCGTCCATACCTGCACGGCTTTCCCGCCCACCAGAATGGGGCGGGCGTTCAGCAGCGAGAAGGCCTCGATCAACTGACGCGGGATATCCACAGGATGAGGTTGCAAGCCCCCATTCAAGGTTTCACCATCGAGTTGGCCCGTGTGGGCCGGGCCCCGGCCTTGCGGACTCGCCGAGAATCTTCTCGCGCAGCGACTGGATCTCCCGCGAGCTGGAGCAGATCCCGCTCGACGGGATCGCGGGGCTTCCGCGATGGGCGCGCCAAGGCCGCAGGTCCGAGGACCGCGACCACTTGCGCGAGCGTCAGCCGGGGCATCGCCCACCTCCAGGGACCATGATGGGGTGAGTATTCAGATTTGGGGAGGGCTGAGAAGGATTGCCTCAGCGTCCTCTGCGACTCTGCGGTGAACGCTTTTCAGAACTCGAAGGTCGGTCCGCTCAGGCTCTGGGCGTCGAGGATGCGGCCCTGGTCGTCGAGGGTGACGAGGCCGCTGGCTTGACGCGGCGTCATCTGGCTGAGGTGCTGGACCGCCTCGGCGCGGAGGCCCGGATTGCCGCCTTCGGCGCTTTCGAAGAAGACAGCGCCCACGCGGTAGGTCTGGGCCTTTTCTTCGAGCAGGTGCAGTTCTTTCAGCTGGCGGTCATCCACCGGCGAGGGCGCGTCGGTCATGAGGCAGCGGGCCTGGGCGGTCTTGGGGAAGGCGATGACTTCGCGGATGCTCGTCTCGCCACAGAGCAGCATGGCCAGACGGTCGAGGCCCAGCGCGAGGCCGCCCATGGGCGGCGCGCCGTAACTGAGGGCATCGAGGAGAAAGCCGAACTTCACGCGGGCCTCCTCTTCGCCGATGCCGAGGCAGCGGAACATGCGGCTTTGCGTCTCGGCGTCGTGGATGCGGATGCTTCCGCCGCCCACTTCGTAGCCGTTGAGGACGAGATCGTAGGCCACGGCGCGGCAGCGGCCGGGATCCGTCTCCAACAGGCCCATGTCGTCCGGATGCGGCGCGGTGAAGGGGTGGTGGCAGGCGACGAAGCGCGCATGTTCTTCCGACCACTCCAACAGCGGGAAATCCACGACCCAGAGGAAGGCGAACTTCGATTCGTCAATCAGCCCGAACTGGCGGCCCAGGCGCAGGCGCAGCTCGCCGAGCACCTTGCTCGTCTGCGCGTCCGTGCCCACGGCGAAGACGGCCAACCCTTCAGGGCTAGCGCCTGGACCTTCTCCGTTCGCGCCGAGCGCCCGCTTGAGCGCGGTTTCCGCGTCGCCCTCGATGAACTTCTTGAAGGAGGAGCTGAGGCCGTCCTTGCCCCACTTCACATAGGGCAGGCCGCCGGCGCCAAGGTGCTTGGCCACCTCGCCCAGTTCATCCAGCTGCTTGCGGGACAGGGCGCCGGCCGGTTCGCCCGCGAAGAAGAGCGCGCGCACGCGGCGGCTGCCGCCGCTCTCCGCCGCCGCGCGGAAGAGGTTGAAGCCGCTGTCGGCGAAGGCGGAAGTCACATCGAGGATCTTGGTGGCGAGGCGCACATCGGGCTTGTCAGAGCCGTACCACTCCATGGCGTCCGCGTAGGCCAGGCGCGGGAAGGGCGCGACGACTTCCTTGTCCACGAGTTTCGCGAGCTCCACCATGAGCGGCTCGATGACGCCCTGCACATCCTCCTGGCGGACGAAGCTCATCTCCACATCCACCTGCGTGAACTCAGGCTGGCGGTCGGCGCGCAGGTCCTCGTCCCGGAAGCAACGGCAGATCTGGTAGTAGCGCTCGAAGCCCGACACCTGGAGCAGCTGCTTGAAGAGCTGCGGGCTTTGGGGCAGCGCGAAGAATTCCCCGGCGTGGACGCGGCTCGGCACGAGGTAGTCGCGGGCGCCCTCCGGCGTGGACTTCGTGAGGATGGGCGTCTCGAACTCGATGAAGTCGTTCTGATGGAAGTGCTCGCGGATGACCTGGGCCGCCTTGCTTCGGAGCAGCAGGTTCTTCTGCAGCGATTCGCGGCGCAGGTCGAGGAAGCGGTGTTTGAGGCGCAAGTCCTCATTGGCTTCCTGCCCCTCGATGTCCTCGACGGGGATGGGCGGCGTCAGCGCGCCGTTCAGGATGCGCACGGCGCTGAGGCGCACCTCGACCTCGCCGGTGGGCAGGTTCGGGTTCTTCGCTTCGCGCTCGAGGACGACGCCTTCGGCGCCGATGACGAATTCGCTGCGCAGCGCGCGCACCTTCGCGAGCAACTCGGGATCCGCCTCCGCCGTGTCCAGGCGCAGCTGCACGACGCCCCATCGGTCGCGCAGGTCCACGAAGACGAGGCTCCCCAGGTCGCGCACCTTGCGCACCCAGCCCAGCAGGCGCACCGTCTTGCCGGCATCGCGCAGGCGCAGCTCCCCATTGCGGTGGCTGCGTTGAAAATCGCCCAGGCGGTCCAGTTTCATGACGAAATCCCTTGACCCTCCAGAATA
>CAZKIM010000032.1:0-16588 GCA_964552855.1 uncultured Solibacteraceae bacterium | reverse complement strand
CGCGTGACGGTTTCGATGTCGCGGTTGCCGAGATCGGGACGGCCCGGCGTGGAGCCGGCCTTGAGCGTGGTGACGGAGGCCTTGATCTTGAGCGTCACCTCGTCGTTGAAGTGGACGCGCGGCGTGACTTCGATCTTCACGCCCACATCCTCGTAGTTGTAGGAGGTCTGCCCGATGGCGCCGGTGATGCCGCCGAGCCCGCCGATGGGGCTGGGCGTTCCGCCCGTCGTGCCGCCACCCGCGCCGGGAATGCCGATGGAGCTCTGCGTGGTGCTGACCTTCTCGCCGATGTTGATCTTGCCGGTCTCGCCGCTCAGTACGCGCACATTGGGATTGGCGACGAGGCGCGCGTCGCCGTTGCTCTTGAGGAAGTCCAGGGCGAGGCTCGGGAAGAGGAACTGGATGTTCGCGCGGGGGATGCTCAAGGTGCCCGTGTTGGTGTTGAGCCCGGAGCCGTTCAGGTTGATGGTCGTCGCGCCCATGCGGTAGACGCCGCTGTCGTCGCCGGGGCCGATGACGGGCAGCAGGCCCACCTTCGCGAGGTTGTTCTCCGTCACTTCCATGAGCTGCACATAGACCATGACTTCGGGCAGCGACTTGTCCAACTGCTCGATGACGCGGTTGGCGATGGCCAGCTCCGTGGGCCGCGCCTTCACGATCACCGCGTTCATCCGCTTGTCCGTGAAGACCCGGAGCTGGGGCATGAGCGCCGTGAGGGACTGGCGGATGTCCTGGGGATCGGCGTTGGAGAGGTAGAAGGTCTTGATGATCTGGTTCTCGTACTGGTCGCGGTTCTGCGTCGTGTTCTTGAACACCATGATCGTGTTCGTGTCCACCACGCGGTAGAACAGGTCGTTCTGGAGCATCAGCGTGTCCAGCGCCTTCTGGAAGCTGAGGCCCTTCAGATCCACGGACACGGAGGCGTCCTGGAAGCTGGAGTGGAGCAGGATGTTCACGCCCGAAGCCTTGGCGAGGGTGCTGAAGATCTCGCGCAGGCTCGTGCGGCGGGAGAAGGTGAGATCCACGCCTTCGATGGAGCGCGGGTTGATCTGGAGCGCGGTGGTCTGGGCGGCCTCGGCCTGGGCCTGTTCCAGGTCTTCCTGGGCGGCTTCCTTGGCGCGATCCTCCTTGGCCTTGATCCGCACGAGCCAGTCCTGGGCGATCTGGTTGTCCAGGTTGAAGACGAGGGCCTTGCCCAGCTCGGCCTTGATGTCCTCATCGCTGCCGCCGTGGGCTTCGAGGCTCTTGGCCTTGGCGACATGGGCCTGGGAGGCGAGTTCGGCGGTTCGGCGCAGGCCGATCTTCGCTTTCACATTGTTCGGGTTCGATTCCAGGGCCTGGCGGTAGGCCTCGTGGGCGCCTTCGTAATCGCCACTGTCGTAGAGGGCGTTGGCCTTGTGGAGCGAGCAGCCGAGACCCGCCGCGAGCAGCAGGACCGCGGCCGCGGGGCGGGTGAGGGCGAAGGGGCGTCGGGTCATGGGATCACTCGTGGTCGGGCTTGGCTGGCTTCAGGGTCAGAAATTGTTGCTCACGGCGGCGGGCGCACTGCTATCGCTGGCGTTCAGCGTGGCGGAAAGGTCGGCGTACTTCGTGTTCTGGAAACGGGCGCTCGTGTCGGTGACGGAGACGAGCTTCCAGTCGCCGTTGTAGAGGCTGCCGATGGGCAGGGTGACGGGCTCCTCGCCCTTCATGAACGCGCCGATGGTGCCCGCCGGGGAACCGTCCATGAAGCCCAGGTAGCGCAGGCTGCCATTCACCATCGCCAATTCGGACTGCTTGTCCTGGGCGATGCGCATCTGCTCCAGCTGCTCCGGCGTGGGTGGTGGCGGTGGTGGCGGTGGTTTCACCGGCGGGGGAGGCGGCTTGGGCGCGTCGAAGACGAAGAGGTCGCGGACGAGTTTCGGCGCGGGCGGCAACTCACCGGCCTTGTCCAGTGCGGCCAGGTCCGGCAGCTTGCGGAGCGCCTGCACCTGACGCGGATCCATGGAGCCGGAAACGGCGGTCTGCGCGGCGCGGGGTTTCGGCGCGTCGTCGCTGGTGAGCGTCCACACCATCCAGCCCAGCACGAGCGCGAAGGCGCCCAGCGCGATCTGGGTTCGCCGATTGGTCTTCAGCTCCTGCAGGAGCGTCTTGAGATCCAGCGCTTCGCCGCTCATGCGCCGTCTCCGGAATCGGCCTGGGCCGTCTTGCGGAAGGCCCGCAACATGCCGGTGAGCCGCGCGCCTTCAGGGCTTTCCTCGAGCCGGGCATCCTCCACCGCGAAGGGCAGGCCCGAGCCCTCCAGATCGCGCATGAAGGTCTTGATGCCGGGATAGAGGCCCGAGACGGTGAACTCGACTTGGATCGTCTCCAGGCCCGTGCCCTTGGATTCCTCCTTGGAAGGCTGGCCGTACTTCACGGTCTGGAGCTGGACGCCGGCCTTGGTGCTGAGGTCGTGGAGCACGCCGCTGAGTTGCCACTGCAATTCGCCGGTGCTGCCCTTGGGCAGGCGGGCCTCCAGGTCCGCGAGCGTCTGTTGCCCGCGCTGGATGCGGTCGGAAAGGTGCTGGAGATCCGCGAGGCGCTGCGCCTGCTTGTCGCGAGCCGTCTCGGCGGCGGACTTGGCCCGAAGCTTCTGCTCCAGCGTCGTGGAAGCGTCCGGCAGGAGGAACACGGCGACCAACAGAGCGAGCAGCAGGAGCGCGCCGCCCGCGATGAGGCGGCCTCGACTGGCCTTGAGGCTGCGGCTGAGCAGCGGGCTCATGGGGCCTCCCCCGATTCGGACCCAGGCGCGGGCCTTCGTGACGCGGGCTCGGCGAGACGGAGGCCGGTTGGGGCCGGTCGCTGGGACAGCGGGCCCCGCGCCGAAGGATGAACGGGTGGATGAGCGGCTGGCGCGGCATGGACCGACGCTGCCGCGGCGGGCGTCCGATTCACGGGTGCGGGCACCCGGACATCCGCTTTCACCGGCGCGGCGCGCTGCGCGTGATCCTCCTTGACGGCCTTGATCGCGCCCACCGGCACGAAGGGCGGCGGCAGGGGCGTGACCGGCAGGCTGAGATCGAATTCCCAGCCGCCGCCGGGCTGCTGGGCTTCCCGCTCCAGCGTGACCTGGGTGAACACGGGATCTTTGCGGAGGTTCTCGATGAACCCGGCCTCGGCCTCCCGGCTGCGGGCTTCGGCCTTCACCTTGAGGAGCAGCGTCTGGTCCGCGCCGCGGGCGCGCTCCATGTCCTTGACGCGGGCGCCGTCCACGAGGCTCTGCTCCAGTTCCGCGGTGAGGCGGGACCAGGGCGCGGCGCGTTCCGACAGGATGCGTTCCGCGAGGCGCCAGCGCGGCAATTCCTGGTCCACATCAATTTGTTGCAGCTGGGACAGCAGCTGGCTTTCCTGACCGGCGGCCTGGCGTGTCTGCGCGTCCGCGCTGACGGCGGCCTTGCCCGCCTGGTTGGCCCGCAGGTAGCTCCAGGCCGTGTAGCTCGAGAGCCCGAGGAACACGGCGGCGCCGAAGGCCAGCGCGGTCCAGCCGAGGGGGAGGTGCCGCTCCCGCCACAGGGAAGGCTCTGGAACGAGGTTCAGCTTGATGGAAGGAACGCCCATCAGGCCACCTCATCCGATTCGGCGAGCAGGCTTTCATCCAGCCGTTGCACGGGGATGCCGACATAGGGCCATTCGCCGGTGGCGCCCCAGATGTGGATGAGCTGCGGACTGCGGGATTCGCGCTGGAGAAAGGCCGCGCTGGGGGCGATGCGCTCCTCGTTCCACCCGGCGGGACTCAAGGGCTCCTCCCATTGCCGGAGCATGCAGAGGCCCCGGCCCCACGCCGCGAGTGTGCCGGAATGGCGGCCATCCCCCGTGGGGCTCAACGACAGCAGCATCCCCGGCATGTCGAGAGAGGGCGCCAGCTGGTTGAAGAGCCAGAGCCAGCGGGGCTGGAGCGAGACGATGGGACGGTTGAGCCGGGTCGCGAGGGCGGTCCAGGCGTTCCGCGTGGATTCCGCGAGGCCGCTGAGGAGGTAGGGGCCATCGTCCAGGCGCACCGCTTGGACGGCCCAGGGGACCTCCGAGCCGAAGGCCTGCTGGAACCGCCAGCGGAAGAAGGCTTCCCGCGCTTCCCCGCCGGGGGGCAATTCCGCGATGTCCCGGGCGAGAAGGGCCGGAGCCCACAGATCATCCACGACCCAGGAGGAACCGCCTTCGGGCAGGGCCGAGAGGGCCTGGGCGAGCTGGTCCTCGGTCGGCACGCCCTGGAGGGCGCGGCGCTGATGGCCCGCCCAGAGGCGATGGCTTTCCATCCACAGCAGGGAACGGCCCCGGCGCCCGAGATTCATGGCTGATCCCCGTGATCCGGACCCTGATCAGCGGCGTCCCGCGCTTCCACCAGCTTGGCGAATTTCCGCTCCGCCCGGTTCTGGCCGAAGTACCAGCCGTAGCAGAAGATCGCCAGGCCGCCGAGGATGTGCAGCCACCACCAGCCCCTGCCGAGGAAGCGCATGGATTCTGGGAGGGGCGGCATGGGACTCCAGAGCGGGGGGAAACCTTAGATTCTAGCGGCAGGTCGGCCGATACCCAAGGCGGGCATCCGGGCCTCCCGCATGGTATGAAGTGAGGAGACTCTTCGTTCCCGCGGGTCTGAAACCGGAGCCCCCGAACCCTTGCGTCTCGTCTCACTCGAACTTCACGGCTTCAAGTCCTTCGCCGATCCGCAGAAGCTGACCTTCCCGGTCGGCATGACGGCCGTCGTCGGGCCGAACGGCTGCGGCAAGTCGAACATCTCCGACAGCCTCGCCTGGGTGCTGGGCGAGCAGCGGGCCAGCCTGCTGCGCGGCACGGAGATGGCCGATGTGATCTTCGCGGGCGCGGGCCAGCGCAAGCCCATGGGCATGGCGGAGGTGAAACTCACCCTGGAGATGCCCGACGCGGCCCTGCCCGGCGCGACGAAGGAAGTGGTACTCACCCGGCGTCTCTACCGCGATTCCGGCAGCGAATACCGCGTGAACGGCCGCGAGACGCGGCTCAAGGATGTGCAGGATCTGCTCCTGGACACGGGCCTCGGCACCCGCGGCTACACCTTCATCCAGCAGGGCCAGATTGACCTCATCCTCAGCAGCAAGCCCAAGGACCGGCGCTCGCTGCTGGAGGAAGCCGCGGGCATCACGCGCTACAAGCTGCGCCGCCAGGAGGCGGAGAAGCGGCTGGATGAGACCAAGTCGAACCTGCAGCGCCTGGAGGACATCCTCCACGAGCTGAACAAGCAGATGGATTCCCTGCGCCGCCAAGCCGCCAAGGCCAAGCGCGCCGCGGAGCTGGACGCCGACATCAAGGCCACCCAGCGCGTGCTGCTGGCGGGGAAGGCCGAGGAACTGGATCACGCCAAGCATTCCTTGATGGACCAGCTGGATCAGATGGAGCGCCGCGTCGGAGAGCTCACGGCCCAGGCTTCGGAAAAGGCCTCGGAGGTCGAGCATCTGCGCCTTCATCTGGACGAATTGGAGCAGGCCCAAGGCCGCCGATCCCGGCAGGTGCTCGGCCTGGAGCAGCGCCTCACGCTGAACGAACAGGAACGCGGCTTCCAGGAAGAACGCCGCCGCGACGCCAAGGACCAGCAGTCGCGCGCCCAGGAGCGCATGGAAGAACTGGCGCGTCGCCTGGAGGAAGGCACCCAGGCCCTCACGAATCTCGAAGCCGAGCTGGCGCTCGCCGCGTCCGCGCTGGAGGCGAAGGAAGCCCTGCTCGCCGAATCCGAAGAGGCCGTCGCCCTCGCCCTTGGCGCGCTGCGCCACGAGGAAGGCGCGCTGAACGAACTGCGCCGTCGAAAAGCCGAAGCCGTCCAAGCGGCCCAGCAGCGGCAGAAGCAGCGCCTCTCCTTCCAGTCCCAGATCGCCCAGCTCGAAGGCCGGCTGGAGGCCCTCAACCACGAGGAATCCATCCGCGCGCCGCGTCTGGAAGGGCTGCAATCCGAATCCTCCAAGTTGAAGGGGATGCTCGAAGGCCAGGAAACGCAAGTGGAGCAGGGGGACGAAGCCGCCACCGCCCAGCGCCGCCGCGTCCACGAGATGGAAGAGGCGAGTCGTTCCCTCACCCAGGAATTGCACCGCACCCAATCCGAACTGGAGGCCGCGGAGCGGAAGGTTCGTCAGCTCTCCGATCTGCTCGCCCAGGTCGCGGGAAGCCTGGAGATCCGCAAAGGGCTCGCCTGGCTCGGCGATCGCGGCCAGAAGCCCGCGCTGCTTTCCGACCTCATCCGCGTGGACGAGGCGGCGCGCCCCGCCCTGGAGCGGGTGCTGGGCGCCTGGCTCCAGACCGCCGCCTGCTCCATCGCCGATCTCGCCGCCTCAAAGGAGGCTCCCGGCCAGTTGCTGCTCGCGCCGGACACGGATGTCCACTCCCCCGCCGCGCCCATGCACTGCGAGCCGCTGCGCCTGGGCGTGCGCTGGACCGGCGCTTCCACGCCGCTGCGCGCGCTCATTGACCGCACCTTCCGCTGCTCGGACGACGAGTTGCCGGGGCTCGCTTCCAAGCACGCCGACCTTGGCTTCGTCAGCCCCAGCTTCGTGAAGCTGCCTTACGGCCCGGTGCAGGTGGGCACGGCCGCGCCGGAAGCCTCGCCGCTGAAACTCCGCTCCGAACTGGAAGAAGCCAAGGCGCGGCGCGAATCGCTCATCACGACGGTCGAGGAACTGGAAGAACGCCACCGGAATGAAACCCTCGGCGCCCGGGAAGGTCACGATCGCCTGCGGGAGATCGAGGAGGACCTGCGCCTCTCCCGGCTCCGCCGCGATCAGAGCAAGGCCCAGCTCTCCTCCAGCGAAGCCCAGCTCGGTGAGATCCGCGCGGCGCAGGAGCGGGCGGACACGCTGTGGGAACAGATCGAGACGGAGATCAAGCGGCTCCAAGGGTTGCTCCGGGAATTGGAAGAACACCCCGAAGAAGCCGCCGATGTGGAGCTGGACCAGGCCCTCGCCGAAGGCGAGACCAAGGCGCGGGGCAAGCAGTCGGAGCTGGATGGCCGCCGCGAATCGCGGCTCGAAACCGCCCGCGTCCGCGACAGCGCGTGGGCGGCTCAGGATGCGCTCCAGCGTCAGCTCCAGATGCATCAGCGAGGCCGTTTCGATCTGGACTCCGAGCGCCAACGACTGGAGCTGGAGGCCAAGGAGCAGGGCGAGAAGATGGCCCTCGCCTCCACCCGGCTCGAAGAGCTCGAAGCGGAAACCCAGAAGCAGCTCGAAGAGCGCGCCGCGCTCCAGGCGCAGATGCAGGAAGCCCAGCCGCTCCTGGAGGACGCCGCCGAGCACCTGCGCGTGCAGGAGCGCAACGGGCGCGAACTCCAGGAAGCGCTGGAGAACGCCCGCGCCCAGCACCAGGAATGCCTCGTGCGCGCGGCCCAGGTGCAGGGCTCCATGGAGGCCATGGCCAAAGAAGTGGAGTTGGCGCTGGGTCTGGATGTGCCGGGATTCCTCGCCTCCATCACCGAGGAGGAGCGCGCCGCCTGGACCGAGGAAGGCGAGCTGGTGCATCAGACGCGGCTCTCGGAGCTCCAGGGCAAGCGCCTCGATCTCGGTGGCGTGAATCCGCTGGCCATCCAGGAGCTGGCGGAAGCCGAAGAGCGCCTCGCCTTCATGGGCGAGCAGCGGGGCGATGTGGTCCAGGCCATCGAGAACCTGGAGAAGACCATCTCCGAGATCAACGAGACCAGCGAGCAGCGGTTCCGCGAGGCCTTCGAGTTCATCAACGCCAAGTTCACGGAAGTCTTCCGCGAAGTCTTCAACGGCGGCACCGCGAGCCTCAGCCTGCAGGACCCCAAGGACATCCTCGAATGCGGCATCGAGATCACCGCCCAGCCACCGGGCAAGACGCCCAAGTCGCTGAGCCTGCTTTCCGGCGGTGAGAAGGCGCTGGTGGCCATCAGCCTCCTCATCGCCATCTTCCACTTCAAGCCGTCCCCGTTCTGCGTGCTGGACGAAATTGACGCGCCGCTGGACGAGGCGAATGTGGACCGCATCGCCCGTCTCCTTCAGAAGATGAAGGCCGACACCCAGTTCATCGTCATCACCCACCAGAAGCCGACGATGATGGCCGCGGATACGCTGTACGGCGTCACCCAGGAAGAACCGGGCTGCTCCAAGCTCGTGAGCGTGCAGTTGAAGGAAGCCGAACAGCTCGTTTGAGGCTCGTGTCGCACCGGTTTTTTACCAATCGGGCTGACCTTGTGACGACGGAGTGACGAAGGGGCTGGCTGGGCGCGGCCTCGCTCCGGTTTATTGCCTCAAGCCCGCGTCCAGCTTGGGCTTTCGGCTTTTTCGCCATGCCCATCAAGGGGATTCCGGCGTCAAGGCGAAAGAAAGCGGAAAATGTGGAAACCTAACCCCCGCATCCAAGCCGCGCCGTTCCTAGGTCATGTGTTTCAATTACAGAAATAATGGTAGTTGAATTGTGCCCGCTGGACGGTGCAGTTCCAGGAATTCCAGGTGTTTCAGGGCTCGGAGCCCCGGAGAGCGCTGAATTCCGCAGGCTTTTCCACAGGGCTTGTGGACACCTTTCAAACCCTTGGAAATCGAGGGGCGTGACAGGGGTGTGACATCCTTCGGCCCGCGGATTTCAGTGTTCCACGGCGTCTTCCAGAACCTCCTGGTTGAGCCAGCGCCGGAGGGTGCCTTCCTCCACGCCGAGCCGCTCCAGATGTTCCACAGCCATGCGCAGGCTCTGACCTTCATCGCGGCAGATGAGGAGACGCCGCTTCCAGGCATCCCGGGCGCGATCTTCGAGGTTCGCCTCACCGCCGGCCATGCGCTTCTCCAGAACGAACCCAAGGTTGTTGGCGGCCTGCCGGTGCGCGCCATCCGCTTTCAAGGCGCGTTCGTACGCGGCCGTCGCTTCCTTCAGCTTCGCTTGCAGTTCGAGCACGACCCCGTGGGCGTTCCACACATCGGGATCATCGGGCGCCAGCGTCATGGCCTCCTGGACCATGCGGGCCTGGTCTTCGCCGCGGCCTTGCTGACGGCAGACTTCGGCGAGGCCGAGATAGGCGCTGTATTCGCTGGGGTCCTGCTCCAGGCCGCGGAGGAAGGCCTGCTCGCCTTCGTGGTGCAGCTCCAGGTCCAGGAGCGCGTAGCCGAGCTGCACCTGCACATCGGCTGCGGCGGGATCCCGCGCCAGCGCCTCCTGGTAGCAGCGGGCGGCATCCTTGGCGCGGCCTTCTTCCCGGGCGAGGTCGCCGAGGGCCACCCAGGGCAGAGGCGATTCGCGATCGGTCTCGGAGGCGAGCGTGAAGTAGGCGATGGCGCCCTCGCGATCCCCGGCATCGCGCTTGAATTCGCCGAGGAGCGCTTGAGCTTCCGCCAGCACCTGGACTTCCGGCGCGAGCAGCATGAGGGCGTGGAGATGGCCCTGGGCGATGTCCAGGTGCCCCTGCTCGGCGAGAACCTCCGCCACGATGAAGTAGCTGGCGGGATCATCCACATTCAGCGCGCGGGCGCGGTGGATGCAGCGCAGGCCGTCCTGAACCTTGCCCCGGGACATGAGCAGTTCGCCGAGGGTGTGCCAACTCCAGTAGTGGTCCGGATCCCATTCCAACGCGGCCGTGAGCTGGGATTCGGCGCCCGAGGGATCCTCCATGCGATCCAGTGCGAGCGCGAGCAGGCGCAGGCAGCGCGGATCCCGCGGCTGGAGGCTGAGCGCCTTGATGAGCCAGGCCTTGGCTTCGGTGGGACGGTCTTCGTGGAGGGAGAGCAGACCCATCAATTCCAGGGTCTTGGCGTCCGTCCCGTCCATCTCCATGGCGCGTCGCAGCGCGGATTCAGCGCCATCGGCGTCTTCCATCTTCAAGCGGAGGAAGCCCAGGTTCCGCTGCAGCGGCGCGTCGCGGGGCGCTTCCACCACGAGGCTCTCGAGTTGCACGAGGAGTTCGCTAGCTTCGTCGGGGCGGAAACGATCGCCCAGGCTCAGCACGCGCTCGAACCAGGCCTCGGCGTCGTCGCGCCGCCCGGCGATGAGACGATCCAGGATTTCCGCCGCCTCGGGGTAGCGGGCGCGCGCGTTCAACGCGGCGGCCAGCGCGAGGCTTCCGCCATCACGGTCCTTGAGGGCGGCGAGCCGCGGGTCCAGGAGCTTCATCCAGCTGCGCGCCATGGAACACCTCGGTGGAAAGGAGGTCCAGGTTACACCTGCTAGGAAGGCCCGAGCGCTTCCACGATGCCATCGCACAGGAGGCGCGCCATGGCGGCGCGGGTTTCCACCGTCGCGGAGCCGAGATGGGGCAGCAGCACGGTGCGCGGCGCGTCCATCCATGCGGGATGCAGCTTGGGCTCGCCTTCGTAGACATCGAGCCCCACGCCGCCGAGGTGGCCCGCCCGCAGGAGCGCGATGGCCGCGGCCTCGTCCACGATGCCGCCCCGGGCGGTGTTGATGAGGATGGCGCCCTTCGGCAGCCGCTCCAGCTCCTTGAGCCCGAGCAGGTCTTTCGTCGCTTCCGTCAGCGGGCAATGGAGGCTCAGCACCGCGCTGGATTCCAGCAGCTTCAGGAGCGGCACACGCGGCGCGTCGCAGACGCCGAAAGAGACGCTGCCGCCCTTGCCTTCGCGGTCCCAGAAGATGGGCTGCATGCCAAGCGCCCAGGCGCGGCGCGCGAAGGCCTTGCCGATGGCGCCCGCGCCGAGAATGCCGCAGACCTTGCCCGCCATTCCGGTGCCGAGCAGCTGATCCGGCGCCCAACCGGTCCAGCGGCCCGAGCGGATCAACCGCTCGCCTTCCGCGACGCGCCGGGTGACGGCGAGCAGGAGGGTCAGCGCCAGGTCGGCGGTGGCGTCCGTGAGCACGCCGGGCGTGCTGAGGACGCGGATGCCGCGAGCCTTGCAAGCGTCCAGGGGCAGGTGATTCACGCCCACGCTGTAGGTGGCGAGGGCCTTCAACTTCGGCGCCTTGATGAGATCGGCCTCCGTCAGCGGCTCGGACAGCAGCACCACGAGCGCTTCGGCGTCTGGAAGCGCCTCGTTCCATTCGGGAGAACGGAAGGGCGCGATCTGCGCGCCGAGATTCTTGAGCGAAGGCCCGACGAGCGGGCTCGTGGCGAGGATGCGGGCGTTCATTTCCGCAGCGCCTTCAACGCCCGGCGCACGGCTTCGGCCATGTCGGGCTTGTCGGCCCGCAGTTCGGCCACGACCGGCGCGACGGCGTCTTCCTTGAAGCCGAGGTTCGTGAGCGCCGAGCGGAGATCCGTCTCCCAGGCGTCGCCGGGGACGGCCGTGCCGCCGAGCCCATCGAGCCCCGACAGGCCGCCCATCTTCTCGCTCAGCTCGAAGCACATCTTCTCGGCGGTCTTCTTGCCGACGCCAGGGATGCGCGTAAGAGCCTTCACATCCCGCGCGCGGAGGGCGCCCACCAGGTCTTCAGGCCCCATGGCGCCCAGGGCCGCCAGCGCGAGGCGCGGCCCGATGCCATCCACCTTCACGAGCAGGCGGTAGAGACTGCGCTCGGTTCCACTGGAGAAGCCAAGCAGCGAAAGCTCGTTCTCTCGGAGCAGCGTCTCCACGAAGAGCGCGGCCTCCTTGCCCGGTTCGGGCAGGAGGCCGTAGGTCGTGAGCGAGATGGCGCATTCATAACCCACGCCCCCGCAATCCACGAGGGCATGGGTCAGGGTCTTTTCGAGGAGGGTGCCGCGCAGACGACCGATCATCTGGAGATGATAGCGGTCAATCCTTCGCGATCATCCGATCCAGGGACAGCGCGCCGGAACCCTTGATCATCACCGCGACGGCGATGGCCATGGCGAGCAGGTGGTATTCGTAGCCTTCCGCCGGGGGCGTGACGCCGTTCCAATTCATGAAGAAGCCCACATGGCTGTGGACCATGGCGACGGCGACCGCCATGACGCAGAAGATGCCGAAGGCCGCCACGCGGCCGAGCAGGCCGGTGATGAGCCCCAGCGCGCCAAAGAACTCCGCGACGATGGCGAGGAAGGCGAAGACGGCCGGGATGTGCATGGCGCCCGTGAAGAAGCCCATCGTGCCGTGGAAGCCGTAGCCGCCGAACCAGCCGAGCATCTTCTGGGAGCCGTGCGCGAAGAAGACGAGGCCGAGCACGAGGCGCAGGATCGTCAAGGCGTAGTCATCCGTCGTGGAAAGCAGGCGCTTGAACATGTTTAAACTCCGAAGTGAATGACCCTCAATCTAGGCCCGTCCCGTGACAGTCGTCAATCAGGCACCGGGAAGTAAGCGCCTCCAGAAGCGAGTCTCGCCCATGGTGGACCTGATCAGGATCACGGGTCCCGACCTCCAGGAGCCGAAGGCGACTGGGAGCGCGCATGCGCGCGATAGGGCGGGATGACGACCGACACTCAAAGAAGCCGAGGTCGTCCCTCAACGCGAGAACGGCGGCTCATGTTCGCCGCCGTCTGCATTCGTGGTGGACCTGATCAGGATCGAACTGACGACCTCCTCATTGCGAACGAGGCGCTCTCCCAGCTGAGCTACAGGCCCTTCGATCCTCCAGTCTAAAGCAAAACCGCCGCCCTTGCGAGCGGCGGTTGCGGGGCGGGGACGGGATCAGGCCAACTCGGCCATGAGCTTGTCCAGCACGGCCTTGCCGGGCTTGATGGCTTTCTCATCCAGCTCCACCAGCGGCGTCTGGGACACATGGGCGTGGTCGTGGAGGGTGGGCTTGGAGGGGTTGATGTGCAACAGGCCCGTGATGAACTCGCCCTTCTCCAGACCTTCGTGGAGCGTCTTCATGGCCATGAAGCGGTCGGTGGGATCGTAGTCCTCCTTGATGGCGCGGAACACGACCTTGGAGCCGTCAGGGAAGGCCACCGTCTTCGCTTCGCCCGCGGGGATCTCCACCTGATCCAGCTCGCTGAACTGCACGAAACCCAGCTCGTGGAGCGGGAAGTCGTGGTCCTTGGCGTTCTTGTAGGACTTGGTGGAGGCGTCGTGGTTGTTGAAGGTGACGCAGGGGCTGATGACATCAATGAAGGCCGTGCCCTTGTAGGCCATGGCGGCCTTGAGGATGGCGTTGAGCTGCTTGGGATCGCCGGAGAAGCTGCGGGCGACGAAGCCGCAACCCAGTTCGATGGCGAGGCTGCACGGATCAATGGGCGGGAGCTCGTTGATGCTGCCGTGCTTCAACGCGGAGCCGATGTCCGCGGTGGCGCTGAACTGGCCCTTGGTGAGGCCGTAGACGCCGTTGTCCTCGCAGATGTACACCATCGGCACATTGCGGCGGATCATGTGGATGAGCTGGCCGATGCCGATGCTCATGGAGTCGCCGTCACCGGAGACGCCCAGGGTCATCAGGCCGCGGTTGGCCAGCGCGGCGCCGGTGGCGACGGAGGGCATGCGGCCGTGGACGCTGTTGAAGCCCCAGGCCTGGCTCAGGAAGTAGGCGGGGCTCTTGGAGGAGCAGCCGATGCCGGACATCTTGGCGACGCGGTGGCCTTCGATGTTCATCTCGTAGGCGGCCGTGATGATCTGGGCGGTGATGGAGTCGTGGCCGCAGCCAGGGCAGAGCGTGGACTTGGAGCCCACATAGTCCTGGCGGGTGAGCCCGAGCTTGTTGGTGGGGGCGGCGGGGGCGGGGGTCGTGGTGGTCATCGCTCGCTCCTTACTTCTCGAAACCGTTGATGCCGACGATGACGCTCTGGGCGTCGAGGGCGAGGCCGTCATAGTGCAGGACGCTGCGGAACTTCGCGGCGTGGGTCGGGTAGAACTCCTTCAGCAGCGCGGCCATCTGGGCGTCGCGGTTCTGCTCGACCACATAGATGACCTGCTTGGCCGCCACGAAGGCGTCCACCTCGGCGGTGAAGGGGAGGGCGCGCAGGCGCAGGTAATCGAACTTCTTGCCGGCCTCCGCGAGCAGGTCCTGGGCCTCGCGGATCGCCGGGTCGCTGGAGCCGAAGGCGAGGATGCCCTTGTCGGAGCCGAGATCGCGGGAGACGGGCTTGGGCACGAAGGACTTCGCCGTCTCGTACTTCTTGCGGAGCCGGTCCACCAGCGCCACATACTCAGGCCCCTTCTCGGTGTAGAGCGCCTTGTCGTTGTGGCCGGAACCGCGGGTGAAGTAGGCGCCTTTGCCGCCGGGCGTGCCGGGCAGGGTGCGGTAGGGAATGCCGTCGCCATCCACATCCTTGTAGCGGCCCCACTCCTTCATGTCCTTCAGTTCCTTCTCGCCCAGCACCTTGCCGCGGTCCAGCTTGCCCTCGGGGTAACTGAAGGGATCGCTCATCCAGTTCTGCATGCCCAGGTCCAGGTCGGTGACGAGGAAGATGGGTGTCTGGAAGCGCTCGGCGAGGTTGAAGCTCTCGTAGGCGAAGTGGAAGCACTCGTCCATCGTGCCGGGCAGCAGGCAGATGTGGAGCGTGTCGCCGTGGCTGCACTTGGCGCAGATCTCGATGTCGCCCTGCATGGTGCGCGTGGGCATGCCCGTGCTGGGGCCGGTGCGCTGCACATTCACGAAGACGCCGGGGATCTCGGCGAAGTAGCCGAGGCCGATGAACTCGCTCATCAGCGAGATGCCGGGGCCGCTGGTGGCGGTCATGGAGCGCGCGCCCGCCCAGCCCGCGCCGAACACGAGGCCGGCGGAAGCGAGTTCGTCCTCCATCTGGACGATGGCGACGGTGTTCCGGCCTTCCGCGTCCTTGCGGTGTTCCTCGGAATATTCGATGAGGTTCTCGACCACGGAGCTGGAAGGCGTGATGGGGTACCAACCGACCACCTGGACGCCCGCGAACATCGCGCCCATGGCGACGGCGGCATTGCCCTCGATCATGATCTTTCCCTTGCTGCCGGTCGCGGCGGCGACCTTGATGCGGTCCTGGGGCTTGAGGTTCGAAGCGGCCCAGTCGTGGCCCGCCATCACGGCGCCTTGATTCAGCTCGATGGCCTTGGCCTTGCCGCCCAGCTGGGAGGCGATGGCGGCCTTGACGGCGTCCATGTCAATGGAGAGCAGCTGCGCGGCCACGCCCACATAGATCATGTTCTTCACGAGCTTGTGCAGCTTGGGCTCGGGGCAGGAAGCCGTCACGAGCTGCTGGAAAGGCACGGGCACGAAGGTCAGATCCTCGCGCAGGCCTTCGAGTTTCAAGGGCTCGTCGTAGATGACGAAGCAGCCGGGCGTCGCGGTGGCCACATCCTCCCGCGCCGTCTCGGGGTTCATGAGGATGAGCAGATCGTTCTCCGCCTTGCGGGCCACATAGCCCTTGGCCGAGGCGCGGATCGTGAACCAGGTGGGCAGGCCCGCGATGTTGGAAGGGAAGAGGTTCTTGCCGCTCACCGGCACGCCCATGCGGAAGATGGAGCGCATCAGCACATTGTTCGCGGTCTGGGAGCCGGAGCCGTTGACCGTGGCCACCTGGATCGAGAAGTCGTTGACCTTCGTCCCCTGGCTGGAGGCGGTTGCGAGCGCGGTGGACATGGCTCTCCTTTCCCTTTGTCAAGTCTCCGGAGGGCAGGCGGACACGCCTCGGCCACACGGAAAACCGGCCTTCCAGTATTGCAGGAGCGACGCGGCGCGCCCAAGCGCGAAGGTTGGGAAGCGCATGAATCGGCGGCCGAACAAAAAACGAAAAAAAGGGATTGACCCCGCGTGTCGCCCGACCTACCTTGAATCCCATGAAATCCGGCGATCTCACCAAACGGCAGCTGGCTGTGCTGCAGTTCATCCGCGTCTTCCTCGACGAGGAAGGCCGCAGTCCGACCCTCCAGGAAGTCGCCGCGGGCGTGGGCTCCAACGCCGTGAGCACCATCCACAAGCATGTGCAGCACCTCATTGACAAAGGCTTCCTCCAGCGCAGCCACGGCAAGGGGAACAACCTCGTCGCGACAGGTTCCTCACATGGTCGTGACGCTGGTCGTGACCCGCATCACGCGGGTGTCGCGGCCTCCATTGACCGTATTGACCGTGGCGACCGACCCACTGAGCCGCTTCCGGCTCCCATGCGGCTCATCCCCTTCTGCGGCGAAGTGGCCGCCGGCGCGCCAATCCTGCCCGAGACCCGGGCCGTGCCCATCGAAGTGCCGAACACCATCCACCGCAACAAGGACGAGGTCTTCGTCCTGCGCGTGAAGGGCGACTCCATGATCGAGGACGCGATCCTGGATGGCGACCTCGTCGTGCTCCAGCGCAAGGGCGAGTACCGCAACGGCGACCGCGTGGTGGCGCTGCTGGATGGCGAGGAAGTGACCCTCAAGGAATTCAAGCGGGACATGAAGGGCGTGTGGCTCATTCCGCACAACCCGGCCCTCAAGCCCAAGTGCTACACCCCCGATCGGGTCGAGGTGCAGGGCCTCCTCGTCGGCGTGATGCGCAGCTGCTGACGGCAGGGCGGACGAAATTAGGAAAGGCCGCGTCTCAACGCGGCCCCCATGGCTTGGGTCGAGAGGCCTCCGCCCAGATCCGGCGTCGCGGCGCCGGCGTTCAGGGCCTGGGCGACGGAGTCCTCGATCGCCGTGGCCTCTTCCTCCCAGCCCAGGTGCCGGAAGAGCAGGGCCGTGCTCAGGATCGCCCCGCCCGGATTGGCCTTGCCTTCTCCCGCCAGGTCCGGCGCCGAGCCATGAACCGGTTCCGCCAGCGCGGTGCAGCGGTAGGGACGATGGGGCGCGTAGCTGAGGCTTGGCGCGAG
>CAZKIM010000031.1:8999-16590 GCA_964552855.1 uncultured Solibacteraceae bacterium | reverse complement strand
TGGTCGGCCAGGATGGTCGCCCCATGCCGCTGGCCCACGCGCGCATCCTGCCCTTGAATGATGGGGCGGCGCTGGTTTCAGCTCAAGTTGACGCCAGCGGCCATTTCCAGATCAAGGTCGAAGGCAAGGGCTACTTCCGATTCCAGGCGACGGGCGTGGGTCATCAAGCGCTCAACCTCGTCCTCCCCTCGGATGGTCGAGTCCTGAACGCCTCGGTGCGCCTCGCCGCCGATCCACTCGCGATCACTCAGCCAATGGCGGTGGAAGTGACTGCGGAGGGCAAGCTCGGCGCTCGCACGCCGCTTCAGCTCGGCAAGGATGGCATCTGGTCCGCGACCATTCCGGCCTCGGGAGCGGAATTCCACTACGAGGTGGCAGGCGTCTGCGCCACCGGCAACACGATCAACGGGGCCTCCCCGGCCTACGCCTACGACGGCGACACGGATTACATGAGCGTCGTCCCGGTGAAGAACGGCGTGGCCCTCGCGCGATTCGACCCGGCCGCCTTTCCCGCTTCCGGCCACGCCGGGATCTCCTTCACGGGCCAGGATGCGCTGACCCGCTACGCCGCCGTGATGCTGGAACGCGCGAGCATGACTGAGCGGATGATGGTCGCCATCCGTTCCGCCAAACCCGGCCAGACGCCCGCCTTTCCGTCCTTCGATCCGGAAGTGACCGCCTGGAAGGCCCAGCTCGCCACCGAACAGGACGCGATGACCCGCCAAGCCCTGTGGGCGGGCCTCATGCAATTCGCGGGAAAGGGCGTGGACTTCACGACCCTCCCCAAAGAGCTTCCCGGAGACAGCTTCATCTTCGCCAGCGAGCCCGGGCTCGCCCAATTCGCGCCGGATCGCATGGCCGATGGCCCGGCCAAGGAAGCCTATGCCGCCGACCTGTTCCGCCATTTGGACGAGAAGGCCGCCTCGAACCTCGTGAAGTCCAACCTTTCCTACCTCATCTACGAGGGCAAGGCTCAGGAGGCGAAGGCCAAACTCGCCGCGTTCGAGGCGATGCGTCCGGGCCTTCCCATCTATGCGAAGCTCGCGACCCAGATTGACGCCACGGGCAAAGTGGCTGTGGGCGCGCCGGTGCCCTCGTTCCACATCGCGGATCTCAACGATCCCACCCACAGCTACACTCCCGCCTCCTTCAAGGGGCACTTCGTGCTGCTCGACTTCTGGGCCACCTGGTGCGGTCCCTGTCGCGCGGAAATGCCGAAGCTGCACGAGGCGTACGCCCAGTTCCACCCGCGGGGCCTGGAAGTGCTGAGCCTCTCCTTCGATCTGAAGGCGGCGGATGTCGCGCCGTACCGCAAGGACGCCGCCCACCCGATGCCCTGGCACCACGCCTTCGTCGAGCAGGGTTTCCAAAGCGAACTCGCCAAGACCTTCGCCGTGACAGGCATCCCCAAGCCGATTCTCGTCGGACCCGATGGCCACATCGTCGCCATGGGCGGCGATCTGCGCGGCGACGCGCTTGAAAAGACGCTCGCGAAATTCCTTCCCGAGGCCGCGAAAGGCTCGAACTAGTTCTTGAGCCAGGCCAGCATGTCGGCCGGGGGCTGGAAGCCGAGGACGCGCTTCCGCTCCCGGCCCTCGGCATCCAGCAGGATCACGGTGGGGTAGCTGCCGATCTTGAGTTGCGTCGCGAGGTCCTTCCGCACCGCGTCGGTGTCAATGCGGACGGCGATGGCGTTGGCCTGGATCCAGGCCTTTACTTGGGGATCGGGCCAGGTCTTCTCGTCCAGTTCGTGGCACTGGGCGCACCACTCGGCGTAGATGTCCACGACGACGACCTTGTGCTCGGCCTTGGCTTTCGCAAGGGCACCTTCGAGGTCCTGGGACATCCAGAGCGATTCCTGCGCTGGGGCCGCGGCGGCCGCGGAAGGCAGCAGCTTCACCCCGAGACCCGCCTCCAGGCCGCGCAATCCGCAGATCACGCCGATCGCAAGCGCGAGGACGGACATCGCTTTGAGGAAGCCGCCCACCAGCCCTTCCGCCTTCTCGAAGAGGCCCAGGATGGGCGCGGCCAGGAGCGCGACGAAGGCCCACATCGCCCAATTCGCCCAGTCCGGCATGAGGTAGCGCAGCGTCCAGGCGGCGAAGCCGAGGATGACGAGCCCCATGACGCGCTTGAAGCGCGTGAGCCAATCGCCGCTCTTGGGTAGGGCTGCGGAGAAGGTGCCGCCCACGACGAAGAGGACGCCCATGCCCAGCGCGAACACGAAGAGCGTGAGGCCGCCCACCGCCACCTTGCCCAGTTGCGCGATTTGGATGAGCTGCGCGCCGATGAACGGACCGACGCAGGGCGCGCTGATGGGGCCCAGGATGAGGCCCATGACGAACGCGCCGCCGAAACCCTTCTTCGCGCCACCCTGGAGCTTCGTCTGAAGTGACGCGGGCAGGGCGAGTTCGAAGGCGCCCAAGAGCGAAAAAGCCAGCGCGGCGAAGAGCAACGCCACCGGCACGAGAAAGGCTGGCTTCTGGGCCGCCGCGCCGAAGGCCGCGCCGGTTCGCGCCGCCAGGACGCCAAGGATCGTGTAGGTGACCGCCATGCCCAGCACGAGCGTGAGGCTCAACATCAGGCCGCGGAGCTTGCCGCCGCCCTTCGCGCCGATGATGGCCATCGTGATGGGAATCATCGGCAGCACGCAGGGCGTCAGGGACGCTCCCATCCCGAATCCAAAGGCCGTGAGCAGCAGCCAGAGCAGGCTTCCGGACTGCGGCGCTGGTGGTGGCTGGGCGGGAGCAACCGTGACCTCGACCGGTCGGCTGGGCGCAGCGGCGGCCGGGACAGGCGCAGGCGCGTCCGCCTTCGGCGCTTCCTTCGTCTCCGGCTTCACCATCGCCTTCAGGGCTGGAATCGCCGAGGCCGCCACCTTCAACTCCCGCGTCGTCGGCGGATAGCAGACGCCGCCCACGCCTTCGGTGCAGGGCTGGTAGGTCACCTCCAGCGTGACGGTGCCTTGCAGGCCTTCCCCTTTCACGGGAATGCGGACCGGGCCGTGCCAGATGCCATCGCCCAGCTCGTCCTTGGCGTTGGTGGGCGTCATCTCGCCGAGGGTGATGGAACCGGGGCCGGTGGGCTTCTCCACCTTCATGAAGGCGGCCTTGAGGTGGGAACCCGCCGGGGCCTCCACCACCACCGCGCCCTTGGTGAAGGCGAGCGTCACGGAAGTCATCGGGTCGAAGCTCGATGGCGCGCCGCTTTGAGCCAAGGCCGGAAGGGCGAAGATCGCGAGCAGCAAGGGGCGCATGAACCGCATCGAAGACTCCCTGACCTTCCAGGATGCCAGGATCGCGGCCTTCCGAGAGCGCGGTAGCCTGGGGGGATGCCCATGGATGATCTGGACTGGTTCAAGGCCCTGCTGGAAAAGCTGGAAGCCCACCTCGCGGCGGAACCCTTCGCCCGGGACGCCGCGCACGATCTCGCCCACATCCGCCGGGTCGCGGCGCTCGCGCACCGCCTCGCCGAAGTGGAACAGGCGGACACGGAGGTGGCGGTCGCCGGCGCGCTGCTTCACGATCTCGTCTACCGCCCCAAGAATCATCCCGAATCGCCGCGCACCGCCGAACTCAGCGCGGCCTTGGCCCGATCCTGGTGCCTGGACCTCCCCGCCCTCGCCGCCAAGGCCGATGCCATCGTCCACGCCATCGCGGCCCATAGCTGGAGCGGCGCGGCGGAGGCCCAGACCCTCGAAGCCCGGGTCGTCCAGGACGCTGACCGCCTGGAGGCCATCGGCGCCATCGGCATCGCCCGGGTCTTCGCCACGGGCGCGAGTTTCCATTCCAGGCTCTGGCACCCCACGGATCCCTGGGCGGAACACCGCGACCTGGACGACAAGGCCTACACCCTCGATCACTTCTTCAAGAAACTGCTGCGCCTCGCGGAGGGGATGACGACGGGCGAAGGCAAGCGCCTCGCCGCGGCCCGTCAGCGGACGCTCCTCGACTACCTGGACGCGCTCCGGGCGGAACTCCAGGTGGATTAAACTGACGCATGGCCTTTCTCTACTCCTGTCGCCGCCCTTTCGTGGCGGATCACTTCCACGAAGAACCCTACTTCGTGGAGGCGCGGCACGGGCACAACTGGATGGTGGAGGCCGCCGCGTGGCTCGCGCGTGAGGACGACGCGACCGCCTTCGCCGCCGCGCTGGACGCCTGGGTGGAAGGTCTCGATTACACCGTCCTCAACGAGCAACCGCGCCTGGCGCGGCGCAATCCCACCACGGAGCTGCTCGCCCAGTGGGCCTGCGAGCATCTGGCCGCGTCCGGCTTCCAAATGGATTCGGTGAAGGTGCGCGAGAAGGCCAACTACTGGGCGCTGTGCAGGCCCGCATGAGGCGCGTCGCCCTTCCACCCGCGCTCCTGCTCGCGGGCCTGCTGGCCTGCGGGACTTCGAAGCCGCCCGCGACACCAACCGTCGCCACGCTGGAAGCCGCGCCCTGGACCTGGCACCGCATGGGCGACTACCTCGTCATTGACGGCGAACTGGACCACCCGACCGAGCTGACCCTCTCCGGTCCCTCCACGCGCATCAGCACGGCCGCGGATTTCGGACCCGTCCACTGGGAATTGCGCAGCCCGTTGAAGGGCGAGCCCGTCACGCTGAAGGACGCCGAAGGCCGCGTCTACGCCACCTGGGTGCTGAAGGGAAACGGCTCGGAGGACGCGCCCGTGGCGGCCCACGCCACGCCTCTCGTTTCACCGCGGGTCGCGGCGGCTCACGCCGCGCCTGCGCGCTCCGCCCCCGCGCCGCGCCGTGACATGGCCGCCGCGCGACCGCCTGCATCATCGCCACTTCCTGCGCCGCTTCCCGTGCCGCCGCTCGCCTCCCATGATTCCAATGGCCTCTGGCCCGGCGCGGGCGAGGCCTTCAACCTCACCCGCGGGCCGCGGAACCAGAAGGTGATCCTCCTGAGTTTCGATGGCGGCTCCAGCGACGAAGCCGCGGACGAGATCCTCACGACGCTCGAGGCGCGGCACCTGCGCACGACGATCTTCCTCACGGGCGCTTTCATCGAGCGCTTTCCTGATGTCGTGCGGCGCATCGTCGCCGACGGCCATGAGGTGGGCAACCACACCTTCGATCATCCCCACTTCGCGCCGAACTACCGCCGCGATCCCCACTGGGACGAAGCCCGCGTGCAGGACGAGTTGCTGCGGGCGGACGAGGCCTTCTTCCGCCTCACCGGGCGACCCATGGACCCGCTCTGGCGTTCGCCCTACGGCGAGAACACGAAGGAGATCCGCGCCTGGGCGGAAGAGGTCGGCTTCCGCCATGTGGGCTGGAGCGAAGGCGCGGACAGCCTGGACTGGGCCACGGCCCAAGACCGCCGCCTCTACCGCAGCGGCGGCGCGATCCTGGAAAAGCTCCACGCGCGCCTGGCGCACGATGGCGATGGCCTCATCGTCCTCATGCACCTGGGCAGCGGGCGCCCCGAGCAGGACCGCCCGGCCGCGAAGCTCGGCGCCTTCATTGACCAAGCCCGGGCCGAAGGCTGGCGCTTCGTCACCGCGTCCGAGATGTTGCGGCTCATGGGCCAGCCCGCCTGGAACCGCGACCGGCGCATGGCCCTGCTTCAGCAGACCTCCACGGCGGGCGGGCGGTAGACTGTTCGCGACATGAGCGGAGGCGCAGTGGCCCAGAAGGCCGTCGGTGGCGGCAGCGAGAAGCGTTGGGGCACCGTGGCCCGGGTTTCCTTGCGCGTGCTCGGCGGAACCGTGGCCGTGCTGATCGCCCTCGCGGTCCTCAGCTTCCATCCCGGCGATCCGCAACTCTTCGACACCGGCGCGGGCTTCGGCCCCACGCGCAACCTCTGCGGCTCCATCGGCGCGACCATCGGTGGCCTGCTCCACACCTTCGCGGGCTACGGCGCGCTCGTCCTGCCGGGGTGGCTGGGCTGGGAGTGCTGGCCACACCAGGAGATGAGCGGGGCGCGGCGCTGGGCGGGGCGCGGGGCCTGGATCGTCCTCGCCTTCGCCGCCTGGACGCTGCTCGGCGGGCTGCCCTCCCAGCACTGGATGCTCCAGAACGGCGCCGCGCCGTTGGAACTTCCACTCGGGGGCTGGATGGGCCGCGCGCTCTGGCCGCGCATGAGCGCGGGGCTCGGCCCCATCGGCCTGCCGATCCTGCTCCTCGTCGCCTTCGCGCTGTGCTCGCTCGTGCTCGCGCCCACGCTCTCCAAGGCCGTCGCGCGGCTGCTGGCGAAATGGATGGGCGAAAAGGCCTGGCCCTTCCTCCGGCCGCTGCCCTTCAAGGGCGCGAAGGGGTTCCTCACCTTCGCCAAACGGCCCTTTCTGCGCTGGAGCGGCGGCGAAGTGCCGGAGCTCGCCGCCTCTGATGTGCTCGCCATCGAATCCCAGGCGGCGAAGCAGTCGGAGCTGGAGGCCCAGCGCGAAGCGCTCATCCGCGCGGAGATGGAAGCGGCGGAATTGCGGCGCAAAGGCGTCTCCATGGACGAGACGGTGCTGCCGGGCATCCAGTCCATGCGCCTGGACACGCCTTCCGCACTGCCGGAGATCCGTTCCGTTCACCTGGACGGCCACCCCGAGCTGCCCAGCGGCGCCTTCAAGCCCAAGCTCCTGAACGAGCCCGTGCCCAAGGCAAAAGCCCCCCTGGTCGCGCCGAAGGTGATGAAGGATCGCTACGGCCGCGAAGCGGTGCAGCCGGGCCTGCCCATGAGCGAGCCCACGCCCCGGGAACCGCTTCCGGCCCTGCCCGCGAAGGTCGCGGCGACGGAGACGGCCGAGGGCTCGGAGCTCCCGCCGCGTCGCCTCTTCGATCCGCCCCAGCCCCATGGCCGCGTGGACCCCGCGACGCTCGAACACATCCGCGAACAGATCTCCGCCAAGCTCGCCGAATTCAAGATCAAGGGCGCCGTCGCCGGCATCCAGCCCGGGCCCGTCGTGACGGTCTTCGAATTCCAGCCGGATCCGGGCATCCCGCTGTCGCGCATCCTCGGCATGGAGGAGGATCTGGCGCTGGCGCTGCAAGCGGAGAAGGTCCGCATGGACCGCATCCCCGGCAAGAACCTCGTGGGCATCGAGGTGCCGAACCCCAAGCGCGAGCTCATCGCCTTCCGGGAAGTCATTGACGCGCCCGTGTTCAAGGACGCGGCGAGCCTGCTCACGCTCGCGCTGGGCAAGGACATCGAGGGCAAGCCCGTGGTGGCCGACCTCGCGAAGATGCCGCACCTCCTCATCGGTGGTTCCACGGGCAGCGGCAAGAGCGTCGGCGTGAACGCGATGATCTCCTCCATCCTGCTCCGCGCCCGACCCGACGAGGCCAAGCTCATCCTCGTGGATCCGAAGATGGTGGAGATGGGCGTCTACGAAGGCATCCCCCACCTCTGGGCGCCGGTGGTGACGGACATGCGCGAGGCGGGCCGCGTGCTCAAGTGGGTCGTGGCCCAGATGGAGGACCGCTACCGCCGCCTCTCCCTCATCAATGTGAAGAGCCTGGAGACCTACAACCAGAAGGTCGCCGACAGCGGCGGGCGCATTGATCTCAGCGACCGCACGCCCAACCCGCGCTGGCCCGAGCGCCCCAAGGAGCTGGAGCACCTGCCCTTCGTCCTCGTCGTCATTGA
>CAZKIM010000031.1:0-8899 GCA_964552855.1 uncultured Solibacteraceae bacterium | reverse complement strand
CTCGCGCCGGGCACGGCGCGGGCGCGGCGCATCCACGCGCCCTTCCTCACCGAGGACGAGAGCCTGCGCCTCGTCCGCTGGCTGAAGGAGCGGGGCAAGCCCAGCTACAACCAGGGCCTCATGCAGGCGATGGAAGAGGAAGACGAGGGCGACGACGAAGCCCTGCCGGGCCTCACCGGCGCCGAAGGCGACATCTACGACCGCGCCGTCGCGGTCGTCAAACGCGAGCGCAAAGCCTCCACCAGCCTGCTGCAGCGGAAATTGAACATCGGCTACGGCCGTGCCGCGCGCCTCATAGACCGCATGGAAGAAGAGGGCCTCGTCGGCCCCGACCGCGGCGCCGGAAAACCGCGGGAAGTGATGGGCGAGTTCGAGAGCTGAAGGAGAAGCGATGAGATTAGTTCTGATTCTTTGCACGACCTGCCTGGTGACCCAGGCTCAGATCCCAACGCTTTCATCCAATGCCCCCGTGGATAAGCCGATAAGCACCTCTGGCTACGATCAACTCCAGAAGTTCATTCACGACACCGCGCCTTTTGTCGAGAAAGCCAAGGCGACATATCCGGAGGCGAAGCGACGGTTCCTCGCCGGGCTTCCAAAGGGCGAAGTCTTCTCTCTTACCTACCGCCTTCAAGACCCAGGCAAGCGGGGATTCGAACAAGCCTTCGTGTTTGTGAAAACCATCCGTGATGGGAAAGTCGCCGGTTACATTGCTTCTGAGTTGGATACAGTGAAGACCTTCACGCGCGGGCAGCTCGTCCTATTCGATGAATCCGACATGGTGGACTGGACTATCTCTAAACCTGACGGCACCGAAGAGGGAAACTATGTCGGGAAATACCTCGACACCCTGCAAGTAGCCAAATAACTGGCTTCCGCTTACTACCGCACCGGGAACTTCACCCGCTGGCTGGGATCCGAGGCTCCACCCGCATGGCAGGCGGCGCAGCTTTGCACATGGGCGTCGGGGCTGCGCCAGTAGACGAAGTCCTGGCCATCGAACTTCGCCTGTTCCTTGTCGGGCACATTCGCCCAGTAGACCGTGAACTTGGGCGAGCCATCGGCGAGGACCTCGAGGGCGTAGAGCGGACCGGGGTCGGGGCCGGGCTGGGCCGCGTGGTCCTGCACCGTGGACATGACCGCGTAGGCCCCCGGCGGGAGCGGACGCCCGGCCTGATAGGCCTCGATGCCCGAGGCCGTCACCCACACGCGGCCCCAGCGGTTGTCGTGCTTGGGAATGCGGGCCCAGGCGTCACCCACGGGGATGAGGCTGCCGAAATCCAGGTAGCGCGCGGGCAGATCCGCCTCCGGGTCCGCGCTGGAGGCGGCTTTCACGGGCGCGGGCGGTCCGGGCAGGGGATGGGCCATTTTGCCGCCGTAGAGGCCCGTCATGCCCGTGGCGAAGGCCCAACCGCAGCCGAAGAGCAGCGCGAGCACGCCGAGGCCCTGGTGATCCTGCCGCTTGCGGTGCACCGCCCACAGCGTCGCGAGGCCCAGGAGCAGCGCGCCGATCGCCCAGAGCTGATGGTGCCGCGCGAGGCCGCCGATGGCCTCCTTGCTCGCCAGCAGCTTGCCCGGCGCGACGAAGCCCAGGCGCCGCGCCCAGAGCAGTCCGCTCAACAACGCCGGGACGAGGCCCAGCACGCCCATCCACGCCAGGTAGCGGCTGGCCACCCACCACGGACGGATGCCCCGGCCCCCGCGCTGCGCGGCGAGCAGCGCCAGCGGCGCGAGAATCGCGCAGGCGATGGGCACATGAATCCACATGGGGTGCTTGAAGGCGATCCAGTCCAGGAGGTTCATGGTGGCCCGTGGCAGTGTTCTTCGAGTGTGCCACCGCGCGCGCCCCTGAAAGCTGCGAAAATGCGGTCATGGATGTGACCATGCGCGACGCCCTCCTCCGCAATGTCCAGGACGCCCTCGAACTCAAACGCCGCTTCTTCGACGCCGAGCTGGACCATGTGCTCGCCCAGGCCGACGACATGGCCGAGCGCCTCCGCCGCGGCGGCCGCGTCCTCGTGGCGGGCAACGGTGGTTCCGCCGCGGACGCCCAGCACCTCGCCGCCGAGCTTTCCGGCCGCTACCTGAAAGAGCGCAAAGCGCTCGCGGGCATCGCGCTCACCACGGACACTTCGGCGCTCACCGCCATCGGCAACGACTACGGCTTCGACTTCGTCTTCTCCCGGCAGGTGGAGGCGCTGGGCAGGCCCGGCGACCTCTTCATCGGCATCAGCACCTCCGGCAACAGCCCCAACATCATCAAGGCCGTTGAATCCGCGAAAGAGCTGGGCCTCAGGACCCTCGGCCTCCTGGGCCGGGATGGCGGCAAGCTGAAGGGGCTCGTGGACGACGCGCTCGTCGTGCCTTCCACCGTCACGGCCCGCATCCAGGAAGTGCACCAGATGATCTACCACTTCTGGTGCGAGGCGCTCGACGCCCACTTTTGATGGACGGCGTCCCCGGCCCGCTCCGGCCCCATCTCGACGCGCTCCGCGCCGCGGCCCAGGCGGAGCCGCTGGGGCTCTACCTCCATGTGCCCTTCTGCAAGGACCGCTGCACCTACTGCTCCTTCGTGACGACGCGAGACACGGGCCTCCAGTCCGCCACCGTCGCGCGGCTCATCGCGCAAGTCCGCGCCTGGGGCGAGGCGCTCGCCCGTCCGGCGGTGGACACGCTCTACCTCGGCGGCGGCACGCCGTCGCTGTTGACCACCGATGAATTCGCGGCTCTCACGATGGCGATCCACGACGCCTTCGACCTCCGCAAGCGTGAAGAAGCCACCTTCGAAGCCAACCCCGGCACGGTGGATCGGGACTGGCTCCGGGCTGCGCGGGACCGAGGCTGGGACCGTGTCTCCATCGGCACCCAGACGCTGGATGACGCGCTCTTGGCGATGCTCGGCCGCATCCACGATGGCGCGGAAGCGCTTCGCGCGATTGCCCTCGCGAAGGAGGTCGGCTTCACCCGCATCAGCGCCGACCTCATGGTGGGCTTGCCCACGCAGGATCTGGATCGCGTCCTGGCCGACGCGCGCGCCTTGGTGAATGCAGGCGCGACGCACCTGAGCGTCTACCTACTGGACCTGGACAAGGCCTGCCCGCTGAAGGCTGAAATCGAAGCGGGCCGCCTCACGCTCCCTTCCGACGACGCCGTGGCGGATGTGTTCGAGGCGCTCCAGGACGAACTGCCGCGCCTCGGCCTCGCGCCCTACGAAATCAGCAACTACGGCGAGCCGTCGAAACACAACCTGCGCTACTGGCGGCGGCGGCCCTACCTGGGCCTCGGCCCCAGCGCGGCGTCGCAGCTCGCCTCCTTCCGCTGGACCGAGGAAGGCAATATCCCCGCCTGGGCGGAAGGCCGGGCGGGCGTGGACCTTCAGGAACTGAGCGAAGCGGAAGCCTTCGCCGAACTTCCGCTGCTGGGCCTGCGCCTCCACGAGGGCGTGGATTGGGATGCGCTTCGCGCGGAGGCGGAACGCCGGAACCTGCGCCCCCTCTTCGACGCCTGGGACGCGGCGCTCAACGGCTTTCAACGGAACGGCTTGGTGGAACCCGTCGGCCCTCGCCGCCGCCTCACGAAGCGTGGGATGCTGCTTTCCAACGCCGTGTTGCAAACCTTCGTCTGAGGCATTCATGCAGAAAGATCCGCTGTCCTGGCTCTACCCGCCCATCGAGCCCTTTCGCATCCATCGCTTGCGGGTGTCCGACCTGCATGAGCTATATGTCGAAGAGAGCGGCAACCCCAACGGCGCGCCCGTGATCTTCCTCCACGGCGGCCCCGGCGGTGGCACCTCGCCCAAGCACCGCCGCTTCTTCGACCCGCGCAAGTACCGCATCATCCTCTTCGACCAGCGGGGCTGCGGCCAGAGCACGCCCTACGCGGAGGTACGCGAGAACACCACCTGGGATCTGGTGGCGGACATCGAGCGCATCCGCCATCACCTGGGCGTGGAGCGCTGGCAGGTCTTCGGCGGCTCCTGGGGCTCCACCTTGGCGCTGGCCTACGCGGAAAAGCATCCGCAACAGGTGTCCAGCCTGGTGCTGCGGGGCATCTTCCTCCTGCGCGAATGGGAACTGCGCTGGTTCTACCAGGAAGGCGCGAGCCGCATCTTTCCCGAAGCGTTTGCCGCCTTCCGCGACTTCATCCCTGAAAGCGAACGCGGCGATCTCGCGGCGGCCTACGCCAAGCGCCTCTTCAGCGACGATCCGGCCGTCAACCTGCCCGCCGCGAAAGCCTGGTCCATCTGGGAGGGCAGCGCGTCGAAACTCCTGCCGGATGAATCCTTCACCTCCGGCTACGGACAGGACGCGACGACGCTCGCCTTCGCCCGCATCGAGTGCCACTACTTCATGCACAAGGGCTGGCTCGAAGGTGAAGACCAGCTCCTGCGCGACGCGCCGAAGCTCAAGGGCATCCCCGGCGTCATCGTGCAGGGCCGCTACGACATCGTCTGTCCCGCGCAGAACGCCTGGGATCTGCACCAAGCCTGGCCGGACTCCGAGCTCGTCATCGTGCCCGACGCGGGCCACAGCGCGACCGAGTGGGGCGTCTCCAAGGCGCTCGTCGCCGCGACGGATCGTTTGGCCGCAGGGGGGATCTAAGGTTTCTTCGCCACCACGCGCCAGGTGGGCGGGAACATGAGCAGGGGATTCACGAGGCTGCGCGTGGCCTGGAGGCCCATCGCCTCAAGCGTCTTCTGATAGACGCCCGTGTGGCGGAAGTCCTGGATGAGGACGCGGCCTCCGGGTTTCAGCACGCGGACCATCTCTCGCAGCGCTTTCGCCCGTTCTTCGGCCTCGTAGAGGTTGTGCAAGCAGAGGCTGGAGACGACGACCTCGAAGCTCGCATCCGGAAAGGGCATGGCCATGGCGTTGCCATCCACCAACGCCGCCCGCTCAACCACGCCTTCGACCTTGAGGTTCGCCGTCGTGGCCTCAGGCCCGTTGCCGGAAAGGTCTTCGGCGTTCCAGATGTCCAGACCCGTCGCTCGCCCCTGCTTCAAGCGCTTGGCCGCCTCGATGAGCAGCAGGCCCCGCCCGCAGCCCACATCCAGCACCTGCTCGGAGCCATCGAGACCGGCGAGATCCACCAGTCTTCGGGCCGCGAGGCGCTTGCCCTTGAGGCTGGTCCAAAGCATGCCGATCACTTCAAGGCCGAGAAAGCTGGCGACCCAGATCATGGCGATGGCGAACTGCGGCTGATGCAGAAGGCGGAACCCGAGGCCCGCCGCCACGCCCGCGCCGAGGCTACCCAACGCGAGATTACGGATCACGCCCGGGGCGTCAATGCCGTAATCCGGGCCGTAATCCGCGCCGTGATCGGCCTTCGTCATCACGCGCCTCCGCGACTCCGGGACCAGGTCGCCGCGTCGCCCTGCCAGGCCTTCAGCGATTCCGCGCCAGCCGCATCCACCGCGTTCCGGCGGGTCGCCTCCGCCACCAGCGCCTCGAAGGTGGCGAGCACTTGGAGGGGACAATGGGCTGCGGCGAAGGCCGCGTTGCCCGCGGGCAGCCCGTAGCTGAACAGCGCGAGCACCGCCGCCACTTCGCCGCCTTCGGCGCGCAGCGCCTCCACGCACTTGAGGCTGGAGCCGCCGGTGGAGATGAGGTCTTCGATGAGGACGACGCGATGGTCCTTCGCATTCGGGCCTTCCACCTGCCGGCCCATGCCGTGCTTCTTGGGCTCGGGGCGCACATAGGCGAAAGGCAGCTGCAGCCGGTCCGCCACCAGCGCGCCCCAGGGGATGCCCGCCGTGCTCGTGCCCGCGACGAGGGTCGGGGCCAGGGCCTTCGCGGCTTCCGCGAGCGCGTCCGCGATGCGGGCGCGCAACGCGGCGTCGCCAAGCAGCTGCCGGTTGTCGCAATAGATGGGCGCCTTCATGCCGCTGGACCAGGTGAAGGGCGCCTCCGGCGACAGCTTCACCGCGCCCTTGTCGAGCAAGCCTCCGGCGAGTTCAGCGGGCGAGAGCGCCATCCTCAGTCCTTGATATCCAGTTCGGCGATGGGGAACTTGCTCAGGTACCGCTCCGCGCCATCGGGGAAGAGCGTGACGATGCGCGCGCCCTTCGGCAGTGTCTTCGCCAGCTCCCGCGCCGCCCAGGCGTTGGCTCCGGCGCTGGGACCGGCGAGGCAACCCTCCAAGCCGATGAGATCCCTGGAGGCGGCGAAGGCTTCGTCATCCGGCACATCCATCACGCGATCCACGAGCGTCATGTCCAGACTGCCGGGGATGAAGCCGTTGCCGATGCCTTCCACCTTCCACTCCTTGAGCGGAGCCCCGCAGTAGACCGAGCCCACGGGCTGCACGCAGACCGCGACCAGCTTGGGATTCTTCTCTTTGAGGAAGCGCGCGGTGCCCGTGAAGCTGCCGCCGGAGCCCGCGCCGATGACGACCGCGTCCACGCGGCCTTCCATCTGCTCCCAGATCTCTGGCCCCGTTGTCTCGTAGTGGCTGTCCGGGTTGTCGGGATTCTCGAACTGTTGCGGCACGAAGCTGTGGGGGATCGTCGCCGCGAGCTCGTGGCACTTGGCGATGGCGCCCTTCATGCCGTCCGCCTTGGGGATGAGCACCAGCTCCGCGCCGAGGGCCTTCATGAGCTGCATCTTCTCGCGGCTGTACTTCGTCGGCACGCAGAGGATGCAGCGGTAGCCCAGCGCCTTCGCGGCGATGGCGAGGCCCACGCCCGTGTTGCCGGCGGTGGGCTCGATGATCGTGGAGACGCCCGGCTTGATCTTCCCCGCCCGCTCCGCGCGCTGGATCATGCCCACGCCGATGCGGTCCTTCACGCTGCCGCCGGGGTTGAGGTATTCCAGCTTGGCGAAGAGCTCGGCCTCCGGCGCGAAGCGCTTCAAGCGCAGCATCGGCGTGTTCCCCACGAGCTCGAGAACGCTCTCGACGGTCATCAGCGGGCGGACGGCGGCAGGCATGGCTTCTCCCAAGCCTACGATTCTAGCGGGCCGAGGCCGGGACGAGGATCACGAAGGCCGTGACGCGAGGCCTTCCACGAAGGCCGCGGCAAGATAGGCCGCGAGCTTGGCGGTCTGACTGTCTCGGTCGAGGGCGGGGGCCAGTTCCATGAGGTCGAAGGCCGCGACGGCGGGGCAGGCGCCACAGGCCGTGGCGATTCGAAGGGCCGTGCTCGCATCCAGGCCCCAGGGCGCGAGGGCGCTCACGCCCGGCGCGTCGGCGGCGCGGAGGGCATCCAGGTCGAAGGTCGCCAGGACGCGGCGGCTCTTGGCGGCGAAGACCGCGAGCGCGCCCTTCGCGGCTTCCAGCGCGCGGCCTTCCTGACCCGGCTCCAGGAACTGCAGCGAGGCGCCTTTCAGACGCAGCCAGGTCTCGTGTTCCTCCGAATTGGCGAAGCGCTGGAGGCCCACCTGCGCGAGGTCCGCGCCGGGAAGGCCCGCCTCGATCATGCGGAAGAAGGGGTTACCGGAACTCGGGTCGTGGGTCGGTCGCACATCCAGATGCGCGTCCACGGCGAGCACCGCCCCGCGGATACCGCGCCACACGCCATAGGAGCAGTCGTGGCCGCCGCCGATAACGAGGGGCGTCGCGCCCTGTGCGAGGACCGCCGAGACGACCGCCTCCGCGCCATCAAGGAAGGCTTCATAAGGCGCGTCCGCTGGAATGTCGCCTGCATCCACGAGGCGCCGTCCCTGCAACACCCGCGCAGGGAGACGACCGAAGGCGGCGCGGAAGGCGGAGGGCCCTTCCGCCGCGCCGGGGCGGCCGCCGTTGGCGATCACGCCCACCTCGTTGCACAGGCCGAGGAGGACGAGGTCGCCAGACTGAATGGTTCCGCCCATCGCCACCGCGTCGGCGACGCAGCCTTCGCGGCCCTTCTGCCACGCCTGCGAGGGGACGAGGGCCGGGTGCATCAGCGATTCTTGGATTCGATCATCGTCGTGAGGCGCGCGTCGCCTTCGGCGGCGATGGCCGCCATGAGGGCCTCGCCTTCCTTCAACAACGCGTCGCAGCGGGCGCGGGAGGTCGCGACGAAGGCCGCGTCGTCAATGTCCTTGAGGTTGATGAGGACATTCCAGAGGCCGCCACGGAGGCCCGCGAAGCCCATCTGCGCGCCGACGAGGGCATCCGTCAGGGAGGCGGGATTGCCACTCTGCGCCGCCCGCTCCGCGGCCTTCATCGCCGCGAGGCTACGCTCCGCCGTGGCCAGGGGCACGGCGATGGCTTCCTTGAGGCCCGCCTGCATCGCCGCCTTGCGCGCGGCCTTCTCGGCGTCCGTGGTCTTCGGCAGGCGCAGCGCGTCCATGTAGCCGTTGAAGGCTTGCGTGTCCGCGTCCACGGCGGCGAGGAGCTGGTCCTTCAGTTTCTGAGCCTCCATGGCGATAGCCAGCAACTCCAGTTCCTGGCCTTCATCCTTGGCCTTCGGCTGGGTGAGGTTCGCCACCATGCTTGAAAGCGCGGCGCCCAAGGCGCCTGCGAGCGCGGCAATGGACCCGCCACCGGGCGCCGGCGTGTCGCGGCTCACCTCGTCCGTGAACGCGTCCACCTTCATGGAGACGAGCGGACCCGCGATCGGCATCCCGAGCACCTTCTTCTCGACCTCGAAGGGCGCCACATCGGCGAGGCCCATGCTGTGGATGGCGGTCTGCACCAGGTCAGAAACGGGCACGAAGGGCGAGCGGCCCATGGCGCGCAGGTAGTGGCGGCCGCTTTCGGCCATGGCCGCGAAGGGCACGAGGCCGACGATCTCGCCGCCCGTCACGACGAGGCCACGCTCCGAGGCCAGCTCCCGCGCGGCGTCCAGCACTTCGTGGGCGCTCGTCACCTTGTAGTCGGTGAGGTTCACGCTGATCTGGGCGCGGCCATAGGCCTCCACCACCCAGCCGATGGCCTTGCAATGGGCGAAGATCCCCGCGCGGTAGGCGCGCTCGCC
>CAZKIM010000030.1:15486-17229 GCA_964552855.1 uncultured Solibacteraceae bacterium | reverse complement strand
AGCGCGTCGGGGTTGATGATGGCGGCCTGGGTGGAGCGCTCGCTGTCCACGGCGGCGGCGGTCGCGACCACTTCCACGGTGGCGGCGGCTTCGGGCGCCAGCTTCACATTGAGCGGCGCGGCATCGCCCAGGTTGAGGCCGATCTTCACATTGGAGGCGGTCTGATAGCCCGATTTGGTGACGGTCACGGCATAGGGGCCCACCGGCAGGTTCACCGCGAGGTAGCGGCCGTTCTCACCGGTCTGGACGACGCGGGTGAAGCCGGTTTCCTCGTTGCGGATCGAGACGGTGGCGAGGGCCACAGGCTGGCCATTGGAATCGCTGACCACGCCCGCGAGCTGGACATTCACGCCCTGAGCGGCGAGGGGAGCGGCGGCGACCAGAAGGGTGACCAGGGCTGAGCCCTTTAAATGCCTCATATTCATGGAAGGTTCCTCCGGATCACAGATTGCAGAGTCGGCTCTCATATACCAAGCACAAACTCGTTAACTCCAGGTCAGGAAGCTGTAACCCAAGGGACAGGTAATCCCGCGTAAGCCCTCATGCTGCTAGGCTTCCCTGGTCCCGGGATCCCCTGATGAAGCCCAGCCGTCTGCTCGTCCCCGCCCTTCTCAGCACCCTCGCCGTTCCCCCGGCTTCAGCTCAGGCGCTCATGCCCGTGAGCGAAGTGCGGCCCGGCATGAAGGGCTACGGCAAGACCGTCTTCAAGGGCGGCAAGATCGAGCGCTTCGAGTTCGAAGTGCTGGGCGTCCAGAGCAACGCCACGCCCGGCGGCGCGCGCATCCTCGTCAAGTGCAGCGGCGGGCCGCTGGCGGAGACGGGCATCATCGCCGGGATGAGCGGCAGCCCCTGCTACATCGGCGACCGGCTCGTGGGCGCGCTTTCCACCGGCTTCGCGTTCGAGAAGGACGCCATCGGCGGCATCACGCCCATCCAGCAGATGCTCGATCAGCTCAAGGATGTGCCGGAGCTCCCCGGAAAGGGCACACCGCTGGTGCTGCCCAAGCTCGCGCCGCCCACCGTCATCAAGTCCGCGCTCCAGGGGCAGATGATCCCGCTGGCTTCCATCCTCGATGCAGGCGATCCCCAGGAACTGCCGCTGCCCGTTGCCGGCACGCCGCTCGGGCCGCAGACGCGGGCGCTGTGGCAGGGCCTTCCCGTGCAGTTCGTCGCGGCGCCCGCGCTCGCGCCGGATTCCAGCGCGGTGGCGAGCCCGCTGGAGCCGGGCGGCATGGTGGCCATCAACCTGGTGCAGGGCGATCTGGATCTCACGGTGGCGGGAACCATCACCTACGCCCAAGGGAAGAAGCTGCTCCTCTTCGGTCACCCGCTCTTCAACCTGGGGGCGGTGGATTTGCCGCTCTGGTCCGCCAGCGTGGCGACGGTGCTGCCCAGCTATTCCACCTCCATGAAACTGGCGACGCCGGTGGAGCAGGTGGGCGCGCTGCGGGAGGACCGCGCCAATGGCGTGGGCGCGGTGCTGGGCGCCGAGGCGCGCATGATTCCGCTCCGCATCGGCCTCAACCTGGGCGGCCGGAAGACGATGGCGTTCCGCTACGAGCTCATGGACCACCCGCTGCTCACGCCCCAGCTCGCCGCGACGGTGCTGAGCCAGACGCTGGAATCGCAGGTGCGCGGCGTCGGATTCCAGAGCCTGTCGCTGCAAGGCAACATCAAGCTGGCCGGGCAGGATCCCATCCAGATCGAAAGCGTCGTCGCGGATCTCAACTCCGCGCGGCTTTC
>CAZKIM010000030.1:5868-15386 GCA_964552855.1 uncultured Solibacteraceae bacterium | reverse complement strand
TGAACGGCGCGCTGCGCAACAACCACGCCTACGCCATCCTGCTCCAGGACAACACGGGCGTGGGGCTGCGGGGCGGGCGCATCGAGAACCTGCCGCCTTCCGTCGCGAACCTCGTCGCCAGCGATGGCGGCGCGGATGATGGCAAGCTCAAGCGCCAGATCATCGGCCGCAGCGTGCTCCCCCTGGACCGCGAGGTGCGCGGTCTGGCCTCCATGGACATCGAGATCGAAGCCGAATAGCGGACGGAACCCATGCGCCCACGCCCTCTTCTCGTCATCCCCGCCCTGCTGACCGCCGCGCTCGCGGCCGGCCAGCCCAAGGCCTCCTACACGAGCTTCAACGATTGGATTGGCGCGTCCACCAAGGGCGTGAGTATCGGCGCCGATGGCGCGCTGCGGCTCGCGCCCGCGCTCCGCCGCGTGGCCCAGCTTCCTGAAGGCGTCATCTGGTGCGCCACGGCCGATGGTCAGGGCGGCGCCTACCTTTCCGCCGGCACCGACGGCAAGCTCTACCACTACGCCAACGGCCAGATCCGGCCCCTGGCCCAAGTGAAGGGCGGCATCGTCTTCGCGATGGCGAAGGTGGGTCCCGATCTCATCGTCGCCCCCAGCGGCCAGGGCAAGCTGCTCCGCGTGTCCATGGACGGCACGGTGAAGCCCTGGTGCGATCTGGACGCCACCGTCGTGTGGGCCATGCGCGCGGAAGGCTCCGAAGTGGTGTGCGCGGGCGGCTCCAGCAACGGCGCGGCGCTCTTCCTCGCCCGGGACGGCAGCAGCCGCCGCCTCGCCCAGTTGCAGGAGGAGACGGCCTTCACCGCCATGTGCCCTGATGGTTCCGGTGGCTACTACCTGGGCACTCAAGGCCGGGGGCTCGTCGTCCACTACGCCCGGGTCGCCGATCGCCTGGAGATCCTGATGGACACGCCCTTCGAGGAAGTGCGCGCGTTGGCGTTGGACAACGGCGACCTGTTCGTGGGCGCCAACAACGACCTCGCCAGCCACCTCCAGAGCGGCAAGTTGGAGAAGCGCGAAGGCTACCTCGTCAGCGACGCGCAAGCCGCGCCCAAGTGCGCGGTGCTCCGCATCGGCAAGGACCGCGTGCCCGAGACCATCTGGCAGAGCGCCCGCAGCCAGGTCTACGCGCTGGAAGTCTGGAAGGGACGCCTGCTCGTGGGCACGGGCAACCGCTCCCGCGTCTTTGCCATTCCGCTGGACGCGAAGCAGCGGGACATGGACCCCTTCGAAGTCCTCACCGAATTGGGGGCCGGCCAGGCCACAGCCTTCCTGCCTTCCGGCTCCGAGCTGCTCGTGGCCGCGTCGAATCCGGCGGAAGTGCACGCGCTGTCCGAAGTGCAGGCGACGGAGGGCACGCTCGATTCGCCCGTGATCCACGCCATGCCGCTGGCCGATTGGGGCCGCGCCACGCTGGAAGCCGACACGCCCGAAGGCACCAACGCGACGATCCAGTTCCGCACCGGCTTCACGGAAGAACCGGACGCCACCTGGAGCGCCTGGACGCCGCCCCTCAAGAGCGGCGAGTTGCCGGGGCTGACGCCGTCGCGCTTCGCGCAGTTCCGCGTGCGGCTCACCTCCACGCGTGGCGGCGCCACGCCCGTGGCCCGCGCCGTGACGGTGCGCTACGCCAATCGCAACTTGCCGCCCCAGTGGGAAGGCGTGGACATCATGCCGCCGGGCCTCGTCATCACCCGCAGCGCGCCGCCCGACGACATCGGCATCGAGCGCGTGCCGTTGGAGACCCAGAAGCTCATCCCCGCCCTTGGCTACGCGGGCAGCGAGCGGCGCAGCTTCCGTCGCGGCTCCCAGAGCTTCATGTTCCGTGTTTCGGACCCGAACAACGACCAGCTTGAGTTCACCATCCGCCTGCTCCCCGATCACGGCCAGCCCTTGCCGCTGGAGACCCATTGGGGCGAACGATTCTTCGCCTTCGACACGCTGCCGGTGCCCGATGGCCGCTACCGCCTGGAAGTGACCGCGTCCGACGCGCCGAGCAATCCGTTCAACCTCGCGGAGACCTCCACCTGGATCACGCCCACCTTCGTCATTGACCACACGCCGCCTTCCATCTCGGGCCTCAGCGCCACGCCCGAGGCTGGCGGGCTGCGGATCCGCTTCACCGCCGCCGACGCGTCCTCGACCTTGAAGGAAGCCGCCGTGAGCGCCGACGGCGGGCATTGGGTGGAGATCGCGCCCGTGGATCGCGTCTTCGACCAGTCCACCGAGAGCTTCGATGTGCTGCTTCCCGCGGATCTGGTGAAGGGCGATCGCGTGCTCGTGCGCGCGACGGATGAAAGCGAGAACGAGCAGACCGCCTCCGTCGCGGCCGGTGGTAAGAAATGACCTTCGGGCGGTTCTGGCCGGCCTATGTGGCCGAGCACCGCAGCCGCCGCAACCGCCGCCTGCATCTGGCGGGCACCCTCGGCTACCTGATCCTGCTCGTCGCGCTCCTCGCGACGCGGCACTGGGCCTGGCTTTGGTCCGTGCCGCTGCTCGCCTACGGGTTCGCCTGGACGGGTCATTTCCTCATCGAGAAGAACCGCCCCGCCACCTTCAAGCATCCACTCCTCTCGCTCATCGGCGACCACAAGATGGCCGCGCTGATGCTCGCGGGGCGCATGGATGGCGAGATGGAGCGGTTGAAGATTCCGCAGAAATGAATTCACCACGAAGACATGAAGGCGCGAAACCGGATGTCTTCGCGTCTTCGTGGGGATTGGCTTCAAGCCTTCAACGCCCCTGCCCACGCCCTCGGATCGTTCGCGTAGCCGGGGAAGACGCGTGTGAGATCGCGGATGCCGAGATGCTTGGTCAGCGCTTCGCCCAGCAGGGCGCGGTAGTCGTAGGCCACTTTGAGATCCCGGCCTTCGTTCAGGTCGCCGTCGCCGAGGCTCTTCCAGGCATTCAGCACGCGGCCGCCCTTGACGCCGCCGCCCGCGAGGAAGGCGACGGAGCCGTGGCCGTGGTCCGTGCCGCGGTTGCCGTTCTCCCGCGCGGTGCGGCCGAATTCCGTGAGCGTCAAGAGGCAGACCTGATCCATGCGATCGGAGAGGTCCGTCAGGAAGGCGCCGAGGCTGTCGCCGAAATCCTGGAGTCGCGCCGACAGCTGGCCCTTGGATGAGCCTTGCGCCACATGGGTGTCCCACCCGCCGCAGTCGCTGACGGCGATGCGCAGGCCCAGATCCGCCTTGATGAGCTGGGCGATCTGCTGCATGCGCTTGCCCAGCGGGCTCGTCGGATACGCCGCGCCAGCCGAGGGCGCGATGGCGCGCGGGTCCTTGGCTTTGAGATCCTTCAGCGCCTGGAAGGTCTCATCGCCCACGCCGCGGAGGGTGCGATCCAAGGCCGCGCCGTACATGGATTCGAAGCCGCCCGTGGCGGGACCATCGGGAAGGCGGAAGTCGTCCAGGCTGCCGAGGGCCAGCGCGGGAACGGAGCCTTGCAGGATGCGGGGCAGGGTGGGCTGGAGCGCGACGCCGGAGAAGGGGCCGTCCGCGCGCATGACTGAAAGCGCGCGGTCCAGGCAGCCGTCCTCGGTGCGCTTCACGCCCGGCGTGCCGCTTTCCAGGTAGTCCTGGGCGTCGAAGTGGGAACGGGTCGGGTCGGGCGAGCCCGCGCCCATCACCGGCGCGAGGATCTTCGCGTCGAAGAAGGGCTTCAGCGCGGAGAGGGACGGGTGCAGCGCGAAGGCGCCATCCAGCCGGATCGCGTCGGAGGCGGGGATGGCGATGGTGGGACGCAGATCGTAGTAGCGCGGCTCGCCCACGGGGGGAACGACCGACAGCGCGTCGCAGGCGCCGCGCTGGATGAGCAGCACGAGCACCTTGCCTTTCGCGACCGGACTCACCGAAGCGGCGCGGAGAAAGGACGGCGCGAGCCCAAGCCCCGCGAAGGCGAGGCTGGATCCGGAGGCTTGGAGGAACAGGCGGCGGCGCATGGCTACCTCCTCTGGAATTCGGGGCTGCCCAGGAGGAAGCCCAGCAGTTGCGCCTGATCCACGGGCCGCATCTCGCCATCGGCGTAGGTGCGGGGCGTGGCGTCCGCGGCCTTGATCAGCGCGGCGGAAGTGCCGCTGGACAGGCCCGAGGGGACGAGGCGCGGCGCGAACGCGGCGATCACGGTCGCGGGATCGTTGGACGCGTTCGGCGGCAGATCCGGCCAACTCACGCCCGGCACCTGGCGCTTGGCGAGCGCGATGCCGAAGCGCAGGCGCTCCACCAGCGCGCCGGTGCTCACCCAGGCGTCGCTCGTGTCCTTGTAGCCCGTGGGTGGCTGGCAACGATAGAGCGGTTCACCCATGCGGGCCACGGTGCGCGCGAGGGGCAGGGGATCATCCACATGGCCATCCAGCGCGCGGACCGACGACACCACGAATTCGAAGGGCGTCTTCACCTTCGCGCCCGGGGAGGTCTTGGACCAGAACTCGGGGCTCGTGAACAGCGCGGTGTAGACGGCGCGCAGATCGCCGTTGGTCTTGAGGTAGGCCGTGGCCACGCGATCCACCGCGGAAGGCGGGGGTGTGTCCGAGATGAAGCGGCGGCAGAGCAGGTAGGACAGATGCCGAGCCGTGGTGGGCGAGGAGGCCAGCAGGTCCAGAATCTGTTCGCCGTCCTCCTGGCCCCCGGCACGGATCGCCAGGCCCAGCACGGTTTTCGTCCCGTCATCATGGGCGCGGGGGCGGAACACGGCCTGGGCGTCCTCCTGCGGTCGCTGGATGGACCAGCCGGTGAAGCAGCGGGCGACCTCGGTGACATCCTTCTGCGTGTAGCCGCCATCCACGCCCAGCGTGTGCAGCTCCATCAGCTCGCGCCCATAGTTCTCGTTGAGCCCGGCTGATTTTGCGTTTGCCTTCGCGCCCAGCCTGGCGCGGGGAGGCTCGAAGCCATCCTTCACACTGAGCCAGTTGTCCAGGTAGAAGAGCATGGCCGGATGCCACGCCACCGCGCCCAGCAGATCGCGGAACTTGCCGAACACATGGGGGCGGATGGCGTCGCGCTCGTAGGACGGCACGAACCAGCGGTCCAGGCCCTTGCCTTGATCCACATTGAAGTGGTTGAACCAGAAATCCGCGAGCACTTCCTGCAGCTGATCGCGGCTTTCGATGGCACGGACGAGTTTCTGATCAGCCTGTTCTTCTTCGATGCGACCGGGGCGTTTGTCGAAGGGCACGAGGGCCTTCAGCTTGTCCTTGTACTCCGGATCATCGGGCTTGAGGCCTTCCGCCTTCGCCAGCGCCGTCGGGCGTGGGAAGGCCGCCTGGATCTCCGCGAGGCTCATGCCTTGGGTGGGGTAGGCCTTGGCGATCCAGGCGTCGAGTGGCGGTTCCGGCGCGGGGTGGAGCTGGGCTTTGAGCCAGGCCTCCAGGGCCGCATCGCCGCCCCGGGCGAGCGCATCCACCTGTCCCGGACGAGGGCCGAAACTGAGACGGTCCAGCAGGTGCGCGGCCTTCGCCTGGGCGCTGAGGGGCGAGGGCGGCAGGGCTTGCGCCGCCAGGGGCGCCGCCAGAAGGAGCGTGAGGACCGGAACGCGCATGGGGACTCCGCAGGATTAGGCCCGCGGAGTCCCCCGAAGGTTGAGGCGGATCAGAGCCCCTTGAACTGAGCCGGACGCTTTTCCAGAAAGGCGCCCATGCCTTCCTTCATGTCCGCGCTGTTGGCCAGCAGGCCGAAGAGCGAAGCTTCGAATTCCAGGCCCTTGGATTGGGGCATCTCGATGCCCTCCTGAACGGCGGTGAGCGCCGAGCGCAGGGCCAGCGGGCCGCGGGAAAGGATGGTCGTCGCCAGCTTTTCCACCAGCGCCTTCAGGTCCGCCTGAGGCACGACGCGGCTCACGAGGCCCATGCGAAGCGCGTCCGCCGCGCCCACCATGTCGCCGGTGAGGATCATGTCCAGCGCCGCGCTCTTGCCCACGAGGCGGGGCAGGCGCTGGGTGCCGCCGTAGCCCGGGATGATGCCGAGTGAGACTTCCGGAAGCCCGAAACGCGCGTTCTCGGACGCGATGCGGAGGTGACAGGCGAGCGCCAGCTCGCAGCCTCCGCCCAGCGCGAAGCCGTTCACCGCCGCGATCACGGGCTTGGGCATGCGCTCGATGCGGTTGAAGACTTCCTGACCTTTCAGCGCCTGAACCCGCGCCGTCGCGCTGTCCAGATCCTTCAGCTCGGAGATGTCCGCGCCCGCGACGAAGGCCTTCTCGCCGGAGCCCGTCACCACCACCACGCCCACTTCGGCGTCCTCTTCCAGCGCGGCGAAGGCGAGATCCAGTTCCTTGAGCAGCTCGTTGTTCAGGGCGTTGAGCTTTTCGGGGCGATTCAAGGTCACCCAGGCGGTGCGACCGGCTTTTTCAACGAGCACGAGTGACATGGAAAACCCCGAAAAGCCTTATGCTACCGGACGAATGGCCCCCCGTCCCGCTTCCGCTCCCCAGCGCCGCCCCTGGTGGACGGTGCCGGTCATCGCGGGGGCGCTGCTCATCGGCGTGAATCTGCTTCTGTGGCGGTGGGCGGAAGCGCGACGAGCCACCAACGAGGAACACATCTTCCGGGGGCGGGCGGAAATGCTCGCCCACGACATCCAGGACCGGGTGGAGAACGATGCGGACGCGCTCCGCGCCCTGCGCGGCTTCGTGCAGGCCGAAGGCTCTCCGAGTCCGGCGGCCTGGCACGCCTTCCTCGGCTCGCTCAACGCGAAGGACCGCTACCCGGGCATTCGCAGTTTCCAGTTCGATCTGCGGGTGGACGGGAAGGCCCGGTCGGCCTTTGACCATCAAGCCAAGGCCGAAGGCCGACCGCCCCTTTGGGATCTCCAGAACGGCCCCGGCAAGGCGCCCCGGGCGGCGGACGCCTACTACCCCATTCTCCTTTGCGAGCCCATGGATCCGGCGATCCTCTCCTTCGACACTTCGAGCCGCGCGGATGTGAGGGAAGGCGCGCAGGACCCGGCCGCGGGTTCGGCCCATCTCACGCTTGGGCCGATCTTCGCCCTCCAGCAGACCGCTGGAACGCGCGTGCTCCCCATGGTGGCGCCCATCTACGCCGGTTCGCCGAATCCGGGTCCGGTGGATCAACGCCGCGCGCGGTTGCGGGGGTTCGTGACGCTCCTGCTCATGCCCGACAAGCTCTTTGATGGCTTGGGCGATGCGGACCTCCTCGACTACGCGATCCACGAAGGCACGAAGCAGGAACCCGGAGCGCGGGTCTATTCGCGCGGTCGGGGAGACGGCGCGCTGGTCCACCAGCAGGATCTCGACCTGCTCGGCCGCCATTGGACGGTCGTGATCCATTCAACGGCGTGGTGGAAGCGCCTCGGCCGCCGCGAGTCCTGGCAGGCGCTCGGATCCAGCCTCGCCGTCAGTCTCGGCCTGCTCGCGGCCATCATCGCCCTCGCCCTCGCCCGCGAGCGCGCGTTGAAGCTGGCGGACCGCATGACCCGCGAATTGCGGGAGGCCAATCGCGCCCTGCTGGACCTGGCCACGACGGACCCTCTCACGAGCCTGCTTAACCGCCGCGCCATGGACCTGCGTCTGGATGAAGAGGAAGCGCGTTCTACCCGTGAGCGATCCCCCCTCGCCCTCATCTCGATGGATGTGGACTTCTTCAAGCATGTGAACGACAAGTACGGCCATGCCATGGGCGATGTCGTCCTGCGGAACCTGGGACGCCTGTTGCGGGAGGCCACGCGGCTCACGGACCACGCGGGCCGCATGGGCGGCGAGGAGTTCCTGCTGGTGTGCCCCAACACGGATGCCGCCGGCGCCGCGGTGCTGGCGGAGCAGATGCGGAGTCGCTTCGAGGCCATGGAGCATCAGGATGGCGAGGAGCGCATCCGCTGCACCGCCAGCTTCGGCGTCACCGCGTCCGAAGGCGATGCGCCCATCGGCGTGGACCGCCTGCTCAAGCGCGCCGACCGCGCGCTCTACCTCGCCAAGAAGAACGGGCGGAACCGCGTGGAGATCTGGGTCGCGCCGCGAGCCGCGGAGGCCTGACTATCCCAAATGCTCGTGCAGGAAGGCCAGCGTGAGCCCCCGCGCCTGGCGGGCCGCCGCGCCGGAATAGACGGCTGGGCGCAAGTCGCAGTTGAACCCGTGGTGGGCGTTGGAGATGACGAGATCCACGAAGGGTTTCTTCGCGGCTTTCATCGCCTCGAGCACGAGGGGGCGTTGCTGCCAGGTGAGGGCCTCATCCAGCCCGCCCCAGCAGAAGAGCTGGGGACCATGGAGCTTCGGAATCAGGTCCAGGTGGGTGTGGAGGTCGCCGCCGTAGTAGCTGGCCGCGCAGGCGAGCGGCAGGCAGGCGTTCGCGAGGAAGGCCAGGCGCCCGCCCATGCAGTAGCCAATGGCTCCGAGCGCCATGCCTTCGGTTTGCGCGTCCCGGTCGAACCAAGTGGCGCAGGCCTTGGCGTCCGCCTCCAGGCCCGCGAGCGTCAAAGCCAACTTGTGCTCCTTGGCTGAGGCGTAGTCGTCGTAGGCGAAGGCTCGGCCCGGCGCGGTGCGATGGTAGACCTCCGGCGCGAGCGCCACGAACCCTTCCGCCGCGAACTTCTCGCACACCTCCTGGATATGGTCGTTGAGCCCGAAGACCTCCTGGTAGACGATCAGGCCCGGAGCCTTCGCGCGCCCTTCCGGCCTCGCCAGCCAGGCCCGCAGACGGGTGCCATCCGCCACCGCCAGCTCGATCCAGGAACCGTTGATCGCCTGCATGGGTCACCCCTCGTAGACTAGAGGCATGTTCCACCCTCCCCATCCCGAAAGCTACCGCGACCAGCTGCGCGCCTTCCTGAAGGAGGACTGGGGCTCCCAAGACTGGACCACCGCGGGCGTGCCGGATCGCGTGATGCGCGCGCGCATCCGCGCCAAGTCGCCGTTGGTGCTCGCGGGCCTGCCCGTGGCGGCGGAGCTGGCGCGTTTGGTGGACCCCGACCTGGGCGTGGCGCTCATGGCCAAGGATGGCGACCGCGTCGCGCCGGGCACGGATGTGCTCGTGTTCAAGGGTTCCAGCCACGCCATCCTCCTGGTGGAGCGGGTCATGCTGAACCTGCTTCAACGGCTCTCCGGCACGGCGACGCTCACACGCGCTTTCGTGGACGCGGTCCAAGGGACGAAGGCGAGGATCCTCGACACCCGCAAGACCACGCCGGGTCTCAAGCTGCTTGAGAAATACGCCGTGCGCTGCGGTGGCGGCGTGAATCACCGCCTCACCCTCGGCGACGGCGTGCTCCTGAAGGAGAACCACATCGCCGCCGCCGGGAGCATCGCCCAGGCCGTGGAAGCCGCGCGAAAGGCCGCGCCCAACCTCGTGCGCGTCGAGGTGGAAGTGGAGACCCTCGACCAGCTGCTCCAGTGCCTCGCGCTGCCCGAAGTGGATGGCGTGCTCCTCGACCACATGGAGCTCGACACCCTGCGCCAGGCGGTGAAGCTGCGGGATGAAAGCCATCGCACCGTCTTCCTCGAAGCCAGCGGCAACATGAGCCTGGAGCGCGCCCCCGCCGTCGCCGCCACCGGCGTGGACTT
>CAZKIM010000030.1:0-5768 GCA_964552855.1 uncultured Solibacteraceae bacterium | reverse complement strand
CGTGTGGCCCACCTGGGCGACGATGAGGAGCGTGTCCGCGTCGCAGGCCGCCACGAGCTCTTCGGCGGGCGAGCCCCAGGCCACCTTGGCTTCCGCGTTTGGAAGGTCCTTCACCCAGGCGCTGAGCTGAGCCCGGGCGTGCTGCTCCATCTCCTGGAGCCAGGTGGGGTCGGGCAGGGCGATCTGAGCCTCGGGCAGCAGCGGCGCGGGTGGCTGCAGCACATGGAGGGCCGTCACCGGAACGCCCAGCCGCGCGGCCCAGGCCGCGCCCTTGTCCAGGGCCTGACGACTGGCGGTGGAGAAATCCACGCCTACGAGCACAGACTGGATCATGGGACCTCCCCCTCGCTCGCCTCAAGCGTAGGCCCGGGCCGTGGAAATGCTGGAACTTGAAATAGATGTTCAAACATATATAATCAATTCGGAGGTGGTCCGATGATGACCCTTCGACCCGCCGCCGCGCGCGGCCAATTTGATTTCGGCTGGCTCGACACCCGCCACAGCTTCGCGTTCGGCGAATACTTCGATCCCGCCCATGTGAGCTTCAGCGACCTGCGTGTGCTCAACGAGGATCGTGTGAAGCCCGGCAAGGGCTTCGGAACGCATGGTCACCGCGACATGGAGATCTTCACCTGGGTGCTGGAGGGCGCGCTGGAGCATCAGGATTCGCTCGGAAGCAAAGGCGTCATCCGTCCCCTGCAGGCTCAAGTGATGAGCGCGGGCACCGGCATCCGCCACGCGGAATTCAACGCGTCGGACAAGGCATCGGTGCATTTCCTCCAGATCTGGCTCCTGCCGGAAGCTCAAGGTCTCGCGCCACGCTATGGCCAGGTGGATTTCCAGGAAGAGGATCTGCGCGATCGCTGGCGCCTCATCGCCAGCCGCGACGGCGCCGAGGGCTCGGCGCTCATTCATCAGGACACTCGCATCTTCGCGACGCGCCTGACCCAGGGCGCGAGCCTGGGTCGTGAGCTGGACTCCGCGCGCCAGCACTGGCTCCAGGTGGCGAGGGGCGCGGTGAAGGCCAACGGCCTTTCCCTCGCCGCGGGCGATGGCCTGGCGCTATCGTCGGAGGCTCGGCTGGATCTGGAGGCCGGTGCCGATTCCGAAGTCCTGCTCTTCGATCTGAGATGAAAAGGAGGCGGTCATGAAGAAAGTCCTCGCGGTTTCCGAAGCGCCGCGCCCCCACTGGGTGGGCGATGGTTTCCATGTCCATTCGATGTTCTCCTACGCGACGCATGGAGAAATCCTCAGCCCCTTTCTGCTGCTGGATTACGGCGCGCTCCGAGAGTTCACGCCGACCACGCACCGGCGCGGCGTCGGCGAGCATCCTCATCGCGGCTTCGAGACCGTCACCATCGTCTACAAAGGCGAGGTGTCCCATCGCGATTCCACGGGCCGGGGCGGCACCATCGGCCCCGGTGATGTGCAGTGGATGACGGCCGCTTCGGGCATCCTCCACGAGGAATTCCATTCCGAAGCCTTCGCTCAGCGGGGCGGCCCCATGCACATGGTGCAGCTTTGGGTGAACCTGCCCGCCAAGGACAAGATGGCGGCGCCGGGCTACCAGGGCATCGTGGATGGGGACATCCCCGCGGTGGACCTGCCCGGCGGCCGGGTCCGCGTCATCGCCGGCGAATTCAGCGGCGCGAAGGGCCCTGCCCACACCTTCACGCCCATGCAGGTGTGGGATCTGTCCCTGAATGCAGGCGGCGGAGTCGCCTTCGATCTGAAGGACGGCTGGAACACCGCGCTCATCATCCTCGGCGGCGAGGTGGAGGCCAACGGCGCTTCCGCGAAGGAGGCCCAGATGGTGCTGCTGGACCCCAAGGGCACGGGTGTCTCGCTGAAGTCCAAGGATGGCGCGACGCTGCTGCTCATCAGTGGCGAGCCCATTGACGAACCCATTGCCGGCTACGGCCCCTTCGTGATGAACACGGAAGATGAGATCGAGCAGGCCATCGTGGATTTCAACAGCGGCCATTTCGGAGAGATCCCGCGCTGATCAGATTCCCGTCAGCAGCAGATCCAGAGCCGCGAGAAACTCGGCTCGATGCGCGCTGAGATCCCCCACCGCGTCGCCGAGATCTTTCACCCGCACACCCGCGAGTTGGGGCGTCATGAGGACGAGATGCTCGGCGCCGAACTTCAGTTCGGGCGTGAGGCGCGCCATCGTGCGCGCGGGCGCGGCCTTGCGCGTGAAGACCGGCACCACGGCGCGGGTGCCGAGGGCCGAAAGCAGGTCCGACTGCACATCCAGCAGGTAGGGAATCTCCTTGCGGGTCGCCGGGTTGGGGTTCCGGTGCAGCGTCCACTGGGCCATCAAAACCCCCGCAGCCCGTCGCTGAACACGCCGCGCTTCTCCACCTGCGCGTTGTAGGCGTCCATGGCCGCGCGGTTTTCCTCCAGCCACAGCTCGGCCTGGCGCTTGCGGACGATCTCCGCCAGCGCCGCGTCCAGCTCGGCAGAGAGGTTGATGTCCAGCTCCCGCGCCTGGCGTAGAAGGTCGCTGCTGAGGCTCAGGTTGGTGGGTTTCTTGGGGGTGAAGGCGGCAGGCATGGCGTCCTCCATGCACACATTCTATGCGCATGAATGAGGCCCGCAAGGTGCCTTAACCTTCCTTGGGCTCCGCGAGGAGCGCGCGGCGCAGCGCGAAGCGCGTCCCGCCCAGACGGGCCACCGCGCGGGCGAGGGCTTCGCGGCTGCAGGCGAGCTCGGCAGCCCAGGCCTCCATCGGGATTTCTCCGCCTTCCGGATGCTTGGCCACCCAGGCTTCCCATAGCGCACCAAGCTTCGCCGCGTCGGGCTCTTCCTTGTCGCGCCAGCTCCGTTCCTGCGGGCGGCGCGGCTCGTAGAAGCGTTCGTGTTTGAAGCGGTCGGGCAGGAAGGTTTGCTCCCGGTCGTAGTCGCTGTGGGAGTAGTGATAGCCCGCGCCGCGCCCGGCCTGCTTCGCGGTGCCGGTGTGCGCGTCGCGGATTGAATCGGGGATGGGTGCGTCTTCGGCGGCGAGCGCCGCGTCCACCGCCATCACGGTCGCGTTGCTCTTGGGCGCGTTGGCCGTGTAGATGACGGCCTGGGCGAGCGGGATGCGCGCCTCGGGCCAGCCGATCTGCTCCACCGCGCGGCTGGCGGCTTCGGCGAGGATGAAGGCCTGCGGATCCGCGTTGCCCACATCTTCGGCGGCCGTCACCATCAGGCGTCGCGCGATGAAGCGCGGATCCTCGCCGCCGCGGATCATGCGGCTCAGGTAGTAGAGCGCCGCATCGGCGTCGGAGCCCCGCAGGGATTTCTGGAACGCGCTCGCAAGATCGTAGTGGCCGTCCGCGCGGTCGAACATCATGCGACCGCCCAGCGCGTTCTGCAGCGATTCGAGATCGGGCTTCTCCATGTCCAGCCAGATCTCCAGGCCCGAAAGCGCCGAACGCAGATCGCCGCCGGCCCAATGGGAGAGCCACGCGAAGGCTTCGGCCGGTTCCGGCTCGCCCGCCCGCTCCCGCGCCCAGGCGCGCTGGAGCACGGTGAGGATGCTGCTCGGTTCGAGTCCTTTCAGCGCGATGAGCTGGCAGCGGCTCCGCAGTGCCGGGTTGAGGTAGAAGGCCGGGTTCTCCGTCGTCGCGCCGATGAGCACGGCTTCGCCGCGCTCCAGGAAGGGCAGCAGGATGTCCTGCTGCGCTCGGTTGAAACGGTGGATCTCGTCCAGGAAGATCACCGGCGCCGCGCCTTTGAAGAGGGGCATGGAGCTTTGCTCGAGCAGGAATTTCTTCAGCTCCGCCGCCGACCCCGTCACGCCGCTGAACTCGACGAAGCCGCGCCCAGCCCGCTCCGCTAGGATGCGCGCCAGGGTCGTCTTGCCTGTGCCTGGCGGTCCCCATAGCACCATCGAAGGCAGCTTGCCCCCCGCCGTCAGCCGCGCCAGCGCGCCCTTCGCCCCGAGCAGATGGTCCTGCCCCACGACCTCGCCGAGGGCCTTCGGACGCATGCGTTCGGGCAGTGGAGCCAACATGGCTCCAGATTAACGGGTCACCCGATCGCGCAGCTCACGCCGGTTCCCTTGAGGCCGCAGTAGCCGCTGGGGTTCGCGTCGAGGTACTGCTGGTGGTAGGGCTCGGCGAAGTAGAAGGGCGGGGCGGGGCGCAGTTCGGTGGTGACGGGACCGAGACCGGCGGCTTTCAGGCCCTTCTCGTACTCGGCGCGGCTCGCTTCGGCGGCTTCGGCCTGGGCGGGCGTCGTCGTGTAGATCGCCGAGCGGTACTGGGTGCCCACATCGTTGCCCTGGCGCATGCCCTGGGTGGGATCGTGGGCCTCCCAGAAGGTCTTGAGCAGGTTGGGGTAGCTGGTCTTCGTGGGGTCGAAGACGACGCGCACCACCTCCGTATGGCCCGTGAGGCCGCTGCAGACCTCTTCGTAGGAGGGGTTGGGCGTGAGGCCGCCCTGGTAGCCGGCCGCCGTGGAGACGACGCCGGGCAGGCGCCAGAAGAGGCGCTCGGCGCCCCAGAAGCAGCCGAGGCCGAAATAGGCGACCTCCATGTCGGGGAAGGTGCCATCCAACGGCGTCCCGAAGACACGGTGTTTCGGCGGCAGGGGCATCGCCTCGGCACGGCCGGGCAACGCGCGGGTCGCATCGGGCAGGTTCAGCTTTTCAGGGTTGGCGAAGAACATGGGCACCTCGATCCTTAGGATGCCGCCGATGGGCTATCCGTGATGCGAGAATGCCCCATGGCGCTCATCTACCTGGACAACAACGCCACCACGCGCACCGATCTGGCCGTGGTCGAGGCCATGCTGCCCTGGTTCTCAGAACGCTACGGCAACGCGGGCTCGGCCCACGCCCTCGGCCATCTCTCCGAAGGCGCGGTGCGCGTGGCGCGGGAGCAGGTGGCGGACTTACTTGATGCGTCCCCGGAGGAGATCGTCTTCAATTCCGGTGGGACCGAAGGCATCAACCACGCGCTGCGGGGCGTCTTCGAAGCTTTTCCCGCCAAGCGCCATCTCGTGACGACCGCCGTGGAGCATACGGCGCAGCAGGAAACCTGCGCCTGGCTCCGCCGCGCGGGCGTGGAGGTGACGGTCCTGAGCGTGGACGGCGAGGGACGCCTGGATCTGGACGCGCTCGCGGCGGCGATCCGGCCGGATACGGGCCTCGTCTCCATCATGGCGGCGAACAACGAGACGGGCGTGCGCTTTCCACTCGATGAGATCGCCGCGCGGGTGAAGGGGACGGGCGCGTTGCTCCATGTGGACGCGGTGCAGGCGGTGGGCAAAGTCCCGCTCAGCCTCGCGGCGCTGCCCATAGACCTGCTCAACCTGAGCGCCCACAAATTCCACGGGCCGAAGGGCGTCGGCGCGCTCTTCATCCGCCGCGGCCTGCGCATCAAGCCGCTCCTGCCCGGCCATCAGGAACGGGGCCGCAGGGCCACCACCGAGAATGTGCCGGGCGTGGTGGGCCTTGGGAAGGCGGTGCAGCTCGCGGGCTCGCACCTGCCGGACATGGCGCGGGTCGGGGTGCTGAGGGACCGCCTGGAAGCGGCGATCCGCGCCATTCCCGCCGCGCGCATCCACGGCGCGGGGGCGGAGCGCCTTCCCAACACCTGCTTCGCGGGCTTTGAAGGCGCGGATGGCGAAGCGCTTCTGCTCAAGCTCGGCGAGCGCGGCGTCTGTGTCTCCACGGGAAGCGCCTGCACCACCGGACAGGTGGAACCCAGCCATGTGCTCAAGGCGATGAAGGCGGAATGCGCCAAAGGCTCGATCCGCTTCTCCCTCAGCCGCGA